>NZ_LXSD01000249.1:0-10327 GCF_017168095.1 Lysobacter enzymogenes | reverse complement strand
GTCGGGCTGCGCGCTGGTCGGCGCCGGCTCGGCGGCGGGCTGGGCGTTGGCGGCGTCCGGCGCGGCCTGGTTCGAGCAGGCGGCCAGCGCCAGCGTCAACGCAAGACCCAACACATTCGCAGTTTTCATGAGGTTTCCTGACAGGTTCATCGTGGGGAACTGGGGCGGTCCAAGGCGACGCCGATCCGGTTCGACGCATGCGCGGCGCGCAGCCGCCCGACGCCGTCGCTGCGCGGTACGCGGCGGGCGAACGTCGTCGTTCGCGCGCACGCGTGCCGCAGCGGCGGCTCAGACGCTCTGGGTTCGGGTCTTGGGATCCTGGCTCGGCGCGTCGATCTGCGGCGCGTCGAGCTTGGCCTGGTAGGTCGACTGCTCGAGCGACTGGCTGGCCGCCTGCTGCTTGTCGACGTGGATGCGCTGATGGCCCGGATCGCTCAGCCCGCCCTGCACCGCGAACAGGCCTGCGCCGTTGGCGGTGGGGACGACATGGTCGATCTGCCTGAAGCCGCTGATCTTGGCTTCATAGGCCAGCGTGCCGGCCGTGCGCTCGAGCTCGTCGCGATTCTTGAACGCGTTCGGGCCGAGCTTTTCCAGGCCCTCCACCGCGCCCTTGTACAGGCCGTGGTCGGGATGGGCGGGATTGGACAGCAGCGGCGATTGCGCCGCCTGCTTGAGCGCGTCGAGCGTCCTGGGGCCGGCGACGCCGTCCTGCTTGAGCCCATGCGCGCGCTGGAAGTTGCGCAGCGATTCGCCGGTGCGATCGCCGTAGTCGCCGTCGGCGCGCAGCGGCTGGCCCTGCGCGTCGCGATAACCGAGCTTGTTGAGCGTTTCCTGCATCGCCCGCACGTCCGCGCCGCGCTCGCCGTGCTTGAGCAAGCCGTCGGCCATCGCGTTCGCATTGGCCGCCGGACGCGCCGGCTGCGGCTCGTCGCCGCGCGACAAGGTCTTCGGATCGCGCGCCATGTACTGGTTCAGGCCGTCGCGATTGCGGGTGATGTCGTGCAGGTAGTCGTAATTGCTGGTGCCGTTGGCGTCGCGGATGGCGCGGCCGCCGGTCACCGCGGCCACGGCGCCGCCGTAGCCGGCGATATGGCGCGCCTTGAGGAAACCGGCGACCAGTTCGGGCTTGGAGTCTTCGTCGAGCGCGCCGCTCTTGAGCGCCTGGCGATAGGCCTGGTCGCTGTTGGTCTTGAAGGCCTTGTCCTGCAGCTCGGCCGAGCCCTTGTACTGGTCCAGGCTCAGGCCCTGGTTCCAGTTGGACTTGTCTTCGAGGAAGCGGGTCATGCCGCCGGCGCTCGCCCACTTCCATTCCGCGCCGCGCACGGTGGCAGGGTCGAAGCCGTCGCGTTTCATCGCGGCGTCGAGCTTGTTCTTGTCGACATAGCCGGCGTCGGCGAGCCAACCGGCTCCCGCCTGGTAGCGACCGACGTAACCTTGCTTGTTGGTGATGGCCAGATCACCGCCGTTGCTCTCGGTCAGAACCGTAGAAGCAACCAATCGCCGGGTCATCGCGTCGTCCAAGTTCGCGATCGTACCCTGGTGGTACTCGTGGGCAGTGGCCGCTGCCTTCTCACGTCTATCAGCCATTACGCTGTTCCTATATGGATAGACTGGAAAATAAGTTGTGTGTGGTCCTTATCGGGACCGGTACCGCGAGCCTCCGTCGGAGGCTTCAGAGCTCCTTGCAACGCATCGACGCGATCTTCTGCGCCGGCTTGGTGAGGGTGAACTGATAGGTCGTGGTGCCGGGGCCTTGATTGCCGCCGTCGTCCACATAGCCCTCAGCATACACGATTTTCGTGCCTGTCAAGCGCAGTTCGAAAAATTGATTGGCCTGGGTGTTCTCGGCCGTGGTGCCGAAGTCCAGCTCGCACTGCCCGGCGATCGGCCGGACCGCGACGCCCGCGCCGAACTGGCGCTGCAGGACCTCCTGATAGTTCTCGCTGGCGTAGAACTTGAGCAGCACCAGCGAATGCACGCGCTCGCCGTCCCCGTTCAGCGTCGCCCCGACCTCGCCCTCGTTGGCCTGGCGGGTGCCCGCCTCCGCCCCGAGCTTGCCGTCGGGCACCTCGACCGTGCCGAAGCCGCTCAACAGCAGCGTACCGGAGCGATAGCGCGCATCGTCGGGCGAGGTCGAATCGGGATTGTCCTGCGGCGCCGGATCGCGCCATTGCACGCCGGCGACGCGTTCGAACGCCGACCACGCCGCGCCGCCGTCGGCGGCCAACACATCCAGCAGACCTTGCAGCGGACTCATCTCCTGCTTTCCTTGCTCAGCATGCGCCGCCGCGGCGGCCGCCGGAGCCGCCGGCGCGGCGGCCGACGACGTCTGGGCGGACGACGGGGCCGAAGCAGGCTTACAGCCTACCATCAGGGCCACGGCGAGCATCAATGCGCATTGGGGCGAATACTTCATGCGGACCTCGCCGGCATCCGGCGCGAGAGGTGCAGCCGTTTTATCACACCGAGGCTACGCACGATGCGACGGCGCGGGCATCGCGCGCGCGAGCCGCGCCTTTGCGACGTAGCGGTACTCGATCAAACCGCCGCTTCAATCGTTGCGCCAACGCTCCACGCAATCCGACTGGCCGGGTTCGCACATCGGCGAGCCGGTGGCCTTGCACTTCGCCAGCGCCTCGTTGCCCGCGTGCTCGATATCCACGCCCTTGCCGGTATAGATCGCCAGCTTGCTGCCGCTGCTGTCGGTCGCGCCGAACATGGTCACCGCGCACTCGTTGACGAAGGTCAGCACGATCTTGCAGTCGACGCCGCCGTTGGCCTTGCAGCTCTTCAACGCCGAGCGCTTGGCCTGGCGCTCATTGCGGAACAGATCCTTCGGATCGCTGACCCCGAGCTTCAGCGACTGCTCGTCCAGCGCGAACGCGCCGTAGCCGTTGTAGACCGTCGCCGAAGAACCGCCGCTGTTGCCGCCGCCCCAGTTCTGGTAGTTCGATCCGGGGATGCACTCGGACTGGCCGCCTGCGCCGATGGGGTTGGTGATCATGCCTTGGGGGCAGGCGCTGGTTGAGACGCTGACGAAACACAACGCAAGCGCGAACAACGGGCAAGCCGAATTGAGACGAGAGGTACGCATTCGAATCTCCTCAGACACCATCAAATAGATTCGTTA
Organism: Lysobacter enzymogenes; assembly: GCF_017168095.1. Classification (GTDB taxonomy): domain Bacteria; phylum Pseudomonadota; class Gammaproteobacteria; order Xanthomonadales; family Xanthomonadaceae; genus Lysobacter; species Lysobacter enzymogenes_D. The sequence goes on along the minus strand of NZ_LXSD01000249.1, from coordinate 7,197 downwards.
AAGGCTTCGCCACCCGAAGGCTAACGGCGCCCTTCAGGGCAGACGGCATCGATGCCGTGCGCAGTCCACTCACAAAAAATCAGTCAACCAATGTCGAAAAACAATTCGGCGCCCAACTTGGGCGCCGAATCATGAGTCAAGCAGTTCAAATTCTGAGTTAGCTACGACTAATTAGTGCGCTCTGCATAGCTGCATTCGGCAAAAAACACTTTGCAGCTACTGGACGTCTTCGAGCACTCGCCTAGAGCCAGCTCCTCTGCCTGCCCTTTTTGCGCGGCATGCGCCGAGACGAGGTCGCCCTTGCCGTTGCTGTCCGGCCCCCATGCAACCGCTGCGCATTGGTTGTAATAGGAGATCAAAACCTTGCAGTCGACGCCCCCCTTACTACGGCAGTGCGCCATTGCCTCTTTTTCTGCTTTTCGCTTGCTGGACAGGCCAGTAGACAAACCCACCTTCGAATTGACCGGGTCGGATGCGAAAGCTCCCCAGCGTCGAGCATAGCTCGGCTCGGAAGATCCACCGCTCCCGCCCCAATTCTGATGATTTTCGCCGGGGATGCATTCCGGCTGGCCACCAGCACCGATAGGATTGGGAATCGTCCCGGCAGGACAAGCGAAAGCCGTACCCACTCCAGCACTGGACAAGACCAGGCTTGCGAACAAGAAGCTAAGAATCCTCATCGGATAGACCTCGCGAATCTATTCAACTCGCTTCAATTAGGACGGACTGGAGTATTTAGCGCCAGTGTCTCGAATTTCACGTGACGCTCCCGCCGAAGCATTCGCCGCCGGCGGCGGCTGATACCCCGGCGAACCCGGACGATAGGTGTTGGACGCCGCATTCGCGCCACCACCCGCACCCGCTGCACCGGGAAAGTTGTTGGTGCCGTAATACGAACCCATCACACCATTGAAGAACATGCCCGCCATCGGCGGCGCGGTGATGATCAAGGCCGACAGGATCATGCCCAGACCGCCCTGCTGCAGGGCCATGTTCATCAAGCTTTCCGAACCCAAACCGAACTTGTTGCTGACCCAGAACGCCGTGCCGACCGCCAAGGTCATGTCGATCGCGATCGTCGTCATCGTGATCAGCACCGACATCGTCATCAAGGTGGCTATGCCGTAGAACAACCATTTTTGGAACAGGGCCTTGGTCTGGTCGAACAGCAGGCACAGGATGAAGAATGGACCGGTGCCGATGAACAGAGCCATAGCGATCTTGTTCAACATCATCGCGATCATGGCCATGATCACAGGAGCACCGAGACCGACGCCAAGCATCGACATCGTCTTCTCCTTGGTCTCGTTCGTCATCAGGCTGTCGCCGACGTTGATCGAGTCCATCATTTCCAGGCCGACGGACATGACGCCAAGGATCTTGTCCATGTCTTCGTACGGACCGTCGCCCTCCTTATCGGAGACGGCCCCGCGGACCACGGTGGTCAGTCCGTCGGTCAGCGCCTTGTAGCTGTGCGCGCCGGTACCCGCCACCGACACCGCGATGCCGACGATCAGCACCGTCTTCAGCGAGTTCACCACCAGCGCCATCATCGGCTCGCGCGACTGGCCGGTGGCGATGCGGAAGCCCTGGACGATGATCCACAGGGTGACCACGGTCATGGCGATGGCGCCGATGATCTTGCCGACCCGCTCGAGCAGGCTGTCCTGGAACTTGAGGATCATGAAGTCCAGGTGATCCTTGATCAGCGCGAAGAACGCCATCGCCGGCAGATCGCCCGCCTGCATATGCATCCAGTCCAGCAGGGAACCCGCCCCAAACGTCACCATGTGAATATCCATACGCCTTTCTTCTCCGCTGGCCCGGGCATCTCCACCCGGCCGCTATTAGTCCATTATCGCTTTTGCCCGTCGTGCTCCGAGCGCGGCCCGACGTCTTACATGCTGCGCTGGCGTGCGACCTCCAGGCCGCCCCTCAGCAGCGCGCCCTGGACGACCGACGAGCCGATGTTGCCCAGGATGTCGTTCTTGTCCTTCTTGTTCTTCAGCGCCTTCTCGGCCTGCGCGATCATGTCGTCGTTCAGGGTTTCGAGCACGGCGGTGTACGCATCGAGCAGGTACTTGCCGTTCTGGAAATCGGCGTCCATCTGCACCGACAGCTGGCTGGTCTGATTGGTGTTCTTGGTCACCTGACCGCTGCCGCTCGCCGCGCTGATGCCGTTGCTGTTGCCCACCAGCTTCTGGACCTCTTTGTCGCGCTCCTCGACTTTCTTGAGCATGTCGACCATGACGTTGAAGCGCAGATTGCGGATCTGGACGATGCGCTGGCAGATCTTGTACTGCTCGGTGGCGACGCCGCTCTTGCCCATCTGGCACAGCGTGTCCATGTCCTGGTTCACGCCGCGCTTCTTCAACTCTTCCATGTTGCCCTCGCGGAAGCCGGCGACCGTATTGAGGTTGAAGTTGCCGACGTTCATCGAGTTGTAGGTATCGGTCAGCGTGCTGACCTGCTTCTTGAGCTCGGTCAGCTGCTGGACCAGCTTGGCCTTCTGCAGCTCCAGCTGGACCTTGTTGAGGACCTGGGTGATTTCCGAAGCGAGGTAGGCGTGCGCCGGAGCGGGCGTCATCGCGGCGATGCCGACGGCCACCGAAAGCGCCAGGCTCAGGACGGAAGCGGAGAAGCGGGAAGAGGATTCGTGGTTCATGGTCGTTAGTCCTTTAAAGATTTGGATGAAGACGATCAGGAAAGTCCGAAAGCACTTACATGTCGCGCGACCTGGCTATCTTCAGCCCCGCGGACAACATCGCCCCTTGTGCGACCTGACCAATGGCGTCCTTGCCGGTCTTCTTGTTAACCAATGCCTTGCTCGCCAGCAAAGCCATCTCGCCGTCGACCGCTTCGATCATCTTCTCGTAGGATTTCAACAGCGCAACGTTGTTCTGCATGTCGATCTGGATCTGCGCGCGCACCTGGGCGATCTTGGCCGTGTTCTTCTCGATTCGGCCGACATTGCTCGCCGGAACGCTCTTGGAGTCCTTCTCGAGGGCGCGGATTTCGGCGTCGCGCCTGTCCATGTCCTTGAACATCTGGACCAGCGCGTTGTAGCGGCGGTTGCGGATTTCCACGCCCTTGCGGCAATACTTGAGCTGCTCTTCGGCGACGCTGCTCTTGCCCTTCACGCACATCCCGTCCATGCCGTAGGACAGATCGCGCTCCTTGAGCTCGGCGATCTTGACCCGCTCGGTGGTCGAGACGTCGAGACCGAAGTTGCCGGTCTTCAGCGCTTCCAGACGGTTCTTCTCCTGCGTCAGCTGCTGCTCCATCTGGCGGATCTTGTTGATCTCGCTGGTGACGTTCTTGAGCAGCGTCGCCTGATTGGCCCACTGAGTGCCTTCGGTGGCGCAGATGCCGACCGGATAGCCATAGACCAGATAACAAAACTGCGCCTGCGCCGGCCGCGGCAACAGCAATGCGCCCGCGCCGAGCAGCAGCGCGAACAACATGGGTGCGACGGAAGATTTGAGGTGCATCGGTCGATTCTCCTTTGGCTCCCGCCCCCTGTCCCCCCGGGGCGGATGTCGTTACAACGCTCGCTGGTCCGTGCTGCCTTGAAACAGTTACCAATTCAAACCGGGATCAACCCCGCGAGGCGCGCGCTTCCGCGACCGCCTTGCCCTTGCCCGAGCCCTTGCGGTTGGCGTAGAAGTCGGCCAGCCACTGCTCCGGGGTCAGGTCGTCCGGGCTCTTGCCGACTTTTTCGGCCGCCTCGCGCAGGACGCGGTGCATGATTTCGATGTTGTCGGTCGACGCCGAGATGACCGCCAGGGCGTCGTCCATGCCGCGCAGGTTGAGCTGGCATACCGTCGCCGCATGGCCCTGCTTGACCAGGAAGCAGCGCGAGCGCTCGTCCAGGCTCTTGACCACTTCGTACTCCGCATCGGTCAGCTTGAGGCCTTCGATGTAGTCCTCGCGGCTGGCGTTCGGGTTCGGCAGCAGGATCAGCGTCGCGGTCTGTTCGATCAGCGAGGCGGAGATGTCGCTGGCCAGCGCATCCTCCGGGCTCTGCGTGGCGAAAATGCCCAGGCCGTTCTGCTTACGGATGGTCTTCTGCTTGTTCTTGGCGAATTCCTTGAGCGCCCCGCCGCCGTCCAGGATCTTCCAGAACTCGTCCATGACGTAGATTAGCGGGCGGCCGTCGATCAATTGCTCCAGACGGTGCAGCAGGTAATTGATGACCGGGACGCGCACCTCGACGTTGTCGATCACATCGGTGTAGTCGAAGCCGATGATGTTCGCCTTCTCCAGGTTGATCGTGTCCACCGGATTGTCGAACACCCAGCCCAGCGAGTTGCCGGCGGTCCACTTGCGCAGGCGCGCATAGAGGCCGTCGTCGCCCATGTTGGGCAGGCTCTTCTGGAAGTTGGTCATGCTGCGCAGGTGCATCGGCGTGTCGAGGATGTTCTCGACCGCGCGGAAGATGTCTTCGTCTTCGCGCGCCGAATACTGCGGTTTCGCGGCCAACACCTTGATCAGATCCGCGAGGAACTGGACGTTGGTCTCGTTGTTCTCGCACTGGAACGGGTTGAAGCCGGTCGGCTGGCCGTTGTCCAGCGCCAGGTAGTTGCCGCCGCAGGCGCGCACGAAGATCTCGGCGCCGCGGTCCTTGTCGAAGAAGAAGATCGTCGGGGTCGGCTTGAGCTTCTGCACCTGGCTGAGCAGGAAGTTGATCAGCGCGGTCTTACCGGTACCGGACTTGCCGATCACCATGGTGTTGGCGATCGCCTTCTCGCCCAGCGAATTCTCGGCCGGGTGCGTGGCGTGGAAATTGAAGTAGTACGGCTGGCCGTTGGTGGTCTGCAACGTGGTGACGCTGTCGCCCCAGGGGTTGTTGTGCTGCTTGCCGGTGGCGAAGTTGTGCAGCGGCGACAGGCCGAGGAAGTTCAGCGAGCTGACGTTGGCGATGCGGGTGCGGTACTTCCAGTTGCCCGGGAACTGCGCGTAGAAGGACGCGGCGATCGCCATGTCTTCCTTGGCCGAGACGAAGCCGGCGTTGGACAGCTCGGCGCGCGCGGCGGCGACCTGAGCGGCCAGCTTTTCCTGGCTGTCGGCGTAGATGGCGAAGGTGAAGTGGTACTCGCCGAGCACGAAGTTGCCCGAGGCGAGCTGGTCCATCGCGTAGTCCAGCTCGACGATCTGGCTGACCGCCTTGTCGCCGGAGGACACCATCATGCCCTTGGTGCGGTCGAGCACCTTGAGCGCGTCCTGGCGCCCCATCGGGCTGAACGAATGGGTGATGACGTATTCGAAGTTGAGGTACTTCAAACCGTTGAGGATGCCGGGATAAGTGCCCTCGGCATATTCCTTGACGTTCAAGATCGCGCCGAAGTGGTTCGCGCCGGTCGGCGTGGTCACCACGTAGTCGCCGCTCTTGGCCGAGAAGGTCAGGCGGCTCACCGGCAGGTAGTTGTAGACCGGCGCGTTGAGCACCGGCACCGGCTCTTCCAGGCGGTTGAGCAGGTAGCCGAAGAATTCCAGGGTTTCGGAAAAGACGATGCCGTTCTTGGCTTCGTACATGCCCAGGCGGTAAGGCGCGTAGTCCTTGATCACCGCCTCGACGTTGCCGGCCAGTTCGATGACCTTGGCCACGGCCTGGTCCTGCTGTTCCTGCAGCACTTGCGCGTTGGCCGACTTCTCGACGAAGCGTTTGCTGCCGGCGACCGGCCGGTACATCATCGTCACGTACAGCTCGTTCTGCATCAGCTTCTGCGCCGACAGCGAGGCGTAGTAGCCGTCCGACAGATCCTGGTTGAAGACCTGCTGGAACTTGCTGTCGGTGCTGATGCGGCCGCGGCGGCGCACGTCGTGCACCCAGAACGCGACATTGGTGAAATCCGGCGCGCGCAGGGTCTGCAGCAGCCGGTTGAAGGTGTTGTGGCGGTGCTCGAGCTCCCATTCTTCGCGGCCCACGAACGGCAGGCCGCCCAGGCGCCAGACCAGCAGGAAATCGCCGCCGGTGGTCTTGATCACGGTGGGCGCCACGTGCGTGGACAGCGGAATGAATTCGCTGATGGGAGTATCGGGCGTGAACATGAAGAGGCTGGCGCTTCCGTGAAGTGGGAACGATCGGGGCATCGCGACCGGCCTGGGGACTAGGGATCCCGGACCGGGTGCAGCCGCCGTGCGCCAGGCGCACGACGGCTGCGTACATCATCAAGGCTTCTTGTCGCCCGGATTGCGATACGAATTGGGCGTGAACACCCACATGCCCTGGTGCTGCTGCAGGTTCCTCATCCGCATCCGGAACTGCGTGCGCAGTCCGAGCAGGCGGAAGATCATCTCGTCGCGACGCGCCATCTGGCGCATGATCACGATGACGATGGGCAGCGTCACGATGCAGAACATGTCGACGTAGAACGTCAGGAGCAGGCAGGCGCCCGCTCCCAACGTAAAGGGCACGTACGGCACCCCGAGGAACATCGCCGGGCGGGTACAGCCCCGGAACAGCACGTTCTTATGCATAGTTCTGCAGAACGGCCATCACCATGGCGCTGGTGTCGACGCCGACCTTGTCGCCGATCAGCATCTTGGCCAGCTGGCCGGCAGCGCCGATCAGGAAGCCGCCGATCAGGACCGGAGCAACCTCGGACAGACGCTTGTGGGCGAACGCGATGCCGTAGCCCGCGAAGATCACCGCGATCGTCACGATGGCGATCGACGCGATGTTCAGCAGCGAGTTGAGGTTGTTCATGAAGCCGGAAACGCTCTGCTTGGCTTCCGCGGCGGTCTGGGCGAAGCCGACTTCCGGCAGCAGCAGCAGGACGGCGAAGACCGCGGCCATCAGGGACGCGGACACGAAGTTCTTGACGTAGATGTTGGAGTTCATGAGATATCCCTTCTGTTCGTTGTGGGCGAAATCGAGCTTGGAACGGAGATGACGCGGTCGGTGGAGAAAGCGGTTCTAGTTCGTGTGGAGCTGGTTGCGGGTTGAAGCGGAACGTACTGGCTTAATGCGAAAAGGCGGCTGAGGTCGCAGCGGAAAGGTCTTGCGAAACGCGGGGTCGGGCCGAGGCCTGCGACTACGCTAAAAAACGAAGGCCTGGTCGCCTTGCGAAGGCGGCTTGGCCGGCGGCGCCCGCCCGGCGGCCGCGGCCGGGGCGTGCACCAGGGAAACATTGACCGGCGCCTGCGGCAGGGCCGCGGCCAGGTTCGCCGCGGCCGGCATCGGCTGGGCGGCGG
>NZ_LXSD01000248.1:0-14311 GCF_017168095.1 Lysobacter enzymogenes | reverse complement strand
GCTCGACGCCGGCCGGCAACGCGCGCGCCTGCGCGCGGCGCTGCTGCCGGTGCTCGGCGAACGCGGCCTGTGGCTGGCCCGGCTCAATCCCGACTGGCGCTACGCCGACCGCGGCGGCGCGGCCGCGCAGGAAACGGCCGATCCGTCCACGCAGGCCGAACAGGTCTGGCACGAAGGCAGCTTCGAACAACGCCAGGCGCTGTTCGCGCAGTTGCGCGCGGCCGATCCGGCGCGGGCGCGCGCGCTGTTGCAGGCGCAACTGGGCGAACTGCCGGCGAAGGAGCGCGCCGCGTTCGTCGCCGAACTCGACGCCGGCCTGAGCCTCGACGACGAAGCGCTGCTGGCCGGCCTGCTCAAGGACCGCGGCCGCGAGGTGCGCCGCTTCGCCGCCGCGCTGCTGGCGCGCCTGCCGCAGTCGGCGCACGCGCAGCGCCTGCGCGCATGGCTGGCGCCGCTGGTGACTCAGGAGCGCGCCTTGCTGGTCAAGCGCTGGGTGCTCGACGCACCGCAAGCCGCCGACCCCGAGTGGGCGTCCGCCGCCATCGATCCCGCCCGGCCGCAGAACGACGCGCTCGGCGAGCGCGCGTGGTGGCTGTATCAGCTGGTGCGGCAGGTGCCGCTGCGCTGGTGGTGCGAGCACACCGGCATGGACGCGCCCGCGCTGCTGGCGTGGGCGGACAAGAGCGACTGGAAGGAGGCGCTGCACCGCGGCTGGCTCGAACGCATCCACCGCGACGACGGCGACTGGGCCGCGGCCATGCTCGACGCGCCCGGCCGCGCCTTCCACGGTCATCACGCCGGCTTGCTAGGCCTGCTGCCGCCGGCGCAGCGCGTGCGCCATTGGCCGAGCAGCTTCGAGCTGCTGTGCCGCAGCGGCCGCTTCGACGAAGTGGTCGGCTCGTGCGCGCCGGGCCAGTGGCTGCCGCTGGACTATTCGCGATCGCTCGCCGCCGGCCTGGAACGGGCCGGCGAGGCCCTGCGCCAGGACTGGAGCCTGCGCCAGAACGCGCAATCGCTGCTGGAAGTGCTGCACCCGCAGGCGCTGCACGGCTGGCGCGCGCCGCCGCGCGGGCCCGACGACACCCCGGCCCTGGCCGATTGCCTGGCCGGCCTGGAGCGCACCGCGCAGGTGCGCGGGCTGCTGCACGCCTGAGCCGTCTCTTTCGATTCCCATCTATTTACACGGAGTTCCGATGACCGCCGTCCTGCGCCAACACGCCGAAATCCAGTTCGCCGAAGAGCTCGAACAACTGGCCAAGGCCGACGACCGCCAGCGTCCCGCCAACTGGAAGCTGTCGCCGTGGGCGGTGGTGACCTATCTGATCGGCGGCAAGCTCGACAACGGTTTCGAGGTCAGCGCCAAGTACATCGGCAACCGCCGGCTGATGGAGATCGCGGTGGCCACCGTCGCCACCGACCGCGCGCTGCTGCTGTTCGGCGTGCCGGGCACCGCCAAGTCGTGGGTGTCCGAACACCTCAGCGCGGCGATCAGCGGCGATTCGACGATGCTGATCCAGGGCACCGCCGGCACCAGCGAGGAGCAGATCCGCTACGGCTGGAACTACGCGCAGTTGCTGGCGCACGGGCCCGGCGAGAACGCGCTGGTGCCCAGCCCGATGATGAACGCTATGAAGCTCGGCAAGATCGCCCGGGTCGAGGAGCTGACCCGCATTCCCGCCGACGTGCAGGACACGCTGATCACCGTGCTGTCGGAGAAGACCTTGCCGGTGCCGGAGCTCGGCAGCGAAGTGCAGGCCGCGCGCGGCTTCAGCGTCATCGCCACCGCCAACAACCGCGACAAGGGCGTCAACGAACTGTCCAGCGCGCTCAAGCGCCGCTTCAACACGGTGATCCTGCCGGTGCCGTCGAGCGAGGAGGAGGAAGTCTCGATCGTGGTCAAGCGCGTGCACGAACTCGGCCGCGCCCTGGAACTGCCGGCCGAGCCGCCGGCGCTGAAGGAAGTGGCGCGGATCGTGCGCATCTTCCGCGAACTGCGCAACGGCCAGACCGAGGACGGCAAGTCCAAGCTCAAGAGCCCGAGCTCGACGCTTTCCACCGCCGAGGCGATTTCGGTGATCAACAACGGCATGGCCCTGGCCGGGCACTTCGGCGACGGCGTGCTGCGTCCGGCCGACATGGCCGCGGGCATGATCGGCGCGGTGGTCAAGGATCCGGTGCAGGACCAGGTGGTGTGGACGGAGTATCTGGAAACCGTGGTCAAGGAACGCGCCGAGTGGAAGGATCTCTACCGCGCCTTCCGCGAACAGCTCTGAGCGCGGCATGAGCGCCGCGCTGCATTACTTCGGCATCCGCCACCACGGCCCGGGCTGCGCGCGCAGCCTGCGCAAGGCCCTGGACGCGCTGCGACCGGACTGCGTGCTGATCGAAGGCCCGGCCGGCGCCGAGGCGCTGGCGGTCGAGCATCTGCGCGATCCGGGCCTGCAGCCGCCGGTGGCGCTGCTGTCCTACGGCGCCGACGATCCGCAACTGGCCGTGTTCCACCCTTACGCCGAGTTTTCGCCGGAATGGCAGGCGATGCGCTGGGCGGCGCAGCACGGCGCGGCGCTGCGTTTCATCGACGTGCCGGCCGGCGCCAGCCTGGCCTGGCAGCGCGCGCGCCACGAACGCTTGGCCGGCGGCGAACCCGCGCCGGCGGCGGACGAGGGCGAAGCGCCGCAGGAACTGGCCGACGACGCGACGGCTGCGCAAGCGGCGACCGACGAAAGCGCGGTTGCCGAAGCGAGCGAGCCGGCCGCCGCCGAGCATCGCGAACCGCACCAGGACCCGCTCGACTGGCTCGCCCACGCCGCCGGTTACGCCGACGGCGAGAGCTGGTGGAACCACATGGTCGAAGAGCGCGGCGACGGCGAAGGCCTGTTCGAGGCCATCGCCGCGGCGATGGGCGAACTGCGCGAGAACGCCGAACTGCGCAATGGCCTGGACCCGCACGAGGAAGCTTTGCGCGAAGCGCATATGCGCAGCGGCATCCGCGAAGCGGCCAAACAAGGCTTCGAACGCATCGCCGTGGTCTGCGGCGCCTGGCACGTGCCGGCGCTGACCGGCAAGGCCACCGCCGCGGCCGACAAGGCCTTGCTCAAGGACCTGCCCAAGCTCAAGTCCGCCGCGACCTGGGTGCCGTGGACCTATCGCCACCTCAGCAGCGCCAGCGGCTACGGCGCCGGCATCGATTCGCCGGGCTGGTACGAACACCTGTGGCGCAACGGCGGTGGCGACGCGCGCACGGTCGGCTGGTTCGCGCGGGTCGCGCGGGTGCTGCGCGAGCACGCGCTGGACTGCTCGTCCGCGCACCTGATCGAAGCCGCGCGCCTGGCCGACACCCTGGCCGCGTTGCGCGAGCGCCCGGCGCCAAGCCTGGACGAACTCAACGAAGCCACCCTGAGCATCCTGTGCAACGGCGACGCCGCGCCGATGCGGCTGATCGAGCAGGCGCTGATGATCGGCGAACGCATCGGCTCGGTGCCCGAGTCGGTGCCGACCGTGCCGCTGCAGCGCGACCTGGAAGCCCAGCGCAAGCGCCTGCGGCTCAAGCCCGAAGCGCTGGGCAAGCCGCTGGAACTCGACCTTCGCAACGACACCGACCTGCAGCGCAGCGAACTGCTGCACCGGTTGCTGCTGCTCGACATCGGCTGGGGCCGGCTCGGCGGCGCCGGGCGCTCGCGCGGCAGTTTCCGCGAGGTGTGGGAACTGGCCTGGCAGCCGGCGTTCGAGATCGAGCTGATCGTCGCCAGCCGCTATGGCCAGAGCGTGGAACAGGCCGCGACCGCGCGCGCGATCGAGCGCGCGCGCCAGGCCGAACGCCTGCCGGATCTCTCGCGCCTGATCGACCGCGTGCTGCTGGCGAACCTGCCCGGCGCGGTCGAAGCGGTGGCGGCCGAACTGCAGGCGCGCGCCGCGGTCGACGCCGACCCGCTGTCGCTGCTGGCCGCGCTGCCGGCGCTGGCCAACGTGCAGCGCTACGGCAACGTGCGCAACACCGACGCGGCGCAGGTGCGGCATCTGTTCGACGGCATGCTCGCGCGCGCCTGCATCGGCCTGACCCTGGCGTTGGGCGGCCTCGACGAAGAAGCCGCCGGCGATGCGCGCGAGACCTTGCTCTCCGCCGACCGCGCGGTAGAGCTGCGAGACGACGAAGCCCAGGCCGCGGCCTGGCGCGGCGCGCTGCGCCAGCTCGCGCTGTCCGCGAGCGCCACGCCGCTGCTGCGCGGCCTCGCCACCCGGCTGCTGTTCGACGCCGCCGCGTTCGACGGCGAAGCGGTGGCGCGCGAACTCAGCCTGAATCTGTCACAAGGTTCCGAACCGCTGCAGGCGGCGCAATGGCTCGACGGCTTCCTCAACCGCAACGCCGCGGTGCTGCTGCACGACGACGCGGTGTGGGCGCTGATCGACGGCTGGATCTCGCACCTGGGCCACGAGCATTTCCTGCGCGTGGTGCCGCTGCTGCGGCGCAGCTTTGCCGAGTTCGAGGCCGCCGACCGGCGCGACCTCGGCGCGCGGGTCAAGCGCCCGCTCGGCGCGGCGCCGGCGCAGGCGGCGCAATCGACCTGGGACGCCGCCCGCGCGGCGCGCGCGCTGCCGCTGCTGCGCGAACTGTTCGGCCTGAGCGCCGTGGGAGACGCGCATGAGCGCTGAAACGAACGCCGACGCGGTTGCGGCCGGCGACGCCGGCGCGACGCCGCCGAGCACGCGCGAGCAGCGCTGGCGCATGGTCCTGGGCAGCGAAGCCCAGGACAGTTGCGGCGCGCTCGGCGCCGGCCTGTCGCCGATGGACGCGGCCCTGGCGGCGCTGTACGAGCCGACCGGCCCGGGCGGCTTGTCGCGGCGCGGCGGCCGCGGCGGTTCGGCGCCGAACGTGGCGCGCTGGCTCGGCGACATCCGCAAGTACTTTCCGGCCAGCGTGGTCCAGGTCATGCAGCGCGACGCCCTGCAACGCCTGGACCTGCGCCAGATGCTGCTGGAAAAGGAAATGCTCGAAGGCATCCAGCCCGACGTGCACATGGTCGCCAACCTGGTCTCGCTGTCGGGCGTGATTCCCGCCGAAACCAAGGAGACCGCGCGGCTGGTGGTGCGGCGCGTGGTCGAGGAACTGATGCGCAAGCTCGAAGAGCCGATGCGCTCGGCGGTGACCGGCGCGCTCGACCGCGCCCGCCGCACGCGCCGTCCGCGCCACGCCGAGATCGACTGGAACCGCACGATCCGCGCCAACCTCAAGCATTGGCAGCCCGAGTACAACACCGTCATCCCGCAGCAGTTGATCGGCTACGGCCGCAAGTCGCGGCGGCCGCAGCGCGAGATCACCCTGTGCATCGACCAGAGCGGCTCGATGGCCGCCTCGGTGGTGTACTCGAGCATCTTCGGCGCTGTGATGGCCTCGCTGCCGGCGGTGGCGACGCGGCTGGTGGTGTTCGACACCGCGGTGGTCGACATGACCGAGCAACTCGACGACCCGGTCGACCTGCTGTTCGGCGTCCAGCTCGGCGGCGGCACCGACATCCACGGCGCGGTGGCCTATTGCCAGGGCCTGATCCGCGAGCCGCGCAACAGCATCCTGGTGCTGATCTCGGACCTGTACGAAGGCGGCGTGGAAGCCAAGCTGCTCGCGCGCGCGCAGGAACTGGTCGAAGCCGGCGTGCAGTTCATCGTGCTGCTGGCGCTGAGCGACGAAGGCCGGCCGGCCTACGACCAATCGCTGGCGGCGAAGCTGGCCGCGCTGGGCGTGCCGTCGTTCGCATGCACGCCCGATGCGTTCCCGGGCCTGATGGCCGCGGCGATCCGCCGCGACGATGTTACTCAGTGGGCGGCGGGCAACGGGTTGGTGCCGACGCGGGCGCAGGAGTAGCGCGCGTCCCCCAGTTCCGACGAAACCTGCCGCGGAACGCCCCTGTAGGAGCGACGCAAGTCGCGACCGCGAATCCGCAAGTGCGACGGAACTTGCGCAGTAGTTGCGGATTCGCGGTCGCGACTTGCGTCGCTCCTACAGGGGGCGAACCCGCATTTCGTGTGGGCGAAAACGCGAAAGGCCCGGGCGAACGCCCGGGCCTTTGCGCACGCGGACGGCTTCAGACCGCCTTCTTCGCCGCCAATTGCCGCAGCACGTAATGCAGGATGCCGCCATGACGGAAGTACTCCACTTCCTTCGGGGTCAGCAACAGCACCTTGGCTTCGAACTTGGTCTCGCTGCCGTCGGCCTTCTTCGCCGTCACCGTCGCGGTCTTGGCCTTGCCGTCGTCGAGCCCGGTCACGCTGACCACTTCCGAGCCGTCCAGGCCCAGGCTCTGCGCGTTCTCGCCGTCCTGGAACTGCAGCGGCAGCACGCCCATGCCGACCAGATTGGAGCGGTGGATGCGCTCGAAGCTTTCGGCGATCACCGCCTTGACCCCGAGCAGGTTGGTGCCCTTGGCCGCCCAGTCGCGCGAGGAGCCGGTGCCGTATTCCTTGCCGGCGAACACCACCAGCGGCACGCCGTCGGCCTTGTACTTCATCGCCGCGTCATAGATGGCGAGCTTTTCCGGCGCCGTGCCGTCCTTGCCGTAATACAGCGTGTTGCCGCCTTCCTCGCCGCCGAACATCAGGTTCTTGATGCGGATGTTGGCGAAGGTGCCGCGCACCATCACATCGTCGTTGCCGCGGCGCGAGCCGTAGCTGTTGAAGTCCGCCGGCTGCACGCCGCGCGAGATCAGGAAGCGGCCCGCCGGCGAATCCTTCTTGATGTTGCCGGCCGGCGAGATGTGGTCGGTGGTGATCGAGTCGCCGAACACGCCCATGACCCGCGCGCCGTGGACGTCGTCGATGCTGCCGACCTGCATGGTCATGCCGTCGAAGTAGGGCGGGTTCTTGATGTAGGTCGAGGACTCTTGCCACTGGAACGATTCGCCGTCGGGCGAGGCGATCTGGTTCCAGCGCGTATCGCCCTTGAACACGTCGGCGTAGTTCTGCGCGAACAGCTCCGGGCCGACGGTCGCGGCGATGGTGTCGCCGATCTCCTTGTTGCTCGGCCAGATGTCGCGCAGGAACACGTCCTTGCCATCCGCGCTCTTGCCGATGGGCTCCCGGGTCAGGTCGATGTTGACCGTGCCGGCGATCGCGTAGGCCACCACCAGCGGCGGCGAGGCCAGGTAGTTGGCCTTGACTTCCGGATGCACGCGGCCTTCGAAGTTGCGGTTGCCCGACAGCACGGAGGCGACCACCAGTTCGTTCTCGGCGATGCCCTTGGACACTTCGTCCGGCAGCGGGCCGGAATTGCCGATGCAGGTGGTGCAGCCGTAGCCGACCACGTAGAAGCCGAGCTTCTCCAGGTCGTCGAGCACGCCGGCCTTCTTGAGGTAGTCGGTCACTACCAGCGAGCCCGGGCCGAGCGAGGTCTTGACCCACGGCTTGGACTTCAGGCCCAGGCGCGCGGCGTTGCGCGCGAGCAGGCCGGCGCCGAGCATCACCGCCGGGTTGGAGGTATTGGTGCAGGAGGTGATCGCGGCGATCACCACCGAACCGTCGGACAGCTCGGCGTCCTGGTCCTGGATGCGGATCTTCGACACCGGCTTGGCCGCCAGCTGGCTCGCCTGCGGCTGGTCGCCGCCTTCGCCCTTGAGTTCCTCGATGGCGCAGCCCACGCCCTTGGGCTTGCGGTTGGCGACCAGCGGGCCGAGGTTTTCCTGGAAGTTGCTGTGCACGTTTTCGAGCAGCACGCGGTCCTGCGGGCGCTTCGGACCGGCCAGCGACGGCTTGACGTCGCCCAGGTCGAGTTCGAGCGTGGCCGAGTACTCGGCGTGCGGCTGGCCCGGCTCGTGCCACAGGCCCTGGGCCTTGGCGTAAGCCTCGACCAGGGCGATCTGCTCGTCGCCGCGGCCGGACAGGCGCAGGTAGTTCAGCGACTCGGCGTCGATCGGGAAGATGCCGCAGGTCGCGCCGTATTCCGGCGCCATGTTGGCGATGGTCGCGCGGTCGGCCAGCGGCAGGTGCTGCAGGCCGTCGCCGTAGAACTCGACGAACTTGCCGACCACGCCGTGCTTGCGCAGCATCTGGGTCACGGTCAGCACCAGGTCGGTGGCGGTGCTGCCTTCGGGCAGCTTGCCGCTCAGCTTGAAGCCGACCACTTGCGGAATCAGCATCGACGAGGGCTGGCCGAGCATCGCCGCTTCGGCCTCGATGCCGCCCACGCCCCAGCCGAGCACGCCGATGCCGTTGATCATCGTGGTGTGGCTGTCGGTGCCGAACACGGTGTCGGGGAAGGCCTGCAGCTCGCTCTTGCCGTCATGGGTCTGGACTTCGCGGCCCATGACCACGCGGGCGAGGTTCTCCAGGTTCACCTGGTGGACGATGCCGGTGTTCGGCGGCACCACCTTGAAGTTCTCGAACGACTTCTGGCCCCAGCGCAGGAAGCTGTAGCGCTCCTTGTTGCGCTCGAACTCGATCTTGCCGTTGAGGTCGAGCGCGTCGGGGCGGCCGAACACGTCGACCTGGACCGAATGATCGATGACCAGTTCCGACGGGATCAGCGGATTGATCTGCCTGGCGTTGCCGCCGAGCTTGCCGACCGCGTCGCGCATCGCTGCCAGGTCGACCACGCAGGGCACGCCGGTGAAATCCTGCAGGACCACGCGCGCGGGCATGAACGCGATCTCGGTGTCGGGTTCCTTCTTCGGCTCCCATCGCGCCACCGCTTCGATGTGCTCCTTGCCGACCGTGGCGCCGCCGTCCTCATGGCGCAGCAGGTTCTCCAGCAGGATCTTCATCGAGTAGGGCAGGCGGGCGATGTCGAAGCGCTCGCCCAGGACCGGCAGGCTGAAGTAGGTGTAGTCGCGGCCGTCGACGGACAGCTGGCGGCGGGTGGAAAATGAGTCGCTCATGCGTTGAACTCCTGTGGAGGTGCTGGCGCGCGCCTCGCGCCGGGCGAAGCGCTGCTTGCGATGGACCGGCGGCGCAGTGCGTGGCGGGTCGGTGGGCCGGATTATCCACCACTTGCCGCCGCGGCGCTGTGCACGGCGCGTCGAGGAAAGCGCGCCGCGGCGGCCGGGACCGGCGCGCCCGGCGTCATTTCGCCAAGCCCTGCCAAGTGGTCTTCAGCATCTGCAGGAACTCTTCGGCCGCCGCGGACAACACAGCGTTGCGCCGGCGCACGATGCCGATGGTGCGCGAGACCACCGGGTGCTCGAGCGGACGGGTGACCAGGATCGGATGCTCGTGCTGCGGCGTCGCCATCCGCGGCAGCACCGAAATGCCGACGCCGGCCTCGACCATGCCCAGCGAGGTCGACAGGTGTGTCACTTCGAAGAACCAGCTGAGCTTGAGGTTCTCGCGCGCCAGCGCGCCGTCGAGCAGGATGCGGTTGCCGCTGGTGCGGTGCACGGTGATCAGGCGGTGGCTGGACAGGTCGGTCCAGGTCACCTTGCGCTTGCGCGCCAGCGGGTGGTCGCGGCGGCAGGCCAGCACGAACGGGTCTTCGACCAGCACGTCGAAGTTCAGCTCCGGGTCGGACGCGCCCATGAAGTTGATGCCGAACTCGACCTCGCCGCGCTCCACCGCCTGCAAGCCCTCGGTGGCGGACAGGTCGAGGATGCGGAAGCGCACCTTGGGATGCTGCTCGTGGAAGCGCGCGATCACGCTGGGCAGGAAGTAGAACGCCGCGGTCGGCAGGCAGGCGATGGTGACCTGGCTGCCGCGGCCGTCGTCGATCCCGCGCGCGGCGAACAGCGAGCCGTCGAACTCCTCGAGCATGCGCCGCACCAGCGGCAGCAGGTTCTGCCCGACCGCGGTCAGCGACACGCTGCGGGTGGTGCGTTCCAGCAGCGGCGCGCCGACCGCTTCCTCCAGCTTCTGGATGCGCCGGCTCAGCGCGGGCTGGGAAACATGCAGCGCGTCGGCGGCGCGGTGGAAGCTGCGGGTCTCGCTGACGGTGAGGAAAGCGCGCAGGTCGAGGATTTCGCAATTGATGCTCATATCGGATCAATCCTTCGAAAATTAGCATTTCACAGATAAATTCGGCCGTGCCAGCATCGAATCACTGGATCAAATTGATCCGAAATAGGTATCAATCCGTGGGCTCGATGTCCAGCGACCTGTCAAGCGTGCCGTGCGTCCTGATGCGGGGCGGGACCTCCAAGGGGCCGTTCTTCCTGGCCGACGACCTGCCGGCCGAGCCCGCGCTGCGCGACGCCTTCCTGGTCGATGTGATGGGCGCCGGGCATCCGCTGCAGATCGACGGCATCGGCGGCGGCAATCCGCTGTCGAGCAAGGTCGCCATCGTCGGCCGCGCCTCGCGCGCCGACGCCGACGTGGACTATCTGTTCGCCCAGGTGCGGGTCGAGCAGCGGCTGGTCGACACCACGCCCAACTGCGGCAACATGCTCGCCGCGGTGGCGCCGTTCGCGATCGAGGCCGGGTTGATCGCGGCGCGGCACCCGCAGACCCAGGTGCGCATCCACAACGTCAACACCGGCAAGGTCGTCGTCGCCACGGTGCAGACGCCGGGCGGGCGGGTGAAGTATCGCGGCGATACCGCCATCGCCGGCGCGCCCGGCACCGGCAGTCCGATCCCGCTGACGTTCCTCGACGCGGCCGGCGCCCGTACCGGCCGCCTGCTGCCCACCGGCCGGCCGAGCGAACGCATCGACGGCATCGAGGTGAGCTGCATCGACTGCGCCATACCGATGGTGTTGCTGCCCGCCCAAGCCTTCGGCCTGCGCGGCGACGAGGCGCCGGCGCAACTGGACGCCGACGCGGCGCTGTTGCGGCGCCTGGAAAAGATACGCATCGAAGCCGGCCACCGCATGGGCATCGCCGATGCCGCCGAGCGCGTCATTCCCAAGCCCGTGCTGCTGTCGCCGCCTGCGCACGGAGGCACGCTTCAAGTGCGTTATTTCATGCCGCAGCGCTGCCACGGCGCGCTGGCGATCACCGGCGCGGTCGGCATCGCGACGGCCTGCGCCACCGCGGGAACCGTGGCCCAGTCGATGCTCGGCGAACACGATCTCGCCAGGCCGGTCCGGCTTGAGCATCCTAGCGGCAGCCTGGACGTGCGGCTGGAGCGCGCGGCGGACGACGGTTCCATCGTCGCCAGCGTGGTGCGGACCGCGCGGCGCCTGCTGGAAGGGCGCGTGTTCACCTCGCTGGCGCTCGAGCGCGACGCCGCGAGCGCGTGGATCACCGCGGCTTGAACGAACAACAAGAAACCGTTCGAACCAACAACAAGAACCACTCGAACCAACAACAAGAAACCGCTCGAACGAACACCAAGCACCACAAGCCGGTCCGTACGCGGGCCTGCAGCAGTAAACGACATCCTGGGAGGGATCGATGTTCAGCAAGAAATTCATCGCCGCAGCCGCTACCGTCCTGGTAGCGGCGGCCGCGGCGCTGGCCGGCTGCGGCCAAGGCGACATCGTCGGCGGCGAACGCAGGCCGGTGCGCATCAGCGTGGGGTCCTACAACCTCAACAACCTGCCGTTCTTCGTCGCCGACGCCAAGGGCTATTTCGCCGAGGCCGGCGTGCAGGTGCGCACCGAGAACTTCGCCCAGGGCGGGTCGAAGGTGCTGCAGGCGCTGGTGGCCGGTTCCACCGACGTGGCGGTGGGGTTCTACGACCACACCATCCAGATGCAGGCCAAGCACAAGGACGTCTCCGCGTTCGTGCTGCTGTCGCGCAACTCCGGGCTGGTGCTGGCCGGGCGCAACGACACCCGCTTCGATCCGAAGCAGCCGCAGTCCATTCGCGGCCTCAAGATCGGCATCACCGCGCCGGGCTCGTCGTCGGACTTCTTCGTCCGCCACTTCCTCTCGCGCCACGGCATCGACGAAAACGCGGTGTCGATCATCGGCGTGGGCTCCGGCGCGGCCGCGGTGGCGGCGCTGCAGCAGGGCAAGGTCGATCTGCTGGTGAACTACGACCCCGCGGCGACGCTGATCGAGTCGCGCGGCATCGGCCGGATCCTGATCGATGCGCGCAGCGACCAGGGCGCGCGCGAGGTGTACGGCGGCCTGTATCCGACCTCGGTGCTGTACGCGCAGACCGCGTTCCTGGACAAGCACCCGCAGGTGGCCGAGCGCATCGCCCGCGCCCAGCTCAAGGCGCTGCGCTTCATCGAGCAGACCCCGCCCGAGCAGATCGTCGCGGCGCTGCCGGACCGCTACGTGTCCGGCGACCGCGCCGCCTACGCCCTGGCGGTGGCCCGCGCCAAGGCGATCTTCTCGCGCGACGGCCGTTTCGTGGCGGCGGACCTGCAGACGCCGCTGGCGGTCCTGCGCGAGTTCGACCGCAGCGTCGCCGGCGCCAGGATCGACCTGGACAAGACCTACACCAACCGCTTCGTCGACGACGCGCTCGCCGCGTCGTCGCGCTGACCGATCGGAGGGCGCGTCATGGCCACTACCGCCACAGTGCGACAACTTCACGACGCTCCGGCCGGCGCCGGCGCCGGCGCCGACACCCTGGTGGCGATCGAGCGGATCACCATGTCGTTCGGCGACTTCACCGCGGTGCGCGAAGTCGACATCCAGGTCGGCGACGGCGAGTTCCTCGCCATCGTCGGCCCGACCGGCTGCGGCAAGAGCACCATCCTCAACGCGGTGGCCGGCCTGCTGACGCCGGCCCAGGGCCGCATCGCCATCGACGGCAAGCCGGTCAAGGGCGTGCAGGAAAGCGTGGGCTACCTGTTCCAGCAGGATGCGCTGCTGCCGTGGAAGACCGCGCTGCAGAACGTCGAGCTCGGCCTGCGCTTCCGCGGCGTGGCGGCGGCCGAACGCGAGGACAGGGCGCGCCGCTGGCTGGCCAAGGTGGGCCTGGCCGGGTTCGAGGCGCGCTATCCGCACCAACTGTCCGGCGGCCAGCGAAAACGCGTGCAGATGGCCCAGGCCTTGATCGTCGAGCCCAAGGTGATCCTGATGGACGAGCCGTTCTCGGCCCTGGACATCCACACCCGGCATCTGATGCAGAACGAGTTGCTGCGCTTGTGGCAGGAGCAGCGCCGCTCGGTGATGTTGATCACCCACGACCTGGAAGAGGCCATCGCCCTGGGCGACCGCGTGGTGGTGCTGTCGGCCGGCCCGTCCAGCCGGGTTGTGGAGAGCTTCCGGGTGCCGCTGGACCGTCCGCGCGATGTCGCGGAAATCAAGCTCGACCCGCGTTTCATCGATCTGTACCGCGACATCTGGGCCTGCCTGCGCGGCGAAGTGGAGAAGACCTATGCGCAACAACGTGACTGACCGCATCGTGCAACTGTCGCTGGTCGTGGTGCTGTTCGGCGGCTGGCAGGCCGGCGTATCGGCGCAGTGGATCGACCCGTTCTTCTTCCCGGCGCCGCTGGCGATCGCGCGGCAGGCCTGGGATTGGCTGTCGGATCCCGGGTTCTACCAGCACGTCGCGATCACCCTGGCCGAAACCGGACTGGGCTACGTGATCGGCACCACCCTGGGCGTGGCCGGCGGCGTGTGGCTGGGCCTGAGCCGGCGTTCGGCGCGCATCCTCGATCCCTTCATCAAGGGCTTCAACGCGATTCCGCGCGTGGTGCTGGCGCCGATCTTCGTGCTGTGGCTGGGCCTGGGCCTGTGGTCGAAGGTGGCGCTGGCGGTGACGCTGGTGTTCTTCACCACCTTCTTCAATGCGATGCAGGGCGTGCGCGAGGTCAACCCGACGGTGCTGGCCAATGCGCGCATCCTCGGCGCCGGCCGCGGCGACCTGCTGCGGCACGTGTATTTCCCGGCCGCGGCGAGCTGGATCCTGTCGTCGCTGCGGACCTCGGTCGGCTTCGCGGTGGTCGGCGCGATCATCGGCGAATACCTGGGCGCTTCGGCGGGGCTGGGCTATCTGATCGCCCAGGCCGAGGGCAACTTCAACGCGGTCGGCGTGTTCGCCGGCATCGCCATCCTGGCGGTGTTCGTGCTGCTGATCGACGCCTTGCTCGATCTCGCTGAGAACCGCCTGATCTCGTGGCGCCCGAACGCGGCGCGCGAGAGCGCCTGAGCCCGGCGCCGGGCCCCTCGCGGCGTCGCGCCGCGACGGGCCTCCACCTTCCTTAGCCGCGGATCGGTCGATCGACACGCATCCTGGCGCGCCGCGCGCCAGCGGCGTCCTGCTGCCTGGAGAAACCCGTGACGAATCGTTTTCGCCCGCATCCGATCGCGCTCGCGACGCTCATCGCCGCCGCCGGCGCCAGCGGCGAGGCCGCCGCGCAAACGCCCGACAGCGCCGAACTGCTGCGGCTGGTGCAGGCGCAAGCCGAGAGGATCGAACGCCTGGAGCGGCGCCTGGCCGCGGTGGAGGGCGGGGCGGCCGCGGCCGACGCGCCGAAGCCGGCGCCGGCCG
>NZ_LXSD01000247.1:0-12562 GCF_017168095.1 Lysobacter enzymogenes | reverse complement strand
CGGCGCGCGCCGGCGCCGGCGGCCGGGCTGGCGCAGCGGCCTTGAGCGGCTGCGGGCGACCGTAAGCGGCAAATCGTCACTGTCCGCGAACGCGCGCCTCGACAGCGCGCCGCGCCGGAGTTACAGCGGAGCGCAGCGGCCGCGCGCCATCCCGGCGCGCGCCGCCTCCAGGGAGAAGGACATGCGCAAGCTGGGTAGCAAGGCAAGGCTCGCCGCGGTCGCGGCGCTGGGTTCGCTGGCCGTGGCCGGCGCGGCGTTCTCGCAGACCGGGCCGGGCGGCCCGTACGTGGAAATCCGCACTTACACCGATGTCGCCGGCGATGTGATCGGCATGCAGCTGATCAGCCGCGGCTGCGCCGACCCGCAGCCGGCGGGCTGGGGCGTGTGGAGCGGGCCGTACACGGTCGATCGCGGCCGTTGCTTCGTGATCGCGCCGCCGGGCGGCGGCGAGCAGAACTGAGCCCGGCGGTCCGGCTGCGGAATCTTTACATTCCGCAGGCGCGGCGGTGCCAGAATCGGCCTTCGCCTGAACGCTAAGGAGTGGTGTCATGGGTGATCCCCACCGCGATCCCAACCGCGTCCCGCCGCCCGCGCCGCCGCCGGCCAACCGGACCGCGCCCGACGCGGACCCGGTCGACGCCACCGTCGGCCCGGTGCTCGGCACCGTCTCGGGCGCGCGCCCGATCGCACCCGGCCCCGGCGGCACGTCCTCCGGCATCGTCTGGGACGCCAACCGCCCGTTCCTGTCCTACAACGAACGCCAGGGCTTCCTCGGCCCGGACGGCAGCGCCGGGCTGCGGCTCGGCGGCAGCCTGTCCACGCCCGGCCTGGCCGAGCAGCGCCTGTTCATCGGCACCGCGGCCGGCGGCACCTCGTTCGGCTTCGCCGGCGACCAGGCCACCGGCGCGTTCGCCTTCGGCCTGCGCCAGCACAACGACAGCAACGGCCTGGCCCTGGGCTACGCGCTCAATCCGCAGACCCGCACCCAGGCCGGCTTCGTGCGCCTGGACGTGGACAATCTGCAGGTCACCGGCACCGGCAGCATCGCCCCGGCCGGCGGCCAGTTCGGCCTCGACGCGAACCTGCGCCTGCAGGGCGGCCGCACCCTCACCGGCAACGGCAGCTACAACCTGGGCACCGGCGAAGGGCGCGTGGGCGCGGGCTACAACGGCGGCGCGGACGGCCTGCGCGCCAACGGCGCGCTGATCTTCAACCCGCAGGGCGTCGGCGGCACCGCGTCGTTCTCCGGCCCGTTCGGCGAACCCGGCAGCGGCCTGCGCCTGGGCGCGCAGGGCACGATCCAGCCCGGCGGCCAGGTCTGGAACCTGGGCGCGAACCTGGAGCTGCAGCGCAACCACTGGAACCTCACGGCCGGCGCCGACTACGGCCGCGACGCGCAGCAGCGCCTGGGCGCCAACGTGCGCGCGGGCGCGGGCTACACCGATCCCGACAACGGCGTGCGCTTCAACGTGGAAGGCAATTACGACACCCGCACCGGCGGCGTCGGCGGGCGCGCCACGCTGACCATTCCGATCGATACGCTCTTCGGCGGCGGGCGCCGTTCGCTGCCCGAGCCGCGCAGCGGCCTGACCGAACCGCCGTCGTTGCGCGGACTGCCCGGCCACAGCGCGCTGCAGCCCACGCCCGGCTCCGACGCGGCGCTGCCGCGCACCGCCAGCGCCAGCGATACCAACGCGTTGCTCGACGGCCTGATGGCGCGCCAGCCCGGCGCGATGGCCGCGGCGCGCAATCATCCGGAGGCGGTGGCGATGGTCGCCGGAGCCAGGGACGAGGCCAATCGCCTCGACGCCGCGCGCGCGCCGGCGCCGGCCGCTGCGACGGCGGAACAGGCGCCGGAACAGGCCAACCCGACCCGCGGGGCGCGCGCGCTGGGCTGAGGCGCGCGCGTGGTGGCGGCGCGGCCTTTCGCAGGACCGCGCCGGCACCGCGCAAACGTCGCCAACGCCGTTCGCATCGCGATCGCGACGATCGGCGGGCGCGGTGGGCGTTCGCGTTCGGATCGAACTCCGCCGCGGTCGCGTTCGCCGCCCGCGACAGTCGGCGCTGCGAAACCTGCAAGGCGACGCCATCGCCGACTGCCCGACGCGCTGCCGCACCGACGCGACTCGCGCGCCGCTGCCGGCAGCGCGGCTGCATCGTTCCCTGATCGCGCATCGCCGCGGCCGCGATGCGCCGTGCGCACGCACGGGGCGTTGTGCCGGTGCGGGCGCAGTCGACAAGTCCCGCGCTTGGGCGGACCATGCACGGGCCCTCCCCGCCGAGACCCCACGATGAACGCAGATCGCAAGACGCTCACGTCCCGCGCCGCGCCGATGTTGCTGGTCTGCGCGTGCGCGCTGGCCGCCGCCTGCTCGCAGGCGCCGTCGCGTCCCGACCTCGGCGGCCGCGGCCGCTGCGACGCCAGCGCGCTGGGCTGGGCGGTCGGCAAGCCGCTCGACGAAGCCGCCGGCCGCAAACTGTTCAAGCAAAGCGGCGCCGGCCTGTGGCGCGTGGTCGCACCGGACAACACCTTCTCCAGCGACCAGCGCGACGACCGCCTCAACGTGCGCGTCGACGCCGCCAACGTGGTGACCGCCGTCGACTGCGGCTGAGCCGGCCCTGCCGGCGTCGCGCGCGGCCGCGCCGTGCGTGGCGTCACCTCGCTGCCATCGTTTTTCCTTGCCGGCCAGGGCCGCGGATCGCGGCCCGCGAACGCTCGTGCGCCTGGGCGATCCGCCGCCGGCGTTCGCGGTGCAGCGGCGCGTGTGTCGCGTTGCCGAATCGCCGCGACGTTGAGCGAATTCATCTTCGCAGATGAACTAAAGCGGCAGGCGATGGTGGGGGGACAGGCGAAAACAGCGTTTTTGTTAGTAAACGGACACGTAATTTTTGTGACTCGATCATCGGCCGAGCGCCCGGACGCGGCGGTGTCGGCGAGACGTGCGCGGCATCTAACGACGATGCGCGTCCGACGATGCGCGTCCGACGATGTGCGTCCGGCGATCAGCGGGGAGTGCGTGCAGCGAGGGAGAGCACGCATCGGCGCGCGGTATCCGCGAGGACACCGCCGCGTGCGCGCCGCCGGCCGCGCCGACGCATCCGGCGAACGCTGCAGCCGCCGGCGCGGACGCAGCGCCCGCGGCGAGTCCGCGGGCGCGGGCAGGACATGAGGACAGCGCGATGCGGATAGAACTGAGCCCCTGGCAGTGGCAGCGGATCGCCGACCGGCTGCCGCCGACCTTGCGCCGGCGCGCGGATCGCAATGCCGCGCGCTACAAGCGCTTCGTCGAAGAAGTGCTGCAGGTGGCGACCGGCGACATGCGCTGGCGCGAGCTGAAATCGCCGAACGGAAGCTGGCGCACGGTGTATGTGCGCTTCCATCGCTGGAGCGAGGACGGCGTGTGGGATCGGGTGATCGCCGCGCTGGAGCCGAGCCCGGAGTTGTCCGGCGCGTTGCAGCGGCGCGTGGGGGAGCACCGCCGCGCCAGCAAGCGGCGCACCGGGCGCTCCGCGGAATCGTCGCGCGACGAGCCTTAGCCTTCCGCGCATAGGCCTCGCGCCGCCGGCGCGACACCGCGCCGCGCACCGTTGCCGGCGCGCCGGCGAATGCGCAGTCGCGGTCCGTCGCCTGCGGCGACGCCGCACCCGCCGACCGAACCATCGCCGCTGCAGTCGCGCCGCGCTCGCTCGCCGCGCCGTCCGCGCGAACGCGCAAATGTTACCCGGACTACATTTGCGCGCGATGCGTAGGGACACCGCGCGACCGGCGCGTTTGAGTTAGCGATGGCTCGCGTGCCGCGCGAACCTCCTTCGCCTCGCACGCAGCTGCATGCAGCGCCCGGGCGCGCCGCGACCGGCGCGCCGCGGTCCGCGGCGCGGCGCTCACCTTACGTTTCGGAGCATACGAATGAAGCGAGTTTCCGCCTTGCTGTTCGCCGTCGCCCTGGCCGCTCCCGGCCTGGCCTTCGCCGCCGACGGCACCGTCCACTTCGAAGGTTCGGTGATCGCGCCGACCTGCGTGCTCACCAACGGGCCGACCCCGGCCGACATCCGGGTCAAGCTGCCGGCCGTGGCGGTGTCCGCGCTCGCCAGCGCCGGCCAGGTCGCCGGCCGCACGCCCTTCATCATCCGCGTCGCCGATTGCAACGCCGGGATCGGTCAGGTCCAGACCTTCTTCGAACCCGGCCCGACCATCGACACCAGCAGCAACAACCTGACCCTGCAAGGCGGCGCCGGCGTGGCCGGCAACGTCCAGCTGCAGGTGCTCAACGCCGACCATTCCAAGGTGCTGCTCGGCAATCCGCTGGGCCTGCAGAACACCCAGTCGGTGGCGACCGAGGGCGGCGCCGCGGCGCTTCGCTACTACGCGCAGTACGTGGCCACCGGCGCGGCGACGGCCGGTTCGGCCAACAGCAGCGTCACCTTCACCATGATCTACCAGTAAACCCATCCCCCAAGGTGCGTGCGGCCCGCGACGGCCGGAGCGTGCGCTCCGGCCGCGTCGGGTGCGGCTTGCCCGAAGAATTTCAGGAGTCGGCGGTATGCATCGACACATCGGCAAAAGGACGGTCCTCAGCGCGGCGACTGTGTTCGCCCTCGCGGCCGGCGCGGCGCAGGCGCAGCAGAACGATCCGCTGTATCGCTACCAGTGGCATCTGATGAACTACGGCCAGAGCGTGCTCGGCGACGCGCGGCCCGCGTTCGGCGTCGATCTGGGCATCGACGACCTGCACGACTACAACATCCGCGGCAACGGCGTGGTGGTGTCGGTGGTCGACCAGGGCGTGGAGATCGCCCATCCCGACCTGGCCGCGAACGTCGTGCCGGACGGTTCCTGGAACGGCCTCGACGGCAGCCACGATCCCACGCCGGTCAGCGGCGGCAAGGCGCATGGCACTGCGGTCGCCGGAATCATCGCGGCGGTCGGCTGGAACGGCATCGGCGGACGCGGCGTCGCGCCGGCGGCGCGGCTGAAGAGCTTCAACTATCTCGACGGCGGCGGCACCCAGGAAGAGGTCTGGCTGACGCGGCCGGAGCTCGCCGACGTGCAGGTGTCCAACAACAGTTGGGGTTCGTACGCCAACTTCCTGCCGACGGTCGTCGATGAGCTCGACATCGCGGCGTGGGAGCGGGCGTTGTCGGCGACCCGCGGCGGCCTGGGCACGGTCTACGTCAAGTCGGCCGGCAACGGCTTCGCCAACTGGCGCGCCAGCGACGACGGCGTCGACGTCTGGGACGTGTGCAACGACGCGATCAACCGCGCCGGCGTCGGCTGCCAGCAATCGATCTGGGAAGAGTCGAACGGCTACTTCAACGTCATGGTGATCGCCGCCGGCGATGCGTCCGGCGTGCGTTCGAGCTATTCGACGCCGGGCGCGTCGATCTGGGTCACCGGCCTGGGCGGCGAATACGGCTGGCAGGCGCAGGGGCTGCGCAACGGCGGCTATTCCGAAGCCGTCGCGGTCGGGCAACTGCCGGTGCGCTACGAACCGGCCATCCTGACCACCGACCTGTCCGGCTGCGCGCGCGGCTACAACACCAATGTGCGCACCGGCTTTCGCAACGTGCTGGACGGCGATGCTTCGCTGCTGGACAACACCTGCAACTACACCGGCACGATGAACGGCACCTCGGCCGCGGCGCCGACGGTCTCGGGCGTGGTCGCGCTGATGCTGCAGGCCAATCCCAAGCTCAGCTACCGCGACGTGAAATACATTCTCGCCACCACCGCGCGCCAGATCGACGCCGGCCAGGCGGAGGTACGCGACGCCAACGGCACCGTGATCGCGCCGGGCTGGATCGCCAACGCGGCGGGGCGCCGCTTCAGCAACTGGTACGGCTTCGGCCTGATCGACGCGACCGCGGCGGTGACCCGCGCCACCGGCTTCAAGCCGTTGCCGGCCTTGCTCGACAGCGGCTGGCAGCGCGCCGAACTCGCCGCGCCCGTGGCGATCGGCAACGCCGCCGCGCC
Organism: Lysobacter enzymogenes; assembly: GCF_017168095.1. Lineage (GTDB taxonomy): Bacteria > Pseudomonadota > Gammaproteobacteria > Xanthomonadales > Xanthomonadaceae > Lysobacter > Lysobacter enzymogenes_D. The sequence continues at coordinate 6,591 of NZ_LXSD01000247.1, read as the reverse complement.
GGCGCGCGCCAGCGTGCGCATCGGCAACCGCGTCGGCCGGATCGAAGCGGTGCAGATCGGTCTTTCCACCGACTATCGCCATGCCGGCACCTGGGGCAACGAGGGCGGCGCCGTGCCGAGCCCGTTGCTGGTGACGCTGACCTCGCCCGCCGGCACCCGCGCGTTCGTGCTGCCCGCGCACGCCGGCTACGGCGGCGACGTCATGACCATTCCGTTCACCGCCGTCAACGCCTTCCTCGACGAAGCCGGCGACGGCGACTGGACGGTGGCGGTGAGCGACGTCGACCTGGCCGCGGGCGCGGCCTCGGCCGGCAACCTCACTTCGTTCAAGATCCGCATCCTGGGGCACTGACCATGAAAATCCGACCCATGCCGTTGTGCGCGGGACTGCTGTCCCTGATCGTTGCGCCGGCCGCGCTGAGCCAGACCTACACCGCGCGGGCGCAACTGGACCTGGCCGCCACCGGCGAATCCTTCGCCATCGGCGACAAGACCTTCCGCCTGGCGCCGTCGGCGGTGGTGCGCAAGGCCGGCCCGGCGACCGACGCCGGCCAGGTGCGCGTGGCCAGTTATGCGATCGACCCGGCGCCGGCCGCGTCGCCCGCCTCGCGCAGCCGCAGCGCGCGCTCGGTCGATGCGCCGACCGCCGCGCCCGCCGAAAACCTGGCCGCGGCGATGTCGGCCGACGGAACCGTGGTGGTGCTCAGGCCGCAGTTGAACGTGTACTTCAACGATGCCTCGGTGGTGAATGCGCTGGTGCGCGACACCGGCGGCACCCTGGTCTATTCCTCGGCGGTGGGCGGCAAGGCCATCGTGCGCTACGGCTCGGTGGCCGAGGCGATGCAGGCGCGGCAGCGGATCCAGGGGCGCGCCGGCGTGAAGCAGGTCAATCCCGATCTGGTGCGGCCGCGCGTGCATCCGATGTAAGCCAAGCCGCGGTTGCTGCGGCGGGTTCGCCCGCCGCAGCGGATGGGAAACGATCACCGAACGAAGCTGTTGCTGCGGCGATGAACGATGCGGACGCGATGCGCGTGTGGGTGCGCGACGAAGAATGGGCGGCGATCCGCTCGGTCGCGAGCGAGATCGTCCTGCTGCGTGCGGTGCACGACGGCAACGACCGCCGCTTCGTCAACGCCGCGCTGTCGGTGATGGTGGGCAACTGCTATTGGACCTCGCTGCCGCCGGAGCAGTTCGGCGACTGGAAAAGCAACCGCAACCGCAACGACCGCTGGATCGAGCGCGGCGTGTGGGCGCACCTGGCCGAGCGCGGCGCGGTGGCCGAGGAGTGGTCGCGCAAGATCGCCGAGCGCAGCGAACGCCATCGTCGCCAGAAGCAGCGTCGGGCGACGCGGCGGCGGGCGAAGCTGCTCGACGACGATCGTTGGGAGTGAGGCGATGGCGGGCCGAACCGGCGCAGCACGATGTGGGAAAGCCGCCGCGCACTCGCGCGCGGCGGCATCTGCAGGCGGCTTACTTGCGCGACGGCGCCGGGCGCGGCGCGCTCTTCGGCGCGGGCGCGGCGGTCTTGGCGGCGCCGGACTTGCCGCTGATGGCGGACTTCATCTGCGGTTGTTCGTAGCCCAGCGGCGGCTGGCAGAACGGCGGGCCGGTGAACGGCGGGCCGCAGACTTGCAGCAGCGGTTCGCGGGCGAAAACGGGTGCGCTGAACGCGAGCGTCGCGGTCAGCGCGATGGCCAATCCAACCATGAAACGCATGAAGGCTCCTTGCTGGCGGGAGAGGTGGGGTTACCAGCCGCGGCGCTCCCGATGCGCGCCGCGCTCGTTGCGCGGCGCGCACTACGGTCGCGCGCCGCTGCAGTTTGTGTTCGATGAAGAGTTCGCAATACGACGGCCGAATCCGTCATCGCCTGTGCGCGCGCCGCAGATGCGTTCATCTTGCGGCCCGCTTCGGCGCCGCATCGGCGGCGGTGGCGACGCGGTGCAAGTCCTGCTCCAGGCGCGCGGCTTCGGCCAAGGCCGGTGCGCGCGGGTGCAGTTCCTGGCGCAGCGGCGGCGCGGCGCGTTGCAGCAGCGCGCGCGCGCGGGCCGGGTCGTTGCGGTCCAGGGCGATGCGCGCGGCGGCGAGTTCGACCAGCGCGATCGGCGGCGTGCCGGCGAGGTAGTGGCGGCGAGCCAGCTCCAGCGCTTCGCCGATGCGCTGCGCGGCCACGGCCGATTCGCCGCGCGCGGCCGCGACCTGGGCTTGCAGGGTGCGCAGGACGAGGGTGGACTTGGGGTCGAGGTCGCTGTGTTGGGTCACCGCTTCGGCGTCGCGCAAGGCCGCCGCGGCCTCGTCGAAGCGACGCGCCTGCACCAGCCCTTGCGCCTGGCGCAGACGCACGAACGCCGGGCCGACGAACACGTCGCCGCTGTGGCCGCGCGCGATCTCCAGCGCGCGCTCGAAATCCGCGCGGCCGCGGGCGTAGTCGCCGCCGGCGCCGAGCGACAGGGCGCGGGTGTAGTGGGCCTTGATCCGCCACTCGGCGTAGGCCGGCGTCGCCGGCATCCGCGTCAACGCCGCGCCGGTCAGGGCCACGGCGCGGGGGTAGTCGGCGAGGTTGGCGTAGGCCATCGCCATGCGCACGTCGTCGCGCGCGAGCACGGCGTCGTCGAGCTTCAGCGCGGCGGCGATGGCCTGCGAGCGCTGGTAGTGATCGATCGCCGCGCGCGAACGGCCGATGTCGTCGAGCAGTAGCGCCATGTACAGCTCCATGTCGGCGGTCAGGCGGCTGTTCTCGCCGTAGACGCGATAGGCCAGGCGCAGCGCTTGCTCGGCGTTGGCCAGCGCTTCGGGGTAACGGTGTTGCGAATAGCGCACCATCATCGCGATGCGGCGCAACTGGTACGCGGCCAGTCCGTCGTGGGCGGGGCGGTCGTGGTCGATGGCTTCGGCCATGTTCAAGTGCCGCGCCGCGGCGTCGATATCGTTCTGGTAGTACAGGCTGCGCGCCAGTCCCAGTTCGATCTTCATCCGCAGCGCCGGGTCGTCGCGGCCGGACGCGTTCAAGCGCTCCAGCGCGCGCTGCTGATAGCGCCCGGCGGCGGCGAAATCGGCGCCGTGCAGTACCGCGGTGGCGTAGTCGCTGTACAGGCGCGCCAGCGCCAGCGGTGCGGCGTCCTGGCGTTGGCGCAATGCGATGGCGCGCTCCAGCGCGGCGCGCGCCTGGTCGACGCGTTCGAGCTGGAGCAGCAGCAGGCCGCGCGCGTGCCAGGCGCGCGCGCGCAGCTCCGGGTCGGGTTGCGGCGTGCGCGCGAACAGCGCCATCGCCGCGTCGACCGCGGACAGACCGGCTTGCGGATCGTTGAGGTCGGCGTAGACCTCGGCGATGGTCAGCCACGCCACTGCGCTCGCGCGCGGGTCCTGGTTGCGGTCCGCGCGCAGGCGTTCGGCGGCCTTGGTGAGCAAGGTGGCGATGGCGATGGGCTGGCCGCGCACCGCCTCGGGCGAGGTTTCCGCCAGCACCGAGGCGAGGAAATCGCGCGAGGCCTTGGCGTTGGCCGCTTCGGTCGCGGCCACCCGCTCGGCGGCCAGCGCGCGCTGGCGCTCGGCGTCGAGCTGCCAGACCGCGAGGCTGCCGGCCACCGCCAGCACCGCGCTGGCGGCGACCGCGGCGCGGTTGCGGCGCACGAACTTGCCGACGCGATACCAGATCCGATCCGGCGCGGCGGCGATCGGCCGGCCCTGCAGGTAGCGCGACACGTCGTCCATGAGCGCGGCGACGGTTTGATAGCGCTGTTCGGGATCGGCGGCGGTGGCCTTGCGCACGATCCGGTCGAGATCGCCGCGCAGCAGGCGGCGCTGGACCGGATCGGCGACACAGGCGCTCGGCGCGGGCACCGCGTCGGTGTTGCGGCACAGCGTCGACAGGCGCTGCCCGGTCAGCAGGTCGAACAGCAGCGCGCCGAGGCTGAAGACATCGGTGGCGGTGGTTTCGGTCTGGCCGCGGTACTGCTCCGGCGCGCTATAGCCGGGCGTGAACGCGCGCGTCGCCGGATGGGTGGGGTTGTCGCCTTCCTCCAGCAGCGCGCCGACGCCGAAATCCAGCAGCACCGGCGATCCGTCGGCGCGCACCACCACATTCGACGGCTTGATGTCGCGATGCAGGACCAGGCGCTGGTGCGCATGCTGCACGGCGTCGCACAGGCTCAGGTACAGGCGCAGCCGTTGCGGCAGCGGCGGCGCGGCCGCGGCCAGATATTCCGGCAGCGGCCGGCTGTCGATGTAGTCCATCACCAGATACGGCTGGCCTTCCTCGCTCTCGCCGCCGTCGATGTGGCGGGCGATGTTGGGATGGTTCAGCCCGGCGAGCATGGCGCGCTCGCGCTCGATCCGGCGCTTGCTGGCGTGGGTGGGCACGCCGTGCAGCAGCTTGACCGCGACCTGCTGTGCGCGTCCGGCGACGTCGCGTTCGGCCAGGAACACCGTGCCCATGCCGCCGCTGCCGAGTTCGCGCAGCAAGCGGTAGGGGCCGACGGTGCGCAGCGGCAGGTCGCGCGCGACCTCGGTCAGGCGTTCGGTCACCGGGTCGTCGCCGCCGTCCTGGTCGCAGGCCAGCAGGCGCTCGACCGCGGCGATCAGTTCGGCGTCGCTTTCCTGCTCGCGCAGGAACGCGGCGCGTTCGGCGGCCGGCCGGTCGAGCGCGGCGTGGAACAGGAGTTCGACCCGGCCGAACTGCGCCGGGGTCATGACAGATGTTCGCGCAGCCAGGCTTTGGCGAAACGCAGGTCGCGCTCCACCGTGGTCAGCGAAACGCCCAGCGTTTCGGCGGTCTCCTGCTGGTTCAGGCCGACCAGGAAGGTGAGTTCGACGATCCGGCATTTGCGCGGATCCTGCTGCTCCAGCGCGCGCAGCGCTTCTTCGACGTCGAGCCAGCGGTCGCCGGCGGCCGAGATGGCTTCGGCGCCGGACAAGGTCACGTCCACCACGCCGTTGCCGCGCTTGTCGGCGTGCTGGCGGCGAATGGTGTCGACCAGCACATAACGGATCGCGGTGGCGGCGATGCTGAAGAAGTGTTGGCGGTTCTGCGCGTCGAGGCTGCCGTTGCCGAGCAGGCGCAGCATCGCCTCGTTGACCAGTTCGGTCGGGTCGAGCACCGGCACGCTCAAACGCGACAGCCGTCCCGCGGCGATGTTGCGCAATTGCCGATATACCAGGTTCAACAACGCATCCGGAGCAGCGCTGTCGCCGGCGCGCCAGGCGGCGAGCAGGCGAGTCACATCACCCGTGTCCTCAAGCTGGGTCGGCTCCATGGTGTCCTTGGGAGAAGAATCGCCAAAAAAGCAGAATACAACGCGTTTATGGTGCCCACCAGTTCGCGTATTCAAGGCATTTGCAGGTTAGAAAAGAGTGCTGTCGCTCGCATTCATATAGTGCGCCAGTTCATGCGATTCACGTTGGGCCCGTCGATCGCGGCCCGGGCGTTTGCATGCCGGCTCCCGGTTGCGACGCCGACCCCGGCGAACGAAGCGGCGACGGCCTGACGGGTTTGTGCGCCGTCCTGCGAACTGTCGGTAAACCCCCTCGGCGCAACCAGCGCGCGGCTGCGGCCCGCGCTCGTCCGGCTCCTCGCCACCGCGGGCACCGCCACCGTTTCGCAGGTACGACGCCGGACAGCCCGCATGCAGGTTTTTCAGGACCAACGCGCCGCGGCGTTCCCCGGGCGGGGGACGCAACGCAAAGGAACTGCGCCGACGCGGCGGACGATCGAGGCCTTGCCGCGGACGGCGGCGCGATCCAGCGAACAGGTTCGCGCGGCGCGACCGGTGCCGCAGGTGCGTACGGAAGCGTGCCTGGGCACCGCCGCGCCGCCTTTGGCGACGGCGCGGCCTGCGGCGGTGACGGCCGCCGGCGCGGAAGCCGCCCGCGCGCCTGCGTCGGCCGCGTGCGCCGATGCGCTCGGCGGCCGGGCGTTGCGCAGTGGCTACGGACTGCGCTACGCCGATGCGTCTGTGCCGATCGAGGCGGCCTCGCCTGCGCGCACGCACGATGCGGCCGGGGACATCACCGAAGGGTTTCGCCGGTCGGGCCATTCGCCGGACGCATCGGTGCGCCAGGCCGATGCATGGCAGCAGCGTTTGCGATCGCCGGCCGCCTCAGCGGCCGGGATGCGCGACTTGTGCGGCGTCGCCGCACGACGGCCGGGACGGGCCCACCGCTCGGCGGTGGTGGCGCAGGGACGCGCCGACTTGGCCGCAGCGCCGGCGCGCGCGGATCGAGTCGTCCGCGCCCGTTTGGCCGAACGCGGTTGCGGCTACGGCGCTAGCCCGCGCGGCTTGGGCGCCGGCCGCAGCGCGCACGCCATCGAGCCGGAATCGGGCGCGAATGCGCACGGCTCGTCGGCCGGCTTGATCGCAGCCGGTTTGCGCGCCTTGCCGGCGGCGGCCCGCGGCCGCAACGGATTGGGGGGCCCGGTGCCAGGGATGACACTGCTGGTCCCGTTCGCGATCGAGCTTTTGCGGCGCAGAGTCGATGCGCACCGGGCGCGGCCGCCGAGCGAGCAGGACGGCCCGCCGATCGCATCGCCGACGCGGAGCGCTCCGCCGCGCGGGCCAGCGAGCGGCCGCACGCGGTGGCGGCCCGCTTGAGCGCGC
>NZ_LXSD01000246.1:0-9792 GCF_017168095.1 Lysobacter enzymogenes | reverse complement strand
GGCGACGGCGCGCGCGGCCAGCGCGGCGGGACGAATCGTCGCCGCGGCGGGACGGATCGTCGCCGCCGGCGCCCGCGCTTTGCCGCGCGCCTGGCCGCGCTTACGATGCCGGCCAAGCGATTGCGGGCCGCGCCGATGCAGATCCAGTTGGGCGACACTTCCATCGGCCTGGGCCGCTACCTCAGCTTGTGGGCGGTGGTGGCGCTGGCCTTCGCCGTGCAGCACATGCTGTTCGACGCGGTGGTCGGCCCCGAGGTGTGGTCGCCGTTCGACTATCTTCGCTGGTCGCTGATCCAGTGGTTCACCTGGGCCGCGCTGGCGCCGTGGGTGTTCCGCTTGTCGGCGCGGCATCCGATCCGCCCGCCGCTGCGCCTGCGCGGACTCGGCCGGCAGGCGCTGCTGAGCGTCGGCGTGACCGCGCTGGCGCTGGCGATCGGCTCGGCGGTATCGACCTTGTTCGAACCCAGCGGCTTCGGCCAGCAGCTGGTGTATTTCGTCGGCCAGCACGCCGCCACCGGTCTGCTGACGTATTGGGCGCTGCTGGCGATCCAGCACTCGCTGCACTTTCGCGCCGAGCAAAGCCGGCGCGAGCTGGAAGCCAGCCGGCTCGCGCGCGAGCTGGCGCAGTCGCGCCTGCAGGTGCTCAAGACCCAGTTGCAGCCGCACTTCCTGTTCAACACCCTGCACGCCATCGTGACCCTGCTCGACGAGGACCAGCGTTCGGCCGAGGACATGCTGCTGCGCCTGAGCGAACTGCTGCGCGCGTTCCTGGAGGATTACGACGGCCAGGAGATTTCGCTGCGGCGCGAGCTGGACTTGCTGGAGCTGTACCTGGGCATCCAGCGCAAGCGCTTCCAGGACCGCCTGGATGCGCGCATCTACGCCGATCCCGAAGCGCTGGACTGCGCGGTGCCGAGCCTGCTGCTGCAGCCGCTGGTGGAGAACGCGATCCGCCACGGCATCGGCCGCCGGGTCGGCGCCGACCGGGTCGAGATCGAATGCCGGCGCGAGGACGGCGAGCTGCGCATCGAAGTGCGCAACCGCAACAGCGAACTCACCCCGGGCGAAAGCGCGCAGGGCCACGGCATCGGCCTGTCCAACACCCGCCTGCGCCTGCGCGAGCTGTACGGCGAGCGCGCGCAGCTGCGCCTGGACGCGCTGTGGCCGCAGGGCGTGGCCTGCCGCATCGCGCTGCCGGCGCGCGACATCGACGAAGAGGTGGAGATCGCCGCCGGCGAAGCCGCGCCGTCCGCCGACGCCGGAGCCGCGCGCGCATGAGTCCGGGCGTGCTGGTGGTCGACGACGAGCCGCTGGCGCGGCTGGCCATCGTCCGCCTGCTGCGCGAAGACCCGCAGTTGCGCCTGCTCGGCGAATGCGGCGACGGCGCCAGCGCGGTGCGCGCGATCGCGCAGCTGCGGCCCGACCTGGTGTTCCTCGACATCCAGATGCCGGCGATGACCGGCCTGGACGTGATCGCCGCGGTCGGCGAGGCGCGCATGCCGGCCACGGTGTTCGTCACCGCCTACGAGCAGTACGCGGTGCGCGCGTTCGAAGCCAACGCGGTCGATTACCTGGTCAAACCGTTCAGCCGCGAACGCTTCGCCGCCACCGTGCAGCGCGCCAAGCTGCGCTTGGCCGCGCAGGCCGGGCTCGGTAGCCAGATCCTGCAGGCGCTGGACGCGCTGCGGCAGAAGCACGAGCACCTGCAGCGCATTCCGGTGCGCGACGGCGAGGAGGTGGTGTTGATCGCGGTCGAGGACATCGTCTGGATCAAGGCCAACCGCAACACCGTGCAGATCCACGCCGGCGGCCGCGTGCACGAGCTGCGCGAAACCCTGAGCGCGCTGGCCGCGCGTCTGGACCCGCGCGATTTCGCCCGCGTGCACCGCTCGGCGATCGTCAACGTGCGCCGGGTACGCAGCATCCAGCCGTGGTTCAACGGCTATCACGTGGTGACGATGGACGATGGGCAGCGGTTGCGCATGAGCCGCTATCAGCATGAAAGCTTTCTGCGGCTGGCGACGGTGCGCGGGGACGAGTAGCGGGGCGGTTGGCGCGGGCGTTCGACGGGGGTGCGGCAGGCGCGGTGGCGCGGTCGCGGCTTGCGCCGCTCCTGCAGGGGGCGCAGGTAGGGCGTCGCGTGCGAACGCTCGTGCGCCGCGGCGGTGAGCGGGAGTGAGCAAGCGTTTCGATGTGCATCGCGCCACGCTTCGCGCTTGACCGGCGTCGGCGACGCGTTCGCGCTCAGGCGCTATCGTCCTGGCGACACGGACGAGGTCGCGCATGAACGAACGCAGGTTCACCTGGATCGCCGTGTTCGCGACCTGCCTGCTGTCCGCGCTGGCGATGGTCGCGGCTTATCTGGGCATCGGCTGGTTCCACGACTTCATGTTCGGCCTCGACCGCGGCTGAGCCGCGCGCTCACTCGCGGATCGGCAACGTCCGCGGCGCGCACCATCCGGCGCGATGCGAAGCGGCCGCCTGCGGAGCGGGAGGCGGCAACAGCGTTTTGTTCATGAGTCCGAACCCGAACGGCGGGGAGCGCGCCGTCGCGGCGGGCGGCGGCGCGTGCGGCCCAGGGTGGCGACGCCAGGGCGGGACGCGGTCGGACTGCGATGGCAGGGCGATGACCGCGCCGCCCTGCGCGGCTGAACGCCGCGGCCGCCGCCTGCGCCCGGCGAAAGGGCTGCGAAAGGAAAGCCCCCTAGGCTGCGGCCAACGACTATCCGCAGGACCGCGCATGAGCCTGGGCTGGAACATCCTTTGCGATTTCGACGGCACCATCGCGTTGCAGGACGTGACCGATGCCGTGTTGGTGCGTTACGCCCGGCCCGGCTGGGAGCTGATCGAAGCGGCGTGGAAGGCCGGCCGCATCACCTCGCGCGAGTGCATGGGCCAGCAGGTCGCCCTGCTCGATGCCGGCCGCGACGAGCTCGACGCCCTGCTCGACGGCATCCGCATCGATCCGGCGTTCCCCGAATTCGTGCGCGCCGCGCACGCCGCCGGCTGCCGCCTGACCGTGGTCAGCGACGGCCTGGATTACGCGATCGAACGCATCCTCGCCCGCCACGGCCTCGGCCCGCTGCCGGTGATCGCCAACCGCCTGGTCGCCGACGGCGAACGCGGCTGGCGCCTGGATTTCCCGCATTCGCGCGAGGACTGCCGGGTCGGCAGCGGCACCTGCAAATGCGCGGTCGCCGCGACCGCGCCGCCGCGCCTGCGCAACCTGCTGATCGGCGACGGCCAGTCGGATTTCTGCGTCGCCGCGCGCGCCGATTACGTCTTCGCCAAAGCCAAATTGATCGAACACTGCCGCCAGCAGCGCATCGCCCATGCGCCGATCGGCGGCTTCCTGGAAGCCTTGGCGCTGCTGCCGAGCCTGCTCGACGGCTTGCTGGATACGCCGCGCGAAACCGTCTCCGTCCTCCCCCTCCCCTCCCGGGCTAGCACTCCATGACCCACTCCGCCCTGCTCGCCGACGACGCGGCTTTCCGCGACGCCGCCGCCCCCGCCACCGACCTGTCCGACGCCGCCGCGCCGGGTTCCGACGCCGCGCTGCTCGCCGACGAAGAAACCTGGTGCTCGTTCGGCGACACCGTGCATTACAGCGACCCGCCGAAGATCTTCACCGGCGCCGACGGCAGCTATCTGTACGACTCGGCCGGCACCGAATTCCTCGATCTGCAGATGTGGTACTCGGCGGTCAACTTCGGTTACCGCAATCCGCGCCTGAACGAGGTGCTCAAGCGCCAGATCGACACCCTACCGCAGGTCGCCAGCCAGTACCTGCACCCGACCAAGATCGAGCTGGCCAAGACCATCGCGGTCGACGCGCAGAACAAGTGGGGCCGCAAGGGCCGCGTCCACTTCAACGTCGGCGGCGCGCAGTCGGTCGAGGATTCGCTCAAGCTGGTGCGCAACGCCAGCGGCGGCAAGAGCCTGATGTTCGCCTTCGAAGGCGGCTACCACGGCCGCACCCTCGGCGCGTCGGCGATCACTTCGTCGTATCGCTATCGTCGCCGCTACGGCCATTTCGACCGCGCCCAGTTCATCGAATTCCCGTACCACTTCCGCGGCCCCAAGGGCATGAGCAAGGAAGAGTACGGCGAGCACTGCGTGGCCAAGTTCGAGCGCCTGTTCGAGACCGAATACAACGGCGTGTGGGATCCCAAGGTCGGCCAGTGCGAGTACGCCGCGTTCTATGTCGAGCCGATCCAGGGCACCGGCGGCTATGTGATTCCGCCGCCGAACTTCTTCACCGGCCTCAAGCGCGTGCTCGACAAGTACGGCATCTTGCTGGTCGTCGACGAAATCCAGATGGGCTTCTTCCGCACCGGCAAGCTGTGGTCGATCGAGCATTTCGGCGTGCAGCCCGACGTGCTGGTGTTCGGCAAGGCGCTGACCAACGGCCTCAACCCGCTCGCCGGCATCTGGGCGCGCGAGGAACTGATCAACCCGACCGTGTTCCCGCCGGGCTCGACCCATTCGACCTTCGCCTCCAATCCGCTCGGCACCGCCGTGGGCCTGGAGACGATGAAGATGTTGGCCGAAGGCGATTACGAGAACCGGGTGATGCGCGCCGGCGCGCACTTCCTGGCCGGGCTGAAGGATCTGCAGACGCGCCATCCGGAAATCGGCGACGTCGACGGCCTGGGCCTGGCGCTGCGTGCGGAGATCTGCGAAGCCGACGGCTTCACTCCGAACAAGAAGCTGCTCGACCGCATGTGCGACATCGGCCTGGCCGGCGAGCTGGAGCACAACGGCAAGAAGATGGGCCTGGTGCTGGACGTCGGCGGCTATTACAAGAACGTGATCACCCTGGCGCCGTCGCTGCATATCTCCGGCGCCGAGATCGACCAGGCGCTGGCGCTGCTGGACCAGGTGCTGACCCGCGCCAAGCGCTCGCTGTAAGCGCTCGCGATGGCCGCGGCGACCGTGTTTCCTCGTTCACCGGTCGCCGCGGCGGTTGCGTCGCAGCGTAGGGGCGCGCGGCCCTCACCCTCGCTCGCTTTGCTCGCATTTCCCTCTCCCGCTACGCGGGGTGAGCGGTCGCGCTTGCGAGCCATTGGCTCGCGCGACCGCGAACGCCCGAACGCTCTGCATTCGGGCCGGGGGGGCGACGTTACCCCCCCGTTCAACGCACCACCCTCAGCGCAAGCTGCGCACCACCACCACCGCGTTCAACCCGCCGAACGCGAACGAGTTCGACATCACCGCGCCGACCTTGGCCTCGCGCGCCACGTTGGGCACGTAGTCGAGGTCGCACTGCGGGTCCGGGTCGAGGAAGTTCGCCGTCGGCGGCACCATCTGCTCGCGCAGCGCGCCGAGCGCGGCGACCATCTCCAGCGCGCCGGACGCGCCGAGCGCGTGGCCGTGCACGGCCTTGGTCGAGCTGATCGGGATCACCCCGGCCAGCGCGCCGTAGGTCTCGCGGATCGCCCGGGTTTCGCTGGGGTCGTTGGCCGGCGTGGCGGTGCCGTGGGCGTTGATGTAGCCGACCTGCTCCAGCGGCAGCTGCGCGTCCTTGAGCGCGCGGCGCATCGCCGCGACCGCGCCGGCCTGCGACGGCAGGACCAGGTCGCTGGCGTCGGCCGACAGGCCCGCGCCGGCCAGTTCGGCCAGGATCTGCGCGCCGCGGCGGCGCGCGTGCTCATACTCTTCCAGCACGAAGATCGCCGCGCCCTCGCCGAGCACCAGCCCGCGCCGCTGCAGGCAGAACGGCCGGCAGGTGTCGTCGGCCAGCACCCGCATCGCTTCCCAGGCCTTGGTCAGGCCCAGGGTGATGCAGGCCTCGGCGCCGCCGGCCAGGGCCACGTCGGCGCTGCCGGCGCGGATGGTCTGCAGCGCCTGGGCGAAGGCGTGGTTGGACGAGGCGCAGGCGCTGACCACGCCGAACGCCGGGCCGGTCAGGCCGAATTCGATGCTCAGCTGGCAGGCCGGCGCGTTGGCCATCACCCGCACGATGGTGAAGGGATGCACGCGCGGGTTGTTGTCGCCGTAGAGCCGGCGGAAGGCCTCGTCGTGGCTGGTCTCGCCGCCCACGCCGGTGCCGACGATGACCGCGCTGCGCTCGCGCAGGTCGCCCTGGTCGAAGTCGATGCCGGACTGGCGCACCGCCTCGCGCGCGGCGATCAGCGCGAACTGCGAGGTGCGGTCGAGCATCGGCAGGCGCTTGTCGTCGAAGTGCCGGGCCGGATCGTAGTCGCGCACTTCGGCGGCGACCTTGGCCCGCAGCTTCTCGGCCGGCACGGCCTGGATCGGGCCGATGCCGCTGCGGCCGGCGAGCATTTCGCGCCAGGTCTCGGCCGCGGTGTGGCCGAGCGCGCCGATCGCGCCCATGCCGGTGATGACTACTCTGCGCATCCGGGTCTCCGGCGGACGATGTCGGTACTGTATCCCGGTTCGCGTCTGAATTCGGCTTGCCGCCGTTCAGGCCGCGCCGGGGGCCGCGGCGGCGCCGTCGAGCGCCTGCTGCAACGCGGTCAACAGGCCCTGGACCGAGTCGGTGTCGAAGTTGGGATCGCGGTCGGGCAGGGTCACGCCGAAGTGCTCTTCGATCTCGAAGATGGTCTCGATCGCGGTCAGCGAGTCGACGCCGAGATCCTTGAGCGTGGACTGCGGGGTGATCGTCGCCACATCGATGCCGCTTTGCTTGGCGATGATCTCGTACAACTGCCGTTCGACGGATTCGTTCATGCTGACGCTCCTGGTGTCGCTTGCGGGGGCTCGCGTTCGGCGGGCCGGGCCCGGCGCGCGACGCGGCCGGGCCGGCCCTGCCCATGCCGGACTCTAGCCGGCCAACCTTGCACATGTCTTTCGTGACCCGACTCGAACCCGAGCGCCTGCTCGGCCATTTCCTGGCCCACCCGCCCGAAGGCTTCGCGGCGGAGATGGCCGGCGGCGGCCTGCCCGCCTTCACCGCCCCGTTCGACCTGCTGACCACGGCCGAACCCGAGCTGCTGCAGCGGCTGGCGCGCTGGCCGGGTCAGTCGCTGTGGCGGCCGTGGCTGCGCCTGCGCACCCGCTTCATCGGCGCGACCAACACCGAATACCTGTGGCTGCCGCCGCTGCCCGGCGCCGGCGACGCCGCCGCGCTGGCGCAACGCCTGCGCCGCGAGCAGGGCCGGCGCTGCGCGCTGCTGATCGTCAAGGACCTGCCCGACGAGTCGCCGCTGCTGCCGCCGGAGGCCAACCGCCAGGCCGCGGCATTCGCCCGCGCGCTGGCCGCGGAAGGCTTCGTGCTGCTGGAAGGCCAGGCCCTGGCCTGGGTGCCGATCGATTTCGATTCCATCGACGCCTACCTGGCGCGGCTCTCGCGCGGCCGCCGCCGCGACCTGCGCCGCAAGCTGCGCTCGCGCGCGGACCTGAGCGTGGAAACGCTGGCCGCCGGCGCGCCCGTATTCGACGACGAGGCGACCATCGACGCGTTCTACGCGCTGTACCTCAACGTCTACGCGCAAAGCGAGATCCATTTCGACCGGCTCAGCCGCGATTACTTCCGCGCCTTGTTGCGCGACGGCGACAGCGGCGGCGTGGTGTTCGTGTACCGGCACCAGGGCGAGATGATCGGCTGGAACCTGTGCTACGAGCACGCCGGCATGTTGGTCGACAAGTACATCGGCCTGCTCTATCCGCAGGCGCGCGAACACAACCTGTACGCGCTGAGCTGGTTCGAGAACCTGGAGTACGCGCTGCGCCGCAATCTCGACGCGTACGTGGCCGGCTGGACCGACCCGCAGGTCAAGCGCCAGCTCGGCGCGCGCTTCGCCTTCACCCGCCACGCGGTGTACGCGCGCAATCCGCTGCTGCGCGCGATTCTGCGCCGGGTGTCGACCTTGTTCGAATCCGACCGCAGCGTGCTGGAAACGGCCGCCTCGCCCGACGCCGACCCACAGGAGAACGCCGATGCCGCCGGTCGCGCCTGATTCGCCGCTATCGATCGATGCGGCGTCCGCGCCGGTGGTGCTCGACCTCGACGCCTCGGTCGGCGCCCTGCCCGGCGCGCTGCGCCTGGACCTGCGCGACTGGCACGACCGCCTGCGCTTCGCCTGCTCGCAGCGCGCGCTGGCGCGCTTCGGCGAAACGCTCGACGCCGCGCTGCCGGCGCGGCACGGCTGCGTGTTCCTCGGCAGCGGCGATTTCCATCACCTCAGCCTGCCGCTGATGCGCCGCGCCGCGCGCGCGCACGGCCGCCTGCAGGTGGTGGTGTTCGACAACCACCCCGACAACATGCGCTTCCCGCTGGCGGTGCATTGCGGCTCGTGGGTGTCGCGGGTGGCCGCGCTGCCGCAGGTCGCGCGCGTGCACGTGGTCGGCATCACCTCGGCCGACATCGGCCTGGGCCACGCCTGGGAAAACCGGCTGCGGCCGCTGTACCGCGGCAAGCTGCGCTACTGGTCCAGCCAGGTCGCGGTGGGCTGGGCGCGGCTGCTCGGCCTGGGCGCGGCGGTGCGCGCGCACGCCAGCGTCGACGCCGCGCTGCAGGCGTTCCTGGCCGAGATCGAACGCGACGGCGACCCGATCTACCTCAGCGTCGACAAGGACGTGCTGCGCCCGGAAGACGCGATGACCAACTGGGACCAGGGCCTGATGCGCGCCGACGCGCTGCTGGCCGCGGTGGCACGGCTGCGCCCGCGCATCGTCGCCAGCGACGTCACCGGCGAGATTTCCATCGCCGCGTATCCGCAGTGGTGGAAGCGCGCGCTGGCCGCGGCCGACGGCCAGAGCGCGCCGGACGCGGATGCGCTGCGGCTGTGGCAGGCGCAGCAGCATCGGGTCAACCTGCGGCTGCTCGCGGCGCTGGGCTGAGACGGCGACGGGCGAGTTGACGCAGGCGATTCATTGGCGCGGTCGCGGCTTGCGCCGCTCCTACAGGGGCTTCGGCCAGTTGCGTTGGCGGCTGTAGGAGCGACGCGAGTCGCGACCGCGAATCCGCAACCACGCCGAAACCCGAGCATGCCGCGAACGACGACGCCTCAGCCGCGCCCGCCTCGGCAACTTTCGGCCAACACCGCCGCGATCCGCGCGAACGCCTCGTCGTCGAGCCATTCGCTGTTGCCGATGGCGAGCACGCGCGCGGCGAAATCGGCGGCGTTGGGCGCCGGCGTTTGCGGCACGGTGCCGCGCAGGTAGTCGTAATCCGGCAGCGCGCGCACGAACGGCCAGGACACGCCCAGGCCCGCGCCCCACAGCCGCGCCAGGGCGGCGTCGCGCGCGGCCGGGTCGGCGAACAGCAGGGTCAGGGTCGGCCAGGTGCCGCGCTCGCCGCGGCGGTCGCCGAGCACCTGCACGCCCTCGATCCCGCGCAGCTGCGCGCTGCGCGCCAGCGCGCGCTGGCGTGCGGCGTCGAGGAACGCCGGCAGGCGCGCGGCGGCGCGCGCGCCGATGTTCCGGCGCCACGCGCTGACCCGGTGCAACGGAATGCTCAGCGGGAAACCGTCCTGCGCCGCGGCCATGTCGTCGCCGCGGCGCAGCGCCTGCCGCAGCGGCCGCCCGTACACCCAGCGCAGGCCGCGCGGGCCGTAGAACGCGGCGTAGCCGATCAGCTCGGCGCAGCGGCGCAGCTCCCACGCCGGCGAGTTCGGCAGCAGTTGCGGCGCGAGCTCGGCGATGCCGGCGCGCAGCGCCGGATCGTGCGCGATCAGCGCGCCGCCTTCGAAAATGCTCAAGCCCTTGCCGGCGGCGAGGCTGAGCAGGCCCAGGTCGCCGGCCGCGCCGGCCGGGGTGCCGTCGGCGTGGCGCGCGCCCAGCGCCTGCGCGGCGTCTTCGATCACCCAGGCGCCGGCGGCGCGC
>NZ_LXSD01000245.1:0-296 GCF_017168095.1 Lysobacter enzymogenes | reverse complement strand
GCAGTAGCGGCCAGGCGCGAGGCCAGCGCCTGCGGCGTCGGCGCGGCGAACACCGCGCCGGCGTCGAGGCTCAGGCCGCGCTGGCGCAGCCGTTCGACCATGCCGATGGCCTTGAGCGAATGGCCGCCGAGGGCGAAGAAATTGTCGTGGCGTCCGACCCGCTCGACGCCCAGCGCTTGCTGCCACACCTCGGCGATGGCCTGCTCGGTCGCGCCCTGCGGCGGCTCGTAGCCGCGCACCGCCAGCGCGCCGGCGTCGGGCGCCGGCAAGGCGCGCCGGTCGAGCTTGCCGTTGGG
>NZ_LXSD01000244.1:0-6303 GCF_017168095.1 Lysobacter enzymogenes | reverse complement strand
CGGGCCGCGCACCGCAGCGTTGCGCGGCGGCCGCCTCAGCCGCCGGGGTGGACGCCGCGGAAGCCGCGCCGATAGGCCGAGGGCGAGACCCCCAGGCGCGCGGCGAAGTGCTGGCGCAGCGAGGCGGCGCTGCCGAAACCGGTGTCGGCGGCGATCGCGTCGAGGCCGCGGTCGCTGGTTTCCAGCAGCCGCTGCGCTTGCGCCAGCCGCTGCCCGGCTAACCACTGCCCCACCGTGGTGCCGGTGGCGTCGCGGAAGCGCCGGGTGAAGGTGCGCCGGCTCATCAGCGCGCGCTGGGCCAGCGCGTCCAGGCTGTGCGCGCGGTCCAGGTGGGCCAGCGCCCAGGCCAGCACCTCGCCGAGGCGGTCGTCGCGCGCGGTCGCCGCCAGCGGCTGCTCGATGTACTGGGCCTGCCCGCCCTGGCGGTGCGGCGCCACCACCAGCCGGCGCGCGAGCCGGTTGGCGGCGTCCGCGCCGTAGGCGCCGCGCACCAGGTGCAGGCAGCAGTCCAGCGCCGCGGCGGTGCCGGCCGAGGTGGTGATGCGGCCGTCGTCGACATAGAGCACGTCGCGCTGCAACTGCACGCGCGGATAACGCGCGGCGAAGTGCTCGCTCCACATCCAGTGGGTGGTCGCGCGGCGGCCGTCGAGCAGGCCGGCCTCGGCCAGCGCGTAGGCGCCCAGGCACAGGCCGACGATGCGCGCGCCGCGTTCGTGCGCGCGCACCAGCGCGCGCAGCAGCGGCTCGGGCGGGCGCTCGTTGCCGTCGCGCCAGGACGGCACGATCACCGTGTCGGCCCAGGCCAGCGACTTGAGCCCGTGATCGGCGCTGATGCCGAAGCCGGCGCGCGCGCGCAGCGGGCCGGGCTCGGCCGCGCACACCCGCAGCTCGAACGGCGGCTGCGCGGGATCCTCGCGCCGCTCGAACACCAGGCAGGGCACGGACAGGTGGAAGGCGCTGATGCGGTCGAAGGCGACCACGGCCACGCGCGACAGCGACGGTTCGGCGTTCATGGCCCGATTGTACATGGCCCGATCCTGGCGATGATTGTCGTTCGGGCCAGTGTCGCCGGGGCCGCCACGGGCGAACAATGCGTCCCGTCCCCACTCGCGGAGTTCCGCCATGCAAACCACGATCCCCAAGCGCGCCCTGGTCGTCATCGACGTGCAGAACGATTACTTCGGCGGCGGCCTGCCGATCGAATACCCGCCGCCGCAGCGCACCCTGGCGAACATCGGCCGGGCCATGGACGCCGCCCGCGCCGCCGGCGTGCCGGTGGTCGTGGTGCAGAACACCTCCCGCGCCGGCGCGCCGGTGTTCGACAAAGGCCGGCCGGGCTGGGAGCTCGAGGCCGCCGTCGCCGCGCGGCCGCGCGACCACTACATCGAAAAGACCCTGCCCAGCGTGTTCGCCGGGACCGACTTCGACCAGTGGCTGCAGGCCAACGGCATCGACACGATCGCCGTGGCCGGCTACATGACCCACAACTGCGACGCCTCGACCGTGTTCGAAGCCGCGCACCGCGGCTACCGGGTCGAGTTCCTCGATGATGCGAGCGGTTCGCTGTCCTACGAGAACAGCGCCGGCATGGCCAGCGGCGAGGAGATCCACCGGGTGTTTTCGGTGGTGTTCCAAAGCCGCTTCGCCGCGGTGGTGGGCACCGAGGCCTGGATCGCGGCGTTGAGCTCGGGCGAAGGCTTCCAGACCGATACGCCGTATGCGTCGAACCAGCGGGCGCGGGCACGGGCCGCAGCGGCTTGAGCGCTCATCCGCGCGGCGGCGGTGCGAAGTCGGGCACGTCGAACTTCGGCAGCGGCGCATCGATCTCCACCGGGAAGCCTTCGTCGCGGCCGCTGCGCAGGAATTCGTAGACCGCCTTCTTCGCCTGCGGCGCGTCGCGCAACAGATAGAACGCGCCGTCGTGGCCGCCGCGGTGGACCACGAGGGCGCGGCCGTTGCGGAAGTAGGGCAGCAGTTCGCGGGTGTTCTCCACCGGCGTGGAGGTGTCCCAATCGCCGTGCACGAACAGCACCGGGATGTCGCTGGCGCGCGGCAGGCGGAACGCGTCGCCGAGGTCGGGCGTGGGCCAGTCCGGCGCGGAGGCGATGTTGGAAGCGAAGTTCCAGGCGCCGAGGTAGTCCAGCGCCGGATCGCTGCGCAGCCGGTATTCGCGCGCCGCGCTGACGCCCAGGCTGCTGTCGGCCAGCGGGCCGATCAGCTTGATCTCGCCGGCCGCGCGCTGTTCGACGACCTCGCGCGCCCAGGCGTCGTAGTGCCGGTGATACAGCGACAGGATGAAGGCCGGCCATTGTCCGGCCTCGTCGGCGTGCGCGAGCAGGGCCAGTTGCAGGTCCTGCGCGCCGAGCGCCACGGATCGCTCGCGGCCCTGGGCGTCGCGCACGCGCACCCGCACCGGCCCGGCGGCGAAGCGCTCGCGCAGCGCGCGCACCGCGCCCATCAGCCCGCCCGGCGGCAGGTACGGCGCCAGCGCGGGATCGCGCTCGGCCTCGAAGCCGATGCGCTGCAGCGCGGCGAACACGTGCGAGGGCATGTCGTAGCCGTTGTCCAGCGGCTCCACGCCCGACAGCACCGCGCGCGCGATCCGCTGCGGATACAGGCGCATCGTCGCCAGGCTCCACTGCGAGCCGAAGCTGCCGCCGAACAGGCTGATGCGCTCGTAGCCCAGCGCCTGGCGCAGCTCGTCGACGTCGGCGGCGAACTCGGCGATGGTGTAGCCGGACAGGTCCTTGTCGGGATTGGCCGCGACCGCGGTGCGCGCGAGCTCGCGCATCGCCTGCGCGTCGTCGTCGATCGAGGCCGGGCGGTCGAGCGGCGAGGCGGGGTAGGCCGCGGTCAGGCGCTCGCCGCGCAGCGTGTAGCCGCGTTGTTCGACCACGACCAGGTCGCCGACTTCGGCGAACGCGAGCCACGAGCGCAGACGGCTCCGCGCGGATTCGCCGGTGTCGGTGAAGCTGCCGAGCACGCTGAGGCCGGGCCCGCCGGGCAGCCAGAACACCGGCGGCGCGCCGGTCGCGCGCGGCGCCTTGATCCGGGCGAAGCCGACGCCGATCAGGCGGCTGTCGACGCGGGCGCGGTTTTCGCGCACGTAGAGGGTGCCGATTTCGTAAGCGACCGGGCCGGACGGACCGTCGATGCGGCCGTGTTCGACTTCGATCTCGCCGGCCTTGCGCGGCGCTGCGACAGCGGCGAAGGCGAGGCCGCAGCACAGCGACAGCCAGAGGAACTGCTTCCAGGCGGACATGCGCATCGCGGCGGGACCGACGGCGGGAGTGGCGCCATGCTCCCGGCGATTTATCTTCATGTCAAGATACTTGCCGTGAATATAATCCGCCGCATGAGCCGAACCTCCGACCCCAACACCCGAAAGGCCGCCGCGCCGCCGCGGCGCAAGCCCAGGCCCGCGCCGGCGCCGCCGCGCGCTGACGGCGCCGCGCAAGACAACGCCGCCGTGGCCGCCGCCGCCCGCGACGGCGACGTGGTCGATCAACTGCTGTACGACTGGAGCCGCGAACGCCCCGACCTGGACGCCTCGGCGATGGCCGTGGTCGGCCGGGTGCTGCACCTGGGCCGGCTGTTCGAAGCCGATCTCAACCGCAGCCTGCGCGCGCTCGGCATCCCGTATTCGGACCTGGACGTGCTCGCCACCCTGCGCCGCAGCGGCGCGCCGTACCGGCTGACGCCGACGCAGCTGCGGCGTTCGGTGCTGCTGACCTCCGGCGCGATGACCGCGTGCCTCAACCGACTGGAGGCGCGCGGCCTGATCGCGCGCAGCTTCGACGCCCACGACCGCCGCTCGCTCGCCGCCGAACTCAGCGCCGAAGGCGTGCGCCTGATCGACCGCGCCATCGGCGAGCGCTTCGCCCACGCCGAACGCAGCCTCGACGGGCTCGACACGGCCGAGCGCGCGCAGCTGGCGCGGCTGCTGCGCAAGCTGCGGCTGCGGCAGGCGTCCTGAGC
This sequence comes from Lysobacter enzymogenes, assembly GCF_017168095.1. Lineage (GTDB taxonomy): Bacteria > Pseudomonadota > Gammaproteobacteria > Xanthomonadales > Xanthomonadaceae > Lysobacter > Lysobacter enzymogenes_D. The sequence goes on along the minus strand of NZ_LXSD01000244.1, from coordinate 2,325 downwards.
GGCGCGAACGCGCGAGCGCGCGGCGAAAACGACGACGGCGGCGCGTCGCCGCGCCGCCGTCGTGGTCGCCGGGGTTCGAGCGGCGCGCCCGCGCCGCCGCGTCAACCCGCGGCCAGCACCGCCAGAACTTGTTCGTCGGCGACGCCCGACACGATCCGCGCCGCGCCGGCGCGGTCCCACAGGACGAAGCGCAGGCCGGAGGCGTCGGCCTTCTTGTCCAGGCGCATGCGCGCCAGCAGGGCCTGCGGATCGAGTCCGGCCGGGATGCGCACCGGCAGGCCGAGGCGTTCGAGCAGGCGCTGCAAACGCTCGGCGTCGGTGAGGCCGGAGCGGCCCAGCGCCGCCGACAGGCGCGCCGCCAGCACCATGCCCACCGCCACCGCTTCGCCGTGGTTGAGGCCGTCGCCGCGGGTGCCGGCGTAGCCCTGCTCGGTCTCGATCGCGTGGCCGAAGGTGTGGCCGAAGTTGAGCATGGCGCGGTCGCCGCGTTCGAACGGATCGCGCGCGACCACGTCGGCCTTGAACGCGCAACTGCGCGCGATCGCTTCGCCGAGCGCGGCATCGTCGCGGGCGAGCAGGGCTTCGGCGTGGCTTTCCAGCCAGTCGAGGAAGCCGGCGTCGAAGATCGCGCCGTACTTGACCACCTCGGCCAGGCCGGCGCGCAGTTCGCGGTCGGGCAGGCTGCGCAGTGCCGAGGTGTCGGCGATCACCGCGCGCGGCGGATGGAACGCGCCGACCAGGTTCTTGCCGCTGGGCAGGTCGACCGCGGTCTTGCCGCCGACCGAGGAGTCGACCATCGCCAGCAGCGTGGTCGGCAGCTGCACGCAGTCGATGCCGCGCATCCAGCAGGCCGCGGCGAAGCCGGCGAGGTCGCCGACCACGCCGCCGCCGAGCGCGATCACGGTCGCGTCGCGGGTCGCGCCGAGTTCGGACAGCGCGTGCAGGCATTGGCCGAAGCGCTCCAGGGTCTTCTCGTGCTCGCCGGGCGGGATCACGAAGCGGGCCACGCTGAGGCCGGGCCGGGCTTCGGCCAGCGCGGCGGCGACCCGGTCCAGGTACAGCGGCGCGACGTTGCCGTCGCTGACGATCAGCGCGTGGCGGCCGCGCAGCGGCTTGCCCAGGCGCGCGCCGTCGGCGAGCAGGCCGGGGCCGATTTCGATGCTGTAGCCGGACTCGCCGGACACTTCGACTTTGCGCGGCGCGCTCATGCGGTGACTCCAAGGGGGGAAGGGGCCGGCGAGGGCGGCCGGCGCCACAGCGCGTCGAGCCGCTGGGCCAGGCCCAGCGCGGCCTCGGCCGCGCCGCCGGCGCCGGTGTCGAAGGCCAGGTCGGCGGTTTCGGCGTACAGCGGCGCGCGCGCCGCGGCCAGTTCGCGCAGCACCTGTTCGCGGTCGCCGCGCGCCAGCAGCGGGCGGCTGCGGTCCAGGGCCAGGCGCTCGAGCTGCTGCTCGACGCTGACCTGCAGGTGCACGACGAAGCCGCGTTCGCGCAGCAGCCGGCGGTTGTCGGCGGCCAGCACCGCGCCGCCGCCGGTGGACAGCAGCAGGCCGTCGCCGCCCAGCAGTTCGGCCAGCACCGCGCTTTCGCGCGCGCGGAAGCCGGCTTCGCCTTCGTGTTCGAAGATCTGCGCGATGCTCGCGCCGGCGCGCAGTTCGAGCTCGCGGTCGGCGTCGACCGCGCGCAGGCCGAAGCGCTCGGCCAGGCGCTTGCCGATGCAGGTTTTGCCCGAGCCCATCGGCCCGATCAGGATCAGATTGCTGGCCGGATTCATGCCGCGATTGTAGGGCACAGCGCCGCCGCCGCGGCGGCGCTTGCGCCGGCTTAACGCACGCCGGCCTAGGCTCGGGGCTCCCGCCGTCGCCGGCTTCGCGCGCGCCGCGGCGCGGTCGTGTCCGCGCGCCTCAGGAGAAACGCTCATGGCGGTCGCCAAGGTCATCGAACTCAGCACGTCGTCCAGCATCGGCATCGAGGACGCGGTCAAGACCGGTCTGGCCAAGTGCGCCGAGTCGGTCAAGAACATCCAGGGGGCCTGGGTCAACGAAATCAAGGTCACTACCGATGCGGCGGGGAACATCCAGGAGTGGCGGGTCAATCTGAAGGTGAGTTTCGTGGTGAATTGATGGGGGCGATGGCCTTGGAGGTTCGCATCCGGCTGTAGGAGCGACGCGAGTCGCGACTGCGGCAATGCGGTCGTTGCGCGGGTTTCGTCGTAGTTGCGTATTCGCGGTCGCGACTGGCGTCGCTCCTACAGGGGCTTCGGCAAGTTTCGTATCTCCCTGTAGGAGCGACGCAAGTCGCGACCAACCGAAGCAACGCAGCCCCGCC
>NZ_LXSD01000243.1:0-21655 GCF_017168095.1 Lysobacter enzymogenes | reverse complement strand
GGCCGGAGCCGCGCAGGCCTTCGACGCCGGCACCGTGCCGGCGCTGGCGCGCGCGCTGGCGGCCAGGCCTTATCGCGCGCCGGCGACCGAGCTGCCGGCGGGGCTGGGCGAGGTCGATTACGACCGCTGGCGCGACATCCGCTTCGACCCCGCGCAGGCGGTGTGGAAGCGCGACGGGCTGCCGTTCCAGTTGCAGTTGTTCCACCGCGCGTTCCTGTTCAAGCAGCGGGTCGAGCTGAATCTGGTCGATGCCGGCAAGGCCGTGCCGCTGCGCTATCGCAGCGAATTGTTTGATTTCGGCCAGGCGCCGCGCCCGCCCGCGGGCGCCGACCTGGGCTTCGCCGGTTTCCGCGTGCACGCGCCGATCAACCGCGCGGAGTATTTCGACGAGGTCTGCGCGTTCCTCGGCGCCAGCTATTTCCGCGCGGTGGCGCGCGACCTGCTGTATGGCCTGTCCGCGCGCGGTCTGGCGCTGAACACCGGCGCCGGCGGCAACGAGGAATTCCCGGCGTTCGTGGCGTTCTGGATCGAGCGGCCGGCGAAGAACGCGCGCTCCATCGTCGTGCACGCGCTGCTCGACAGCCCCAGCACCGCCGGCGCGATGCGTTTCGTCGTGACCCCCGGCGTGGACACCACCTTCGACACCACGCTGCGCCTGTACCCGCGCGTGGCGCTGGAGCGCGCCGGCATCGCGCCGCTGACCAGCATGTACCACTTCGACGACACCGACCGCCGCGGCGTCGACGACTTCCGCCCGGCCGTGCACGATTCCGACGGCCTGGCGCTGTTCAACGGCGCCGGCGAGCAGATCTGGCGGCCGCTGCACAACCCCATGAACCTGCAGGAAAGCGCGTTCCAGGACCGCCGCCCGCGCGCGTTCGGGCTGATGCAGCGCAAGCGCGCGTTCGCCGATTACGCCGACAGCGAAGCCCATTACGAACGCCGCCCCAGCCTGTGGGTGGAGCCGCTGGGCGACTGGGGCGAGGGCGCGGTGCACCTGATCGAAATCCCGACCGGCGACGAGTACCACGACAACATCGTCGCGTTCTGGCGTCCGCGCGCGCCGCTGGCCGCCGGGCGCGAGCATCGCTTCGACTACCGCCTGCACTGGTGCGCCACGCATGCGTGGAAGCCGCAGCTGGCCACGGTCTCGCGCACCCGCATCGGCGCCGCCAATGCCGGCGCCGCCAGTGCCGGCGCGCGCCTGATCGTGCTGGATTTCGACGGCGGCCGGTTGCCGCAACTGGCGGCGGATGCGCAACTGCGCGCCGTGGTCTGGGCCGCGGCCGGGCAGGTCGCCAACGCCACCGCGCGCCGCATCGACGGCGGCAAGACCTGGCGGCTTTCGTTCGAACTCAATCCCGGGGACGCGCGCGCCATCGAGCTGCGCGCGGTCATGGAGGACGCCTCCGGCCCCGTTTCCGAAACCTGGCTTTATCGTTGGACCGCATGAACGCAACTGCCGCACCGCCGCTCCGCCCCGCCGCCTCCGCGCCTTACGAAGCGCTGCCGCCCGAATCGCCGATGGCGATGCCGGTGCAGACGCTCAAGGCCGGCGCGCTCTCGCCCAAGCCGCTGCCGACCGCGCCGCGCGGGATGGCCCTGCGCCGCCTGTACGTGATCGGCGGCGCCGCGCTGCTGACCCTGGTCGCGGCCTACCACATCCTGCGCGTGCTCTACGTCGGCGGGCTGAGCGTGCTGGAAGGCGCGTTGCTGGGTTTGTTCCTGTTCCTGTTCGCCTGGATCGCGCTGGCCTTCACCAGCTCGCTGGCCGGCTTCGTGCTGATCCTGTCGCGCCGGCGCTGGCGCCTGGGGCTCAGGCAGGGCGGCGAACTGCCGGCGCTGGGCGAGCGCACCGCGCTGCTGGCGCCGACCTACAACGAGGATCCCGAACGGCTGATGGCCGGCCTGCAGGCGATCTACGAATCGGTCGAGGCCACCGGCCAGCTGGACAAGTTCGACTTCTTCATCCTCAGCGACACCACCAAGGAACCGATCCGCCAGGCCGAGATCCGCGCGTTCGACGCGTTGCGCGAACGCACCGGCGGGCATGCGCGGATCTTCTACCGCCGGCGCAAGAACAACGCCGAGCGCAAGGCCGGCAACATCGCCGAGTGGGTGCGCCGCTTCGGCGCGGCCTATCCGCAGATGCTGATCCTCGACGCCGACAGCCTGATGACCGGCGAGGTGATCGTGAAGCTGTCCGGCGCGATGCAGCGGCACCCGGACGTGGCGCTGATCCAGACCCTGCCGATGATCGTCAACGGCCAGACCCTGTTCGCGCGCATGCAGCAGTTCGCCGGCCGCGTGTACGGCCCGGTGATCGCCTATGGCATCGCCTGGTGGCACGGCGCGGAGAGCAACTACTGGGGCCACAACGCGATCATCCGCACCCGCGCCTTCGCCGAGCACGCCGGCCTGCCCGAGCTGCGCGGGCGCAAGCCCTTCGGCGGCACCGTGCTCAGCCACGACTTCGTCGAGGCCGCGCTGATGCGCCGCGGCGGCTGGGCGCTGCACATGATCCCGGGCCTGGTCGGCAGCTACGAGGAAGGCCCGCCGTCGCTGACCGACATGCTGGTGCGCGACCGCCGCTGGTGCCAGGGCAACCTGCAGCACACCGCGGTGCTGCCGGCCAAGGGCCTGCACTGGATCAGCCGCATGCACCTGATGATCGGCATCGGCCATTACTTCACCGCGCCGATGTGGGCGATGCTGATGCTGATCGGCCTGATCATCCCGCTCGACAAGCTCGATTATTTCAGCTGGCAGAGCATCCGCCTGCCGGGCTTCTCGCCGAGCGCCTACTGGCGCGACCAGGATCCCGACCGGGTGCTGTGGGTGTTCATCGCCACCATGGCGGTGCTGCTGGCGCCGAAGTTCATGGCCTATCTGGCGCTGCTGACCGACCGCGAGACCCGGCGCGGCTGCGGCGGCGCGATCCGCGCGTTCTTCAGCATGATCTTCGAAACCCTGCTGGCCGCGCTGATGGCGCCGGTGACCATGTACCTGCAGTCGCGCGGCGTGGCCGAGGTGTTGGCCGGCAAGGACTCGGGCTGGGAATCGCAGCGCCGCGACGACGGCAGCCTGCCGCTGTCGGGGCTGATCCGCAGCTACGGCGGGCTGACCCTGTTCGGCGTGCTGATCGGCGGCATGGCCTATGCGATCTCGCCGCCGCTGGCGGCGTGGATGTCGCCGGTGATCCTGGGCCTGATCGTCTCGATCCCGGTGGTGGCCTTCACCTCCGCGCGCGGGCCGGGGCAGTTTCTGCGCAAGCTCGGCATCTTCCGCATTCCCGAAGAGATCAGCCCGCCGCCGGTGCTGGTGCGGGCGACGCAGTTGCGCGCGGAGGCGGCCAAGCGCAGCGCGGCCGCCGAAGCGGCGGGCTGAGGTTCGCCGCCGACGCCGAAGGTCGGTCGCGCGGGCGGCGAGGCGTGCGCCGCCGCGATCGCGCGATGCGCGCGGCGCTAGACCAGCACCTGCCGCGTCCGCCGCAGATAGGCGTGGACCGCGTTCTCGCTGGCTTCGTCGATCATCCGTTCCGGCCCGCAGCCGTTGGGGCAGCGCAACCGCGGCGTCGTGCCGAACAGCCGGCAGATCAGCGGCCGCTGCTCATACGCCTGGCAGCCCTGCGGCCCCAGGTGCGGACAGTTCCACGCCGCCAGCGCGGCGTCGCGCTCGCGCTCGGGCTTGAACGGCAGCCGCGCCATTTCCTCGGACGAGGCGGTCACCGGCCCGCAGCAATCGTGGCAGCCCTCGCGGCAGGCGAACGTGGGAATGCGCCGGCGCAGCGCGTCGAGTTCGCGGCCTTCGTCGTGCATCGCGGATCTCCCTGGGCGGCGCTGCGGCGGATGCGGCGCGGCATGGTTCGCCGCGCCCGCCGATCATGCCTTCTTCAGGAACTCGGTGCGCAGCACCAGGCCCTTGACCTTCTCGACGTTGCACTCGATCAGCTCTTCGTCGTCGGTCAGGCGGATGTTCTTGCACAAGGTGCCGCGCTTGAGCGTCACCGAGGTGCCCTTGACCTTGAGGTCCTTGATCACCAGGACCGAATCGCCGTCGGCGAGCGGGGTGCCGTTGCTGTCTTTCACGATCATGTCGAACTCCAGGAAAACCGAACCGGCGCGGGCGGACGGGCCTCGCGGCGAACCGGCGCGTCGCCGGTGTGTGCGCTTGACGCGGATGCGTAAAGCATGTCAATAGATGTTTCAGGCATCATTATACCGATGAGTACCCCCAGCGGGCCGCGGCCGGATGCCGAACCTTGCGCAATTGGCGATGATGCGCAGCCCCGCATACCGGCCGCTTACCACGATGACTTCCCGCCTCCCAGCACGCATTGCGTTTTCTCCATCCGCGGAGCCGCGCCGTTGATCACGGCCAGCCAGCTGCGCGCGGCGCGCGCCTTGGTCGGCATGGACCAGAAGACCCTGGCCGAGAAGGCCGGCGTGTCGCTGCCGACGATCCAGCGCATGGAGGCCAGCCAGGGCAATGTGCGCGGCGTGGTCGACACCCTGACCAAGATCGTCAACGCCCTCGACGCGGCGGGCGTGGAGCTGATCGGCGAGAACATGCCCAGCTATGGCACCGGCCGCGGCGTGCGCCTGAAGACGCCGCCGGGCGAGTGATCGGCCCGCCGGCCGCCGCTCATTCGCGCCACGGACGCAAGTGGCGATAGATCGCATAGCCGCCGCCGGCGACGCCGGTCAGCGCGGCGGGCAGGTACAACAGGCGCGCGCCCCACTGCCGGTACAGCAGCGCGCCGAGCAGCGCCCCGGCCAGGAAACCGCCGATCACCAGCGCGCTGAGCAGGATCCGCCGGCGCGGTACGTCGCGGCCGCGGATCGCGTGCCCCAGGCCGATCCCGAGATCGGTGAACATGCCGGTCAGGTGGGTGGTGCGCAGGACCGAGCCGCTGAAGGTCGTCGCCATCGCGTTCTGCAGGCCCATCGCCATCGCCGCCGACAGGCCGCCGAGCATCGGCTGGCGCTGCAACAGCGGCACGCTGGCGAACAGCAGCGCGGATTCCAGCGCAAGCACCACGCCGTAGCGCCGTCCCAGGCGCAGCGAGCTGCCCTGCACGATCAGTCCGCTCAACGCCGCGCCGGCGACGTAGGCGGCAACGATCGCCGCCAACTGCACGGCCGCCAGCGGCCGCCCCTGCGCGACGGCGGCGCCGAGCGAGGTGGCGGTGCCGGTGAGGTGGGTCAGGGCCTGATGCTCGAAGCCGAGCACGCCGGCGACATTGACCATGCCGGCCACGCAGGCGAGCACGCCGCCTCCTACCCAAACCCACTTCGGTAGTTGCACGCCCACCGTTCCTCCGCTCGTTCGCGCGTGCGCCCGCTGCGGCGCCACGACATCGCGGTCAGTCCCGCTTGGGCGGTTTCATGGATGCTTTTAACATATCAATAGATGTTTTATACATCAATAAGAAGGGATTACGCTTAATCTTGGCCGGGGCGGGCTTGCTCCGTTGCCGCTGGTTCTGCGCCGTGCCAGCGGGCGTCCGGGGTGAGCAGGGCAGCGCTCGCGACAGCGGCGCGGCCCTCGCCGCGATCCGCGCCGCAAGCTCGCGAAGCCTCGCAGTGCGGATGCGCGTGGCGCGTTCGCCGTCGCGGTCACGGATTCGCGCCTGCGCACCGGCTCCGATGCGGTGGCGATGCGAGGCCAGCGGCTATGCTCGGCGCATGAGCGCACACCGCACCGCCCCCGATCCCGCCCTCAGCCACGTCGTCGGCACCGATGCGCCGGCGCTGCTCGACGAAACCATCGGCGCGATGCTCGCGCGCATCGCCGCGCAGTGGCCCGAGCGCGAGGCGCTGGTGGTGCCGCCGCAAGACGTGCGCATGAACTGGCGCGAGTTCGACAAGGCGGTGAGCCGGCTGGCCGCCGGCCTGCTCGCGCTCGGACTGGCGCCCGGCGACCGCATCGGCGTGTGGTCGCTCAACCGCGCCGAGTGGGTGCTGCTGCAGTTCGCCAGCGCGCGCGCCGGGCTGATCCTGGTCAACATCAATCCGGCCTACCGCACGCACGAGCTCGAATACGCCTTGAACCTGGTCGGCTGCCGCGCGCTGGCGATCGTGCCGTCGTTCAAGACCTCGCACTACCTGGACATGCTGCGCGAACTGGCGCCCGAACTCGGCCGCGATCCGCCCGGCCTGCTGCGCGCGCGGCGCCTGCCGGACCTGCGCCATGTGCTGGTCATGGGCGGCGACCAGCCGCCGCCGGGCGCGCACGCCTTCGACGCGGTCGCCGCGTGCGAAGACCCGGTCGCGCACGCGCTGCTGCGCGAGGTCAGTGCGCGCCTGTCGCCGGACGACGCGATCAACATCCAGTTCACCTCCGGCACCACCGGCGCGCCCAAGGGCGCGACCCTGACCCACCGCAACATCGTCAACAACGGCTTCTTCGTCGGCGAGGCGATGCGCTTGAGCGAGCGCGACCGGCTGTGCATCCCGGTGCCGTTCTACCACTGCTTCGGCATGGTCCTGGGCAACCTGGCCTGCGTCACCCACGGCGCGTGCATGGTGATTCCCGGCGAAGGCTTCGACCCGCTGGCGACCCTGCGCACCGTCGCCGCCGAGCGCTGCACCGGCCTGCACGGCGTGCCGACCATGTTCATCGCGCAATTGCAGCACCCGCAGTTCGGCGAGTTCGACCTGTCGAGCCTGCGCACCGGCATCATGGCCGGCGCCAACTGCCCGATCGAGGTGATGAAGCAGGTGGCCGCGCGCATGCACATGCAGCAGGTGACCATCGCCTACGGCATGACCGAGACCAGCCCGGTCAGCTTCCAGACCGTGCCCGACGACCCGCTGCAGCGGCGCGTGGATTCGGTCGGCCGGGTGCATCCGCACGTGGAGGTGCGCATCGTCGACGAGCGCGGCGCGACCGTGCCGCGCGGCGAGGTCGGCGAGCTGCTGACCCGCGGCTATTCGGTGATGCAGGGCTATTGGGGCGATCGCGCGCGCAGCATGGAGGCGGTCGACGCCGACGGCTGGATGCACACCGGCGACCAGGCCACCATCGACGCCGACGGCTATTGCCGCATCGTCGGGCGCCTGAAGGACATGCTGATCCGCGGCGGCGAGAACGTGTACCCGCGCGAGATCGAGGAATTCCTCTACGCCCATCCGGCCATCGCCGACGTGCAGGTGTTCGGCGTGCCCGACGAGAAGTTCGGCGAGGAAGTCTGCGCCTGGATCCGCCTCGCCGACGGCGCCGCGCTCGACGCCGAGGCGGTGCGCGCGTTCTGCCAGGGCCGCATCGCCCACTACAAGATTCCGCGCTATATCGAATTCGTCGAAGCGCTGCCGATGACGATCAGCGGCAAGCCGCAGAAGTATTTGATGCGCGAGACGATGGTCGAACGCCTGGCGGCGCGCGCAGGCTGAGCGCGCGCCGCCGCGCGCTCAGTTCGCCAGCAGCTTCAGCGAAATCCCCAGCCCCGCCATGTCCTGCGGCTCGCCTTCCAGGTCGGCGCGCACCAGCGGGCGCGAATCTAGCCAGCGCCGCGACACGGTCAGGGTGAGGGTGTTGCCGTCGGCGTGGGCGTCGAGCTGCGGGATCGGGTCGGACTCGTGCGCGCGGTGCAGCAGCACCGCCAGCCGCAGCAGCGCCGAACTGCGCCGCACCGCGGCGAGCAGGCGGTCGGGCAGGGCGTCGAAGGCGTTCTTGGGAATGCTGCGGCGGTGCGTGCGCACCAGCGCGGCGAGGAATTGCTGCTGCTGGCGCGAGAAGCCGGAGATGTCGGAGTTCTCGATCACGTAGGAGCTGTGCACGTGGTACTGGCTGTGCGCGATCACCAGGCCCAGCTCGTGCAGGCGCGCGGCGCGCAGCAGCATCAGGCGGTCGTCGGCGTCGAGGTTCCAGGCCTTGGCGACCTGGTCGAACAGGCGCAGCAAGGTCGCCTCGACCCGCGCGGATTGCTGTTCGTCGATGCCGTAGCGCTTGACCAGCGCGGCCACGGCCGCATCGCGCGGGTCGTCGGCGCCGCCGCGGCCGAGCATGTCGTAGAGCACGCCTTCGCGCATCGCCGCCTTGCTGATGGCCATGCGCTGCAGGCCGAGCACGTTGAAGGCGGCTTCCAGGATCAGAATGCCGCCGGCGATCACCGGGCGGCGGTCGGAGGACAGGCCGGGCAGGTCGATGGCGTCGATGCGGTCGGCCTGCAGCAGCCGGTCGCGCAGCGCCGGCAGGGCCTCGGCGGTGACCGCGCCCTTGGTCAGCTTCATCGCTGCGCAGATCTCGCCGATGGCCTTGTTGGTGCCCGACGAGCCCAACGCCTCGTGCCAGCCCAGCGAGCGGTAGGTGCCGGCGAACTGCTGGAACTCGGCCGAGACCTCGGTCAGCGCGTCGCGCCATTTCTTCTTCGACAGCTTGCCGTTGTCGAAGAACCGGCGGGTGGTGGCGATGCAGCCGACCTGCAGGCTTTCGCGCTCGATCGCCTCGAAGCCGGAACCGACGATGCATTCGGTCGAGCCGCCGCCGATGTCGATCACCAGCCGGCGCTCGCCGGGCTTGGACGGCTGCGCGTGGGCGACGCCGAGGTAGATCAGGCGCGCCTCTTCGCGGCCGGACACCACTTCGATGGCGTGGCCCAGGGCCGATTCGGCCGGCATCAGGAAGGCTTGCGGCGCGGCCAGGCGGCGTACGGTGTTGGTGGCGATCGCGCGCACCCGCTGCGGCGGCACGTCGCGGATGCGCTGGCCGAAGCGCGACAGGCACTCCAGCGCGCGCTGGCGCACTTCCGGGGCGAGCCCGCCCTTGCGGTCCAGGCCCTCGGCCATGCGCACGGTCTCGCGCAGCCGGTCGACGGTGCGCAGCTGGCCCAGCACGTAGCGCGCCACCACCATGTGGAAGCTGTTGGAACCCATGTCGACCGCGGCGAGCAGGTCGCCGTCTTCGAGCGGCAGGCGGCTGGTCGGGAAAAGATTATTCATGCGGCCGATTTTCGGTCATCCGCACAACTTAGCCAACAAAGTCGCCTGCGCCGAGTGCGGCATCGCGCCCTCGGCCGGCAGGACGCGCTCGTAGGCGCCGTCGGGCTGCAGCGCCCAGGCGTTGAGGTTGTCGGCCAGGTAGTTGGCCAGCGCTTCCTCGTAGACGCGGCCGCGCAGCTCCGAATCCAGGATCGGGAAACCGGTCTCGACCCGGCGCAGCAGGTTGCGTTCCAGCCAGTCGGCGCTGGAGCAGAACAGGTCCGGCGCGCCGTCGTTGGCGAACCAGTAGACGCGGTGGTGCTCGAGGAAACGCCCGACGATCGAGCGCACGCGGATGTTGTCGGATATGCCTTCCACGCCCGGCCGCAGGGTGCAGGCGCCGCGCACGATCAGGTCGATCTGCACGCCGGCCTGCGAGGCCTGGTACAGCGCGCGGATCACCTGCGGCTCGTTCAAGGCGTTCATCTTGGCGACGATGCGCGCCGGCTTGCCGGCCTTGGCATGCTTGGTTTCGCGGTCGATGCGCTTGAGCACGCCGGCGTGCAGGGTGAACGGCGATTGCAGCAGGCACTTGAGCTTGAGCGAGGGCGCCAGGCCGGAGAGCTGCTGGAAGATCAGGTGCACGTCGTTGCCGATGTCCGGATCGGCGGTGATCAGGCCGAAGTCGGTGTAGGCGCGCGCGGTGCCGCTGTGGTAGTTGCCGGTGCCCAGGTGCACGTAGCGCTTGAGCTTGCGGCCTTCGCGGCGGACGATCAGCAGCATCTTGGCGTGGGTCTTGTAGCCGACCACGCCGTACACGACCTGCACGCCGGCTTCCTGCAGCCGGTCGGCGAGGCCGAGGTTGGCCTCCTCGTCGAAGCGCGCGCGCAGCTCGACCACCACGGTCACGTCCTTGCCGTTGCGCGCCGCCTGCACCAGTTGCTCGACGATCGGCGAATCCTTGCCGGCGCGGTACAGGGTCTGCTTGATCGCCAGCACGTTCGGGTCTTCGGCGGCCTGGCGCAGCAATTCCAGCACCGGCGCGAACGAATCGAAGGGATGGTGCAGCAGCATGTCGCCTTCGGCGACGGTGTCGAAGAGGGTCTCGATGCCGGGCGCCACGCGCTGCTGGTACGGCGGGAACTTCAGTTCCGGGCGCTGGACCAGGTCGTAGACCTGGATCACGCGGTTGAGGTTGACCGGGCCGTTGATGCGGTAGACCGCGTTCTCGGGCAGGTCGAAGTTCTCCAGCAAGGTGCGCACGATCGGCTTGGGGCACTGCTCGGCGATCTCCAGCCGCACCGCGCGCAGGTAGCCCCGGCCGATCAGCTCATCGCGCAGGGCGAGCGCGATGTTGTCGACCTCCTCCTCGTCCACCAGCAGCTCGGAGTTGCGGGTGACGCGGAACTGGTAGGCGCCCTTGACCTCCATGCCCGGGAACAGCTCGTCGACGAAGGCCGACAGCACCGAGGACAGGAACACGAAGTCGTGCTTGCCGCCGGAGACGTTCTCGGGCATCTGGATGATGCGCGGCAGCGAACGCGGCGCGCGCACGATGGCGAGGTTGCCGGCGCGGCCGAACGCGTCCTTGCCCTTGAGCACGACCACGATGTTGAGCGACTTGTTGAGGATCTTCGGGAACGGGTGCGCCGGGTCCAGGCCCAGCGGCGACAGCACCGGCATGATCTCGTCGCGGAAATACGCGCGCAGCCAGCGGGTCTGGCGCGCGTTCCAGGAATTGCGGCCGAGCACGCGCACGCCGTTTTCCTGCAGCGCCGGGCGCAGCACCTCGTTCCAGCATTCGTACTGCGCCTTGACCAGTTCGGCGGCGCGGTCGTGGATGCGCGCGAGCACGGTCTGCGGCGCCAGCCCGTCCGGGCCCGGGGCCAGGCCCAGGTCCTGGGCGTGGCGCAGGGTGCCGGCGCGGATCTCGAAGAATTCGTCGAGGTTGGTGCAGGAGATGCACAGGTACTTCAGCCGCTCCAGCAGCGGCACCTGCGGGTCCTGGGCCTGGGCCAGGACGCGGAAGTTGAAGTCCAGTTGCGACAGTTCGCGGTTGAAGTACAGCGAGGGGTCGCGCAGCGGGTCGGTGTCGAGCGAGGGTTCGGTCATCGCGTTCATGGCGCTGCGTTGCGTCCTAGGTTCGGATTCGCCCGGTCAGGGCAGTGCGTCCGGGAGAAGAGTATCCGAGTGCGCCTCGCCGTACAGGTCGCGGCGGCGCATGCGTTCGGGAATGAAGTGGCAGGCGAAGGTGCTGCCGCGGCCGACTTCGCTGGCGATCTCCAGCCGCGCCTGGTGCAGGTGCAGCACGTGCTTGACGATCGACAGGCCAAGGCCGGTGCCGCCGCTCTCGCGCGAACGGCTGGTGGAGACGCGGTAGAAGCGCTCGGTGATGCGCGGCAGGTGCGCGGCCGGGATGCCGTAGCCGCTGTCGATCACCTCCAGCACGCAGCCGCGGGCGATGCCGGCGCTCTCGGGGCGGAAGCGGATGCGGATGGTGCCGCCGGCCGGGGTGTAGCGGATCGCGTTGCTGACCAGATTGGAGAACGCGCTGTGCAGCTCCTTGTTGGAACCGAACAGATCGACGCCGGCGAGGTCGTCCATGGCGATTTCGTGGCGGCCCTGGCTCAGCGCATTGGCCTCGCGCTTGAGCGTGGCCAGCATCGAGGACATCGACACGGTTTCCTCGGCCGGCAGGCTGTCCTGCGATTCCAGGCGCGACAGCGTCAGCAGGTCTTCGACCAGCTGGGTCATGCGCTGCGACTGGCGCTGCATCTCGGCCAGCATCGGCGCCCAGTCCGGGTGCTCTTCCGGATCGAGCATGTCCAGGTAGCCGTGGACCACGGTCAGCGGCGTGCGCAGTTCGTGCGAGACGTTGGCGACGAAGTCGCGGCGCATCTGTTCGAGCTGGAGCATGCGGCTGACGTCGCGCGCGACCAACAGCCACAGGTTTTCCGAATACGGGATCAGGCGCAGGCTCAGGGTCACCGCCGGATTCCACGGCGAGGCCGCTTCCAGCGGCTCGGCGTTGCGGCCGGAGGCCAGCCAGTGCGAGATCTGCAGCGGCTGCAGCCGGTCGACCACCGGCGCGCCGATGTCGCGCGGGTAGCGCAGGCCGAACAGGCCGGTGGCGGCCTCGTTGAACCACTGCACGCGCTGGCTGTTGCGTTCCACCACCACGATCGCGTCGGGCATCGCCGCGGCGGCGGCGCGGTAGGCGCGCAGCATTTCGATCAGCCGGCGCTTGCGCCCGCGCATCTCGGCCTGGCTGCGGTGCAGCAGCCGGTCGAGTTCGTTCCAGATGCCTTCGCCCAGCGGCGGGGTCAGGCGCTGGCGCGCGGTCAGCCGGATCAGCACCCGGCGCAGCCGCCAGTAATGCCAGGCGACCACGCCGATCGCGGCGGCGGTGACGATCGGCCAGGGATAGCCGACCAGGATGCCGAGTACGGCCGCGCCGACCAGGATCAGCGCGAGCTGACCGAGGGTGCGGAACCAGGCGGAGCGCGCGCGCGGCGGCATACCCCCGGCTTACGCGGCGAGCGAGGCGGAGAAGCGGTAGCCCGCTCCGCGCACGGTCTGGACCATGCCGTCGAGCCGGTGCGGCTCCAGCGTCTTGCGCAGCCGGCGGATGTGCACGTCGACGGTGCGCTCCTCCACGTACACGCTGCCGCCCCAGACATGGTCGAGCAGCTGGGTGCGCGAATAGACGCGTTCGGGGTGGGTCATGAAGAAATGCAGCAGGCGGTATTCGGTCGGGCCGATCTGGACCGGCTGGTCGCCGCCGTCGACCTGGGCGAACACCCGGTGGGCGGCGCCGTCGATGCGCAGCGGGCCGACGCCGACGCTGCCGTCCTCGTCGTCCTCGCGCGAGCGGCGCAGCACGGCGCGGATGCGCGCCAGCAGTTCGCGCGCCGAGAACGGCTTGACCACGTAGTCGTCGACCCCGGCTTCCAGGCCGCCGACGCGGTCGTTCTCTTCGCCGCGCGCGGTCAGCATGATGATCGGGATCTCGCGGGTCAGCGATTCCTTGCGCCAGCGCCTGGCCAGTTCCAGGCCGCTGGTGCCCGGGAGCATCCAGTCCAGCAGGATCAGGTCCGGCACGCGGTCGGCGATGGCGGCCTGGGCTTCGCGGGCGTCGCCGGCGTGGACGGGGTCGTATTCGCCCTTGCGCAGGGCGAAGGACACCATGTCGCGGATGGCGGGTTCGTCTTCGACTATCAGGATGCGCTTCTGCACACGGTCACCGAGGGGAGGCGGGGTAGGGGTTCGTCCCTGAAACCGCGCCAGTACACTACCGTTTTATGACGAGCCCATGACATGGGACGGGCGGCATTGTCGCCCCGGCGATGTCGGCCGGATGTGCACGGTCGGGCGCGATGGCCCAGGCGGGACGGGAACTTGCGCCCGGCAGCCGCGTTTTGGGCGGCGTTGGCCGCGCGATGGGCGACGCTGGCGCGGGCCGGACTTTGGCGGTCAGGTTACATCGCGATGGCAGCCGCGCGGCGGCGCGGCGACGCTCGCGCGTCGCCGGGAGGGTCTGTTTCGCGCTGGTTGCAGCGCCGCCGCCGGACGGTTCGCGGCCACGGCGTATGGAGCATCGTGCGCGCGCGGCGAGGCTGCCTTGGTTCAGACGCAGCGCGACGACGAATCCACCCGGGACGGCGAAACTTTTTTCCCGAACGGAAACCCGGCGCGGTTCGGGGCGGCGCCCGCCGCCGTCAAAGCGGCCCGCAGGCGCCGCGCGGCCTACTGCCGCCGCAGATCCTCGTCGCGCACGCCCTGGCGCTTGAGTTCCAGCACGGTCGGGGTGATCGCGGCGATGCGCGCCTCGATCCGGGCGCGGGCGTAGTAATCCAGGTCCGGCTTGCGCTTGAGGGTGTTGAGCTGGACCAGGGCCTGCTCCGGGCGGCCGCGCAGGTAGGCGGCTTCGGCGTAGGCCTCGCCGGCGCGGATCGAGTCGCCGGCGATCTCGCAGGCGCGGGCGAAGGTCTGCTGCAGCAGCGGGTCGTCGGCGTAGGCGCCCAGCAGCGGCCGCAGCACCGCCTGCGCGCGCTGGCCGGCGGCGGCGGTGGCGCGGTCGTTGAGCACCTTGGCGTAGCTCAGGGCCACCGCGCGGTTGTTCGGGCTCTGCCGCAGCAGCGCGTCGAAGCGGGCCTCGGCGGCGGCGTGCTTGCCGGCCTGGGCCTCGGCCTCGCCCATCGCCAGGCTCAGCCACAGCTGGCCGGGATGCTTGCGCAGCAGCCCCTCCAGGGCTTCGGTGGCGGCCGCGGTCTGGTTGCCGCGCAACTGCGCCAGGGCCAGGCCGTAGCGCTTGGCGTCGGTGTCCAGGCCGAGCTTTTCGTATTCGCGCAGGGCGTCGCGCGGCGAATTGGCGCTGAGCACGCGGGTGCGCTCGCGCGCGTAGTCGAACACGCCGGTGCCGCCGGAGCTGAGCCCGGCGTCGCTGAGCTTGATGCCGTTGGGCAGCAGCGGGTTGTCGGTGCCGGCCGCGTTCGGCGGCAGGGTGATCGGCGCCTTGGCGATGCGCTCGACCAAGGTCGCGTTGGGCGTGGCGGTGATCGCGGTGATGCTGTTCTTGGCCGCGATCTGCTCGGCGCGTTCCTTGGCCTCGCTGATGCGGGTGGTGGTGACCGGGTGGGTCATCAGGTAATCGGGCGTCTCGCCGTACCAGTTGGCCTGGTTGCTGCGCGTGGCCAATTGCATGCGCTGGAAGAAGCCGGCCATCGCCCCGGTGTCGTAATTGCTGCGGTACAGCGTCTGGATGCCGATGCGGTCGGCTTCCGACTCGTTGGAACGGGTGTAGTTGATCTGGCGCTGCTGCATCAGGCCCAGGCCGGAGGTGATCGCGGCCATGGTCGCATCGTCGCTGGAATTGCCGCCGGCGCCCTGCGCGGCGACGATCGCGCCGAGCATCGCCAGCAGGATCGGCAACTGGTCGCGCTGGGCGCGCTCGACCCCGCGCAGCACGTGCTGCTGGGTGACGTGGGCGATTTCGTGCGACAGCACCGCGGCGACTTCGTCCTCCTTCTCCGCGGTCAGCACCAGGCCGGAATTGACCCCGATGTAGCCGCCGAGCGTGGCGAAGGCGTTGATCTGGCGCTCGCGCAGCATGAAGAAGGTGAAGGGCTGGCGCGGCTTGTCGCTGTTGGCGGCCAGGCGCGTGCCCAGGGTGTCGAGCCAGCTGTCGATCAGCGGGTCTTCGAGCAGGTAATCGTAGTGACGCAGCTGCGCCAGCATCATCGAGCCGTACTCGCGCTGCTTGGCCGGGGTCAGCAGCTCCGCGGCCGAGGAGCCGATGTCGGGCAGCTTGGTCTCCTGCGCGCTGGCGCAGACGCTGCCCAGGGCGAGAGTGACGGCGGCGGTGAGCAGGGCGATGCGGCGCAAGCGGGATTCCTCGGTGACGGACGCGGAAGCGGGGACGGTGCAGGGCGAACGGGCGGAGCGCGTACATGGGGTTGCCGCGGCGGCAGGCTGCGGCGGCCGCTGCGAGGGCAGGATGCCGCCGGGGCGGGACGAGGGCGTGAACCCGCCGTTAACTGCGCCCCGGGCGCACCCTGCCGTGGCGCCGCGACCCGACGCAAGCGTATTGCGCTGCGGCCGGCTGCGTTCCACCGGCACGCTTTAAACTGCCTGGGCCCGCGTCCATATTCGACACCCAGCCCATCGGTAAGTTTCCGGAGAACCGTTTTGAGCGATACCGCCTCCCCGACCTCGACCCCGCCGATCGTGATCTATACCACCGCGATCTGCCCGTATTGCGTCGCCGCCAAGAATTTCCTCAAGAGCAAGGGCCAAAGCTGGAGCGAGGTGCGCATCGACCTGGATCCGGCCGAACGCGAGAAGATGGTCGCGCGCACCAAGCGCACCAGCGTGCCGCAGATCTTCATCGGCGAGACCCACGTCGGCGGCTACGACGACATGATGGCGCTGCACCGCGCCGGCGGCCTGGAACCGCTGCTCGGCGGTGGCGCATGAGCGGCGCCGACGAGCAGGCGCAAAAGGACCGCGTCGCCGAGTTCACCGCGTTCCGCAAGCGCATGAACGAGCGCATCCTGGCCGAGCCGAACCAGGTCGTGCGGCGCTTCTTCGCCCTGGACACCCAGACCTACCAGGCCGGCGCGCTGGACGTGAAGACCAAGGAACTGCTGGGCCTGGTCGCGTCCCTGGTGCTGCGCTGCGACGACTGCATCAGCTACCACGTCGCCCAGTGCAAGGAAGCCGGGGTCAGCCGCGACGAGATGTTCGAGACCTTCTCGGTCGGCCTGGTGGTCGGCGGCTCGATCGTGATCCCGCACCTGCGCCGCGCGGTCGATTTCCTCGACCAGCTCGAAGCCGGCGAATCCGCCGCCCCCGCCGCCCACGACCACGGCTGATCCCCTGTAGGAGCGGCGCGAGCCGCGACCGCGCCAACGCGCCTACTACGCAAACTCCCGCAGACCGGCGCCGCGCCGGTCTCGCGGTTTGGAAAGACGCGGGGCCCGCGGGTTGCGCCGTGGCTGCGATGGCGCGGTCGCGGCTTGCGCCGCTCCTACAGGAGGCGGCTGCGGCTTTAACCCAATCGGGCGGGATTCGCCGATTCAGGCCCCCCGACCTTGGTCCAGTACGCCCGCGAATGCAGGCCGGGGCCGCTTCCGGCATAATTGTGCGGTTAACACCGTTCGATTCGTGCGCAGCGCCGCAACGGGCGCCCGCCCCACTGCTGGAAGAATTCCCTCATGACGCAAACGATTACGGTCATCCGTGGCGACGGCATCGGCCCGGAGATCATGGACGCCACCCTGCACGTGCTCGACGCGATGAACGTCGGCCTGAGCTACGAGTTCGCCGACGCCGGCCTCGTCGCCCTGGAGAAGCACGGCGAGCTGCTGCCGCAGGCCACGCTGGATTCGATCCGCAAGCACCGCATCGCGCTCAAGAGCCCGCTGACCACGCCGGTCGGCGAGGGCTTCAGCTCGATCAACGTCGAGCTGCGCAAGCGCTTCGACCTGTACGCCAATGTGCGTCCGGCCAAGTCGTTCCCGAACACCAAGTCGCGTTTCCCCTCGGGCGTGGACCTGATCACGGTGCGCGAGAACACCGAAGGCGCGTACATCGGCGAAGGCCAGACGCTGTCGGAAGACGGCGAGACCGCGATGCTGACCCAGAAGATCACCCGCCGCGGCTCCGAGCGCATCGTCCGCTACGCCTTCGACCTGGCCCGCAAGACCGGTCGCAAGAAGGTCACCGTAGTGCACAAGGCCAACATCCTGAAGTCGACCTCGGGCCTGTTCCTGAAGACCGCGCGCGAAGTGGCGCAGCAGTATCCCGACATCCAGTGCAACGAGATGATCGTGGACAACACCTGCATGCAGCTGGTGATGCGTCCGGAGCAGTTCGACATCATCGTCACCACCAACCTGTTCGGCGACATCATCTCCGACCTGTGCGCCGGCCTCGTCGGCGGCCTGGGCCTGGCCCCGGGCGCGAACATCGGCACCGACGCGGCCATCTTCGAAGCCGTGCACGGCTCGGCCCCGGACATCGCCGGCAAGGGCATCGCCAACCCCTGCGCGCTGCTGCTGGGCGCGGCGCAGATGCTCGACCACCTCGGCCAGCCCGAGAAGGCGACCAAGCTGCGCGAAGCGATCATCGCCACCCTGGAAGCCAAGGATTCGCTGACCCCGGACCTGGGCGGCGACGGCAACACGATGTCGTTCGCCAAGGCCATCGCCAGCCGCGCCACCGCCTAAGCGGCAGCGGCCAGCGAGATCCGGACGGGGCGCCGCGCGCGAGTGCGGCGCCCCGTTCGTTTGGCAGGTTCGTTCGGTGCGTTCGTTTGGCGCGTTCGTTTTGGGTCGCGCCGCACGCTCGCGTGGCGCGCGCGGCGCTAGGCTCCTGCGGCGAGATTCCGGCAGGTCGCCGCCGCCTGCCCGAAGCGGGCCGCACGCGCATCGAACGCCCGCCACCGTGGGGAGCGGCGGCGGCCCCGCATCCCGGCGGTCAGTCCGCATCGAGGAACGTCATGAAGATCAGGAAGATGAAGGGCAAGGCGCTGGCGCTGTTCGCGGTCGCGCTGATGGGCGCGGCCGGCACCGTGGCGGCGATTCCGCCGCGGGGTACCTGCACGGCGGCCAACCAGGGGGAATACCGCACCGAAACCAACTTCGACGGCAGCTCGCGCGTTTACCTGTGCGACGACAATTTTTGGCAGACCTACGCGATCTGCGACAAGTACCACCGCTGCACCATCGTGATCTGAGCGGCGCCGGCCCGGGGCTTTCGGGCCGCGGGAGGTCATCGACGGGGCGCCTTCGGGCGCCCCGTTGGTTTTTCGGGGCGCCCTCACCCCAACCCCTCTCCCGCGAGCGGGAGAGGGGCTTAGGCTGCCGGGGCGGGGGGCGCGCGAAGAAAGCGCCCCTAACGCAAGTCGCCCGCGGCTCTTTGCTTCCACCCGCTCCGTTCCCCATCCCGCTCGTCCTTCTCCCGCTTGCGCCGTTCCCCTTCCCGCCCACGCTGTTCCTTCTCCCGCTCGCGGGAGAAGGTGGCCCGAAGGGCCGGATGAGGGCCCCCACGCCCCAGTCAGCATTTATCCCGCCACAGCATTCCACCCCCGGCACTCGACAGGACTGTGTGCTGCACTGCAAAATCGCACGGTTTTATAATCCATCTGGATGAAGCGATGAATGACTCCCCGCGCCCGGGCGCGCCGATCGCCCCGAGCGCCCTGGCCCTGACCCCGCTGCTGCTGTTCCTGGCGCTGTTCTTCGGCGCCGGGCTGTACTTCACCGCGCACGGCGATGCGATGGGCTTCTACCAGCTGCATGCGCCGGTGGCGATCCTGCCGGCGCTGGCGCTGGCCGCGTTCATCGCCTGGCGGCGCGGGATCAAGCCGCTGGAGACCCTGCTGGAGGGCATGGGCGACCACAACGTGGTGCTGATGTGCCTGATCTTCCTGCTCGCCGGCGGCTTCGTCGAAGTGTCCAAGGCCATCGGCGCGGTCGACGCCATCGTCGCGCTCGGCGTCGGCAACGTGCATCCGGCGCTGCTGCTGCCGGCGCTGTTCGTGGTCGCCGGCTTCATCTCGCTGTCGCTGGGCACCTCGATGGGCACGATCGCCGCGGTCGCGCCGATCGCGCTGGGCGTGTCCGACGCCTCCGGCCTGGACCGCGCGCTGGTGCTCGGCGCGGTGATCGGCGGCGCCACCTTCGGCGACAACCTGTCGGTGATCTCCGACACCGCCATCGTCGCCAGCCGCACCCAGGGCTGTACGATGCGGGAGAAATTCCGCGAGAACCTCAAGCTGGCGCTGCCGGCGGCGCTGGCGACCCTGGTGCTGCTCGGCTTCCTCGGCGAAACCGCGCCGGTGCAGACGCCCGATCCGGTCTCGCCGTGGCTGATCCTGCCGTACCTGATCGTGCTCGGCCTGGCCATCGCCGGCGTCGACGTGATCATCGTGCTGAGCCTGGGCCTGGTGGTGGCCGGCCTGTTCGGGGTGTTCTTCGCCGAGGACTTCGGCTTCGCCGCCTACACCACCCATATTTGGGACGGCTTCGAGAGCATGGTCGAGATCACCCTGCTGTCGTTGCTGGTCGGCGGCCTGGGCGCGCTGATGAAGGCGGCCGGCGGGCTGGCGTGGCTGGCGCAGGTGATCGGCAAGTTCGCCCGCGGCCATCGCAGCCGCCGCGCCGGCGAGGTCAGCATCGCCGCGCTGTCGGCGACCACCGACGTGTTCACCGCCAACAACACGGTGGCGATCCTGATCAGCGGCGGGCTGGCGCGCGATGTGGCGCAGCAGCACGGCGTGCCGCCGGCGCGCGCGGCCAGCGTGCTCGACATCTTCGCCTGCGTGACCCAGGGCGTGCTGCCGTACGGCGCGCAGATCCTGCTGGCGGCGTCGCTGAGCAAGGTCTCGCCGCTGCAGTTGGTCGGCAATGTGCATTACAGCTGGCTGCTGGGCGCGGTGACGATCGGGGCGATGCTGTGGCCGTCGCGCAAGGTCAAGGCCGACGAGGCGGCGGCGACGGCGCAGTAACGCGCGCGGCTCCGGCTGTCGCTGTAGGAGGGACTTCAGTCCCGACGCTCTTCGGTCTGTTTGAGGCGATCGGGCCGAAGAGCGTCGGGACTGAAGTCCCTCCCACAACAGCAAGAGCTCTCGCAACAGCGAGAGCTTTCGCAACAGCGAGAACTTCCGCAGCAAGAGCTCACGCGACATCGAGAACTTCCGCGACAAAAAGCCCGGCGATGCCGGGCTTTTTCGTTGCGCGATGGCGCGGCGCCTACTTGCGCTTGCCCGCCGGCGGATCGATCAACAACGCCTGCCCGGGCTTGAGCACCGCATTGGCGGCCAGCCCGTTGAGCTTGAGCAGATCCGCTGCGCGCACGCCGTAGCGTTTTGCGATGTTCCAGGGATTCTCGCCGCGGCCGACGGTGTGCTTGCGCGGCGCGGCTGCGGCTTGGGCGCGCTGCGGCTTGGCCGGGCGCGACGGCGTCTCGGTCGGGTGGTCGGCGCCGGCCGAGCCTAACGTCATCGGCGCGGCGTCGCGCGATTCGGCGGCCGCGATGGCCTGCGCGTCGTCGCTGTTCGCCGCGCCGCGAGACTTGGCGTCGGCGACGGTTTTCGCCGGGTTGCCGGCCGCGTCGCCCGGCTTGGCGCTGGCGGCGGTCTTGGCTTCGCTTTTCGTCGCGTCGCCCGGTTTGGCGGCCGCGACGATCTTGATGTCGCCCTTCGCCGCATCGCCCGCTTTGGCGCCGGCCTTCGTGTCGTTCCTGCCCGCATCGCCCGGCTTTGCGTTGGCCGCCGTCCTGGCCGTCGCGTCGCTCGCCGGCAGGTCGCCGGAGGCGGTGACCACCTCGGCCGTGGTCGTCGCGGGCGCGCCGACCGCGGTCGCGGCCACCGCCAGCAGCGGCGCGCGGCGGCCGCCGGGGCGGCCGATGCGGCCGTCGCCGAACACCGGGTTGAGGCGCTGCAGCCAGGCGATGTCCTGGTCGGTGCGCGCGGCCCATTCGCCCAGGCTGTCGACGCCGTCGGGGACGGTCACCGCGCTCAGCCGCGGCACCGGGCGGTCGAGCGCGCTGAGCCATTCCTCGCGGTCGTCGGCCTGTTCCATCAGGCACGACAGCGCGTGCAGCTTGCGCACGTAGGCGGTGGTGATGTCGGACAGCCCGGTCAGTTGGTCGTGGCGGGCGTCGGCGATGTTGACGCCGGCGCGCTTGATCGCGTTGAACACGCGGTATTCGCCGGCGTTGTAGGCCATCACGGTCAGCCGCCAGTCGCCGCCGAACATGCCGTGCAGGGTCTTGAGGTAGCGCACCGCGGCCTGGGTGGATTCCACCGGCGACAGGCGCCCGTCGTAGCCCTCGCGCATCGGCACGCGGTGGTTGCGCGCGGTCATCGCGATCATCTGCCACAGCCCGGCCGGGCCGGCGGCGCTGCGCGCGCCCGGGCGGTAGCCGCTTTCGACGAACGGGATCAGCGCGTACTCGGTCGGCAGGTGGTTCTCGCGCAGGGCGTCGACCACGTAGCCGAACAGCGGCAGCAGGTCGTCGTCCTTGGCCGCCAGGCGTTTGGGCGCGCTGGCGAAATGCTGGCGCCAGCGGCTGCTGACGCCGGGCTCGCAGCTCGGGTCGGCGAGGCCGTCGCGGAAGCGCTGGTAGATCTCGCGGCCGTTGCGGGTCGCCGCTTCGCTGGCGGCGGCCGGGGCGGCCGGCGTCTCGGCGGCGCCGGCGACGGGCAGGGCGGCGAGCCAGCACAGGCC
>NZ_LXSD01000242.1:0-11900 GCF_017168095.1 Lysobacter enzymogenes | reverse complement strand
CCGCATCCGCTGCGCGCGGGCCTTGCGGCCGCGGGCGCGTTAGCATGCCACGCTCCACGCCACCCCAGCGCCCGGCCGCCGCATCCGCCGGCGGCGCCGCGGCGCTGCATCGACCGGCCCGACTCCGCATGAGCAAACAGTACGACCGCGACTACTTCCAACGCTGGTACCGCGATCCCGCCCTGAAGGACGAGGCCATCGGCGGCGCCGCGCGCCTGGCGCGCAAGGTCGCCCTGGCCGTGGCCGCCGCCGAGTACCACCTCGAACGCCCGATCCGCAGCGTGCTCGACATCGGCTGCGGCGAAGGCCCGTGGCGCGCGCCGCTGCTGAAGCTGCGGCCGCGCGCGCAGTATCTGGGATTCGACGCCAGCCAGTACGCGGTTGCGCGCTTCGGTCGCACCCGCAACCTGCACCTGGCCCGCTTCGGCGATTTCGAATTCCTGCGCCCGTGCGCGCCGGCCGACCTGCTGATCTGCAGCGACGTCATGCACTACCTGGACACGCGCGAACTCGACCGCGGCCTGCCCGGCCTGGCCGAGCTGTGCGGCGGCGTGGCGTTCCTGGAGACCTTCGCCCGCGAGGACGGCATCGAAGGCGACACCGACGGCTTCAAGCGCCGGCCGGCCAGGTTTTATCGCGAACGCTTCGCCGCGCACGGTTTCCAGGCGTTGGGCTCGCACCTGTGGCTGGGGCCGGCGCTGGCCGGGGAGACGGCGGCGCTGGAGACCGCGGGCTGATTGCCGCAGCGGCGCCGCGCGGGGCCGGTTGCGTCGTAGGCGCGGCGGCGCGGTCGCGGCTCGCGCCGCTCCTACAGGGAGTGGCCGCAGTTTCGATTCCGACTGTAGGAGCTGCGCAAGCTGCGACCGCGGGGTAGCCGGTCGCGCCGCCAGCGCGGTGGCGCGGTCGCGGCTCGCGCCGCTCCTACAGGGGGCGTCCGTAGTTTCGATTCCGACTGTAGGAGCTGCGCAAGCTGCGACCGCGGGGCAGCCGGTCGCGCCGCAAGCCGCACCCCAGGCAAATCTCACCCCCAACCGCGACCGAAAGCCCCGCTTCACGCGACCGCCATCGCAATCCTGTATGCTGCGCCGCAGCAAACCGCCCGCGCCGGAACCGTTTACGCTCCGGCGCCAGCCCTGCCCGCCACAGAGAGTCCGACCCGAATGCTGCTCTATCAGATGCACGAACTCGGCCGCGCCTGGATGGCCCCGATGACCTACTGGGCCGACGCCGGCGCCAAGATGTTCGCCGCGCCCGGCAGTTGGCTGTCCACCGTGCCCGGCGCCTCGCGCGTGGCCGCGGGTTGCGAGCTGCTCTACCGCATCGGCAAGGATTACGAGAAGCCCGAGTTCGGCATCCACTCGATCCAGATCGACGGCAACGCCTATCCGGTGATCGAGCGCGAGATGGCGCGCAAGCCGTTCTGCCGGCTGCTGCGCTTCAAGCGCTACGCCGACGACGCCGGCAACATCGCCGAGCTCAAGGACGATCCGCCGGTGCTGGTGGTCGCGCCGCTGTCGGGCCACCACGCCACCTTGCTGCGCGACACCGTGCGCACCCTGCTGCGCGACCACAAGGTCTACATCACCGACTGGATCGACGCGCGCATGGTGCCGGCCGAGGAAGGCGCCTTCACCCTCGACGATTACGTCGGCTACATCCAGGACTTCATCCGCCAGATCGGCGCCGACACCCTGCACGTGATCAGCGTCTGCCAGCCGACCGTGCCGGTGCTGGCGGCGGTGTCGCTGATGGCCGCGCGCGGCGAACCCACGCCGCGGTCGCTGGTGATGATGGGCGGCCCGATCGACACCCGCGAGAGCCCGACCAAGGTCAACGACCTGGCCGAGCACAAGCCGCTGTGGTGGTTCGAGAGCAATCTGATCCACCACGTCCCGGCCAATTTCCCCGGCCGCGGCCGCCGCGTGTACCCGGGCTTCCTGCAGCACAGCGGCTTCGTGGCGATGAACCCGGAGCGGCATTTCCAGTCGCATTGGGATTTCTACCAGGACCTGCTCAAGGGCGACCTGGAAGACGCCGAATCGCATCGCCGCTTCTACGACGAATACAACGCCGTGCTCGACATGCCGGCCGAGTACTACCTGGACACCATCGAAGTCGTGTTCCAGCAGCACCTGCTGCCGCGCGGCCTGTGGGACGTGGCCGGCGAACGGGTGAACCCGGGCGCGATCAAGAACACCGCGCTGCTGACCATCGAAGGCGAGCTCGACGACATCTCCGGCCAGGGCCAGACCCGCGCCGCGCACACCCTGTGCACCGGCGTGGCCGAATCCCGGCGCGAGCACATCACCGTCGACGGCGCCGGCCATTACGGCATCTTCAGCGGCCGGCGCTGGCGCGAGCAGGTGTATCCGCGCGTGCGCGAGTTCATCGCCCGCAACGCCGGCTGAGGCGGCGCGAAGCGAGAAGAAAGGCCCGGCCGAGCGCCGGGCTTTTCGTTTCCGTCCGCGTCGATTTTCCGATAGCCCCCTGTAGGAGCGGCGCGAGCCGCGACTGCGGCAACGCAACTGCGCCGAAACTTCCGCTGTAGCTGTGGTGTCGCGGTCGCGGCTCGCGCCGCTCCTACAGGGAGCTATCGCGACTACGAAAAAGGCCGGCGTTGGCGCCGGCCTTGTTCTCGTTGCCCGACGGCGGCGCTCAGCCCCAGCGCACCAGCAGCGCCTTGGCCAGCTGCGCGTGCAGGTAGCCGATGCCGCGCGCCAGGTGCAGGGTCGCGAACAGCAGCACGACACCGATCAGCAGCGACAGCGGCCACAGCACCGCGCCGGGGAGCCCGAACCCGGCCAGCTCGCCGGCGTAGGAACAGGCGCCGTCGAGGCAGATGTCGCCGTCGAAATACCCCAGCCACACCGCGAACGGCACCGCGACGAACGACAGCGACACCGCCAGCGCCGTCACCGCGACCGTGAAGTAGGCCGTGCCCAGCGGCAGCATCAGCAACTGGTACAGCAGCGTGCCCCAGGTGCGCGGATCGGTGAACACGTCCTTGATCCGCTCCAGCCACGGCCGCTCGCGGTCGGTGTACAGCGGCCGGCGCGGCATGCGTTCGCCGAGCATGACCTCCACCAGCCGCCCTTCCACCAGCGCCAGCACCCGCACCGAGCCCAGGAACAGGATCAGCAGCGGCACGCCGATGATCAGGATCAGCAACCCCAGCGAGAGCGACAGGCCGGTGGTGACCCAGGTGAAGTAGAACGTGCCGGTGGCCAGCGACAGCAGCATGTAGAACAGCGCGCCGTAGCTGCGCGGCTCCAGCGCCACGCCGAAGAAGCGGCCCAGCCACGAGCGCCGCGGCGCCGGCTTGGGCGGGCGCAGCGCGGTCTGCACCTTGACTTCGGTGTCGCGGTAGATATCGGCCACCTCGTCGGGCGCGCCGTAGCTGCCGGCGACGCTGGCGATGACCTCGGCCTCGCTCTTGCCGGGGTGTTCGGCCAGTTCCGCGCGCAGGTATTCCTCGGCGTCGTACAGCGCGTCCTGGATCAGCGCCGGATCGGCGCCGCGCAGCGCGTCGCGCAGGCGCTGCAGGTAGTCGGGGATCGAGCGCGGCAGGTCGGCGGCGGCGCTGGCCGCGGCGTGCGCGGGATCGGCGCGGTCGGGCTCGGCCGGGACCGGATCGGCGGAGGTCGGAAGGTAAGCGGTGCCGGTGGTGGCGTTCATGGATCGAGCCCCTGCAGGACGGAATCGACGGAGTCGCGGGTCGCGCGCCAGGCCCGCGCCCATTCGCGCAGAACCGCCCGGCCGCTGTCGGTGATGCGGTAGTAGCGCCGCGGCGGCCCGGTCACCGACGGCTCGACGTGGCTGTCGAGCAGGCCGGCCGCTCCCAGGTTGCGCAGCACCGGATACAACGCGCTCTGCTTGCCGCTGAGCACGCCCTCGCCCTCGCGCTCCAGGCGCTTGGCGATCTGGTAGCCGTACATCGGCTCGTCCGCCGCGCCCAGCACCGCCAGCAGCGCCAGCGACACGGTCCCGGTGCTGAGCTCCTTCTGGAACTTGCGCAGATGGCTGTCGAGATCGATCACGGGGCGGGGCCCTGAGCTAGTCTTGAGCTCAGGCTATTGCGAAGTTCGCTATAGCGAATGTGCCGGTAGTAACTGGGAGATAGCGGATAGGAGCCAGGAGGTAGCGGGAGGCGAAATGCAGTCGCTAACTCCTAGCTCCTATCCGCTAACTCCTAGCTCATATCCGCTACCTTCTAGCTCCTATCCGCTACCTTCCAGCCCCTAACCCGCCACCGGAGCCGCCATGCAACTGCCCCGCCCCGACCCCGCCCAGCTCGCCCGCCTGCACCGCCTCGCCGGCGACTGGGCCGGCCCCGAACTGGCCCAGCCCTCGCCCTGGGGCGCCGGCGGCCCGGCCCACGGCCGCAGCCGCTTCCGCGTCGGCCTGGACGGCGTCGCCCTGTTGCAGGACTACGAGCAGGAGAAGGACGGCCAGGTGGTGTTCCGCGGCCACGGCGTGTTCCTGGTCGAGCCCGACACCTGCGACGTGCTGTGGTGGTGGTTCGACTCGATGGGCTTCCCGGCCGAGCCCGCGCGCGGCCGCTGGGACGGCGAGGTGCTGCGCTTCGAACGGCGCACGCCGCGCGGCGAGGCGCGCTCGCGCTATGAGTTCGGCGGCGATACTTACCGCTTCGCGATCGAGAATCGCTTTCCCGGCCAGGACGACTTCGCCGAATTCATCCGCGGCGATTATGCGCGCCAAGCCTGAGCCACCCACCCAAGCACGCCCCCAAGGACGTCCATGACTGCGAATACGATGCCCCCCTCGCGCGCCGCGCTGCTGGCCCTGTCGCTGGCGCTCGCCGCCGGCGCCGCGCACGCGGCCGCGCCCGCCGCGCCGGCCAAGGGCCGGACCATGCAGCAGGTGCTCGACGCCAGCCAGCCCGGCGACTGGCGCGAGCTGGATCCGCGCAACACGATCTACCTGGAACTCGAGCGCGGCCGGGTGGTGATCGAGCTGGCGCCGCAGTTCGCGCCCGAGCACGTCGCCAACATCCGCGCGCTGGCCCACAGCGGCTACTGGAACGGCCTGAGCGTCAACCGTTCGCAGGACAACTACGTGGTGCAGTGGGGCGATCCGGAAGAGGACGCGGCCAAGCGCAAGCCGCTCGGCGCCGGCGCCAAGGCCAAGCTGCCGGCCGAGTTCGCGCGCAAGAGCGCCGGGCTGACGATGACCGTGCTGCCCGACGCCGACGGCTGGGCCAAGCAGGCCGGCTTCGTCGACGGTTTCCCGGCGGCGCGCGATTCGGCCGCCGGTTCGAGCTGGCTGACCCATTGCTACGGCACCGTCGGCGCCGGCCGCGACATGGCGCCCGATTCCAGCAACGGCAGCGAGCTGTACGTGGTGATCGGCCAGTCGCCGCGCCACCTGGACCGCAACATCACCACCGTGGGCCGGGTCGTGCAGGGCATGGAACTGCTGTCGGTGCTGCCGCGCGGCACCGGCGCGCTGGGCTTCTACGAGAAACCGTCCGAGCGCGCGCCGATCGTGTCGATCCGGCTCGCCGCCGACCTGCCCGAAGCGCAGCGCGCCAGGCTCGAAGTGCTGCGCACCGATACGCCGCTGTTCGCCGAACTGGTGGAATCGCGGCGCAACCGCCGTGACGATTGGTATCTGCAGCCGGCCGGGCACATCAACGTGTGCAACGTGCCGCTGCCGGTGCGGGAGAAGAAGGGCTGAGACCTCGAAGCCCCTCTCCCGCTTGCGGGAGAGGGGTTGGGGTGAGGGCAAGACGCCTGCGTGCCCTCATCCGCCCCTGCGGGGCACCTTCTCCCGCAAGCGGGAGCAGGGAAAGACAGAGGGCTATTTTCCGACTCGCCCCAGCACCTGATGCTGGAACAGACACATCCGCACCACATCGTGATAGCGCCCGTCGGTGAAGAACTCGTCGACCAGAATCCCTTCGCGCTGGAACCCCGCATCCTCGTAGATGCGGATCGCCCGGGTGTTGTCCACGTCCACCAGCAAATACAGCTTGTACAGATTCAATACCCGGAACGCGTAATTGATCGCCAGCCGCGTCGCCAGCCGCGCGTAGCCGCGGCGCTGATGTTCGGGCGAGATCATGATCAGGAACTCGGCGCGCCGGTGCAGATGGTCGATCTCGACCAGCTCGACCAGCCCGATCCGCTCCATCGCGCTGTCCTGGACGATGAAGCGCCGCTCGGACTGGTCGTGGATGTGCTTGCGGTAAAGCTCTTCGAGCTCGACGAACGACTCGTACGGCTCCTCGAACCAATAGCCCATCACGCTGCGGTTGTTGTTGAGCACATGGATGAAGTGCAGATCGCCGCGCTCCAGCGGACGCAAGGTCACGCCGTTGGCGGACGGGGGGGCGGCGTCTTCGACAGGCATGCTGGTCATGCCGCTACCCTACTCCGTCGCGATGCAGCGCGTGTGACGCCGCGCGACGGCGTGTGACGGTCGGCGCGGATCGCGCAAGCGCGATGTTCACGCAGCCTTAGCCGGCCGCTGCCTAGCCTCCAGACTCCTCCGCGAGCCCAGGTGTCCGCCATGCCACTGCTTCGATTGCGCATCACCGGCAACGACGACGACGCGCGCGCGATCGGCAATCTGGTCAACAGCCTCGACGGCATCGAACACGTCGAGGAAGTCGCCGATCTGATGCCGCATATGGACGATGCCGATTCCAGTTCCGCCGGCCTGCCCGACGACAGCGGCCCGGGCGTGCACGAACTCGAGATCGACGCGCCCAACGCCTCCACCGCCAACAAAGTGCGCGAGGCGGTGGAGGCGCTGGCCTTCGATCTGGACGTGCTGGTCGAGTTCGAGTCCGAAGAGGAACGCTGAGGCCGACCGTGCGGCCCGAGCGCTCGTCCTCGCCGGGGCCCGCCCTAGACGGACGAGCCCCGACAGCCGAATCGATCAGCCCTGGGCCTTGCGCCGACGGCGCGCGCGCCACAGCTTCAGCACCAGCCACAGGCAGAACCCGCCGACCAGGCCCAGCGGCAGCAGCACCGCGAACGCGCGGATCAGGAACGCCACCACCGAGGCGACGATGCCGCCGAATTCCTTCAGCGCCTGACCGATCTCGCTGCTGCTCTCCTGCGCGGCGGTGGTGGCGAACTCGAAGGTGATCAGCTGGGTCGAGATCCGGCGCTGCTGCTGCGCGGCCTCCTGCTCGGCGGCCTGCAGCTGCGATTCGATCTCGGCGATGCGCTCGGACAGGGTCAGCACGTCGGCCATCTTCAGATCGCGCCGCTCCTGGAACTCGAGCAGGCGCGCATGCTCGCGGCGCAGGCGGTCCTGGCGCATGGTGTTGTCGCGCACGGCCACGGCCAGGTCCTCGGCCTGGATGCCGCGCTCGGCGATCTGATCGCCCTGCCCGGCCAGCGCGATCAGCGGCTCCACGCCCTGCGGCACGGTCCGCACCTGCAGGCTCGCCGACGGCGCGTCGCCGCCGTTCTGGCTCATGCCCAGCACCACGCAGGCGCCGAACTTGGCGGCGGTGCAGGCGTCCTGCACGGCCTTGGCGCGAACCGCGATCTGCTCGCCGGACAGGCGCACGCGCACGCGGTGCTCGTAGGCCAGCAGCACGCCGAGGTCGGCGGCCTTGGCCGAACCGCCGCCGGCGTCCGGCGCGGCCGCTACATCCGCGGCCGACGCCGCCGCTTCCGCCGCGTGCTTGCTGCTGCAGCCCAGCGCCGCGGCGGCCAGCGCCGCCGGCAACAGCCAGCGCAGCATCGCTCCGGTCTTGCGCGCCGGCATCCCCATGTTCGCTTTCTCCATTCTCGCTTCTCCCTCGCCGTCTTGGCTGGCGGCACTATGCCACGCCCTCGCTCCAACGCGCGGGGCGGCGCGGCGGGGTCGCGACAAAACTTCCGCGCAAACGAAAGGGCGGGAGCCGCGGCCCCCGCCCTTTCGCGTCCTCGCACGCGGCGCCGCGCTCAGAACTTGTATTTCACCCCCACGGTCACGAAGCGGCCGAGCGCGTCGTATTGGGTGATGTCGTAGGGCAGCGCGCCGCCGGCCGGATCGAACGGCGGCGCCTTGTCGGCGAGGTTCTGCACCGAGGCGTACAGCGTGGTGTCGCGCAGGCCCTCATAGCCGACGTACAGGTCGAACTGGTGGTAATCGTCGACCTTGCTGCGCAGGCCCGGATTGCTGCGCGCATCGACCACCTCCTGCTTGTAGCCGCCGATGTAGCGCCACGACAGCTGCGCGTTCCAGTCGCCGCGGCCCCAGGCCAGCGAGGTGATGCCGCGCCACTTGGGCAGCGCGCCGAACAGGTTGCTGCCGGCGCCGTCGCGCTCGGCCTGGCCGGCGACCAGCGGCTGCTCGTAGCTCAGCAGGCGGGTCCAGGTGCCGTCGAGGGTCCAGGTGTCGTCGCCGGCATGCCAGACCTTGCGGCCTTCGATATCGAAACCGGTGGTGGTCAGCGTGCCCTGGTTGGCATAGCGGTTCTCCACCAGCTGCAGGCGGCCCTGCGCGTCGCGGGTGATGCGGCCCGGGTTGGCGGCCGGGTTGGAGACCACGAACTGCACGTTGTCCGGCGCGATCAGGTCGTCCTGGCGGATGCGGTACAGATCGATGCCGAGGCTGGTGTCGGCGTCCGGCGCCCACAACAGGCCGAGGTTGATGTTGCTGGAGCGCTCGGCCTTCAGGTTGGGATTGCCGGCGCGCAGGACGGTCACGCCGCGCGAGGCGCCGGGCTGGACCGGGTCGAAGGGATCGATCACCGAGCCGTAGCTGATCGTGGTGCTCTGCGCGATCTCCGGCAGCGACGGCGCGCGGAAGCCGCGCGAGGCGTTGAAGCGCAGCAGGAAATCATCATTGAGCTGCCAGCGCACGCCGAGCTTCGGCGAGAACGCGCTGCCGAAGTCGCTGTAGTGGTCGCCGCGGCCCGCAAGCTGCACTTCCACCGCGTCCCACGGCTTGAGGCTGAGTTCGAAGAACGCGGCGGCGACGCGGCGGTCGCCGTCGATGAGGTTGATCGCCGGGCGCAGCTCGGTGCCCGACAGCACCTGCGGGCTGGTGCGCGCGTCCTGCGCTTCGTCGCGGAACTCCACGCCCGCGGCCACGCCGACGTCGCCGGCGCGCCACTGGAACGGGAAGCCGGAGATCTTGCCGCTGAGCGTGCTCAGCCGGTACGTGCCCGGACGGCGCGTGGACAGGCGCAGCGCGTCGAGCGCGCCGGGCGTGCGCGAAGGATTGAGGAAGTCGTAGCTGCCGTCGCGCAGCA
This sequence comes from Lysobacter enzymogenes, assembly GCF_017168095.1. GTDB lineage: Bacteria > Pseudomonadota > Gammaproteobacteria > Xanthomonadales > Xanthomonadaceae > Lysobacter > Lysobacter enzymogenes_D. Next base: position 2,680 of record NZ_LXSD01000242.1, on the reverse strand, counting down.
CCTGCTCGAACGCATAACGGTTGAGGAAGTTGCGCACGTACTCGCGCTGGCGGCTTTCCGAATGGCTGGCGGCGACTTCCCAGTCCCACACCTCGCCGTTGCCGCGCAGGCCGACCAGGGCGCGCGAGAACTGCGACTTGTTGATCTTGTAGCGCGCGCCCAGGTCGAGGAAGGAATACTCGAACGGGGTCGGCACCGCATTGGGATTGTTCGGATGGCCGACCGGCAGCACCGCCGGGATGTCGACCAGGCGGCCGGTGCTGCGGTCGTAGGCGCGCAGGCCCGCGCCGACGGTCATCGGCGCGCTGAAATAGGCGCCGTTGTGGCTGGTGCTGTAGAGAATTTCGGCGAAGCCCTGGACGTTGTCGCTCAAGCGCACGTCGCCGGCGACCAGCGCCTGGTAGCGCTCCACGTCCGGAATCAGGGTGCGGAACGGCTGGGTGTTGAAGGCGCAGGCGTTGCCCGGCAGCGGGCTGCCGAAATCGCTGTACGGCCGCGACTGGGTGCCCGGCTGGCAGGCGAACGCGACCGGCGCGCGCGGGTTGCTCAGGAACGCACCGCCCTGGGTCGACCAACCGGCCAGGCGTCCGCCGGGCTGATCGCGGTAATCGCCGCTCTTGGTCAGGTCGCGCTCGTCGGCGTTGAGCTGGCCGCGCTGGAACACGTCCAGGCTGAAACGCAGGCTGTAGCCGTCCTTGCCCGGATCGCCGCGGCCGGCGCGCAGGCCGATGCTGTGCTGGTCGATGCCGCCTTCGGTGGCGGCGCCGTACGACGCGTCCAGTTCGACCCCTTCGATCTTGCGGCGCAGGATCAGGTTGACCACGCCGGCGATGGCGTCGGAACCGTACAGCGCCGAGGCGCCGTCCTTGAGGATCTCCACCCGCTCGATCGCGCCCAGCGGCAGCGCGTTGAGATCGACGAAATTGTCCTGGGTGCCCTGGGCGAAACCGTAGGACGCCACGCGGTAGCCATTGACCAGCACCAGGGTGTTCTTCTGGCTCAGCCCGCGCAGCGAAACGCCGGCCGAACCGTTGGCGAAGCTGCCGGTGTACTGCTCGTTGAAGCTGTTGCCGCTGTTGACGGTGAGGCTGCGCAGCAGGTCGGAGACGGTGACCTTGCCGCTCTTCTCGATCTGCGCGCGGTCGAGCACCAGCACCGGGTTGACCCCGGCCTCGTCGCTGCGCTTGAGGTTGGTGCCGGTGACCTGCACCGCATCCAGGGTAACGCCGGGGCCGGCCGCATCGGCGGCGTCGGCCGCCTGCGTCAGCGGCGCGGCCAGGCTGAGGGCGAGCGCCAGCGACAGGCGTCGGTAGCGCGCTTCGGCAACGCGGACGGATGGAGCGGGGATAGAACGGGACATGAGCGATTCCTGCAAGACGTGGGAGAGGCAAAGCGAAAACGAAGAAAAAAGCCGGCCCGCGACGGCGTGCGGCCGCCGACGCTGCGACAAGCGCAGCGCGGTCGTTGGGAGGGGAGAGAGACGAGTGCGGCCTCAGCCGCAGGTCGCCCGTCGCGCGGGCCGGTTTGGAAAGGGTCGGCAGGCTCGGCCGGTGGCTGCGCTCAGCGCCGCGGCCTCACCCGCCCGCTACACCGCGCGCGCATTCGCGCAACGGCGGCAGGGCAACGGGGACGACGTGCGGAGGTGCGCGACAACAACATAGACAACCTGTGCAAACGGAACGTGCGAACGAAAACTCGAGCGGCGGGCGCGAAAGCGCGGCGGTCTCAGCGCCGACACATCGCCATGCGACACCCACCCGCGAAGCGGCGGTCGGCGGACGGCAGGACGGTCGGATGCAATGCGTTCACGGCGGAAAGTTCGGTTGCGGAGGAAGGTCGCGGCGGGCGCCGGCGACGGGGTTTATGTTGCATCGCGATAAAGCGATGTCAACGACGCCGGCAACGCGATCGGCGGCGCGGGCCTTTCTCCGCGATTCGCGGGGGATTCGCCGCGCACCGCCCCGTTCAGCCGCAACGCCCGCCGTACAAGGCGATCCCCGCCGCGGCCGCGGTCGCCGTTCGCCCCGGCATCCCGCCCCAGCCGCATGAGGCCATGACCGATGGTTATGAAACCCGCCCCCGCCGAGCCCCCGAAATCCAACCGCCGACACGACAACTGCGCAAAAACCCACCCGCATCGCCTGTAGGAGCGACGCAAGTCGCGACCGCGCCGCAACAAACGCCTGCGCCGGCCTCAACGCCCGGCCTGCGTGGCCGGCCTTGGCCGCGACATGGGCGTGTCGGATGCCGTGCGGACCGCGAGCGCAAACCTCAAGCCGGCGACGGCGCCCGCGTTTCGCGGTCGCGGCTCGCGCCGCTCCTACAGGGGGACACCGCGGCTTTGCCTCTCCTGCCGGCTGCCTTGACCGCGACGCCGCCGCCTCGGCAAAGCCGCCGGCGCAAGCCCCGCGCCGCGCCGATCGCACCGCTCCGCGGCCGCGCCGGGCCGCCGATCCGCCCCGACCAATGACCCATGCGGCGGTCATGTCCTTGCCCTATCCTGCGCGCCAACCGGCCCGCGGCCGTTCCAAGCCACCGAGATTCCCCATGCGTTCGCTGCATCGCACCTCGCTCGCCCTCGCCCTGTCCGCTTCCCTGCTGGCCCTGGCCATGACCGCCTGCAAACCGCACGACGCCGCCGCGCCGGCCGCGCCCGCCGCCGCGCCCGCCCAGGCCGGCC
>NZ_LXSD01000241.1:0-8637 GCF_017168095.1 Lysobacter enzymogenes | reverse complement strand
GCGCTGGCGCGCAGCGGCGTGCGCGTGGCGGTCAACGGCCGCGACCGCTCCGCGCTGGCGGCCAGCGTCGCCGCGCTGCGCGAGGCCGGCGGCGAAGCCGAGGCCTTCGTCGCCGATTGTTCCGAGCTGCCCCAGGTCGCAGCGTTGCGCGACGCGGTGCTGGCGCGTTTCGGCTCGCCCGACTTCGTCCTCGCCTTCGCCGGCGGCGGCAGCGGCCGGCCGATGCCGGTGCACGAGATCGACGAGCGCGACTGGCGCTCGAGTCTCGACCACAACCTCACCGCGACCTTCTTCGTCGCCAGGTGCTTCCTGCCCGGCATGCTCGCGCGCGGCAGCGGCGCGCTGCTGACCATGGCCTCGGCCGGCGCGCGCGTGGTCGCCGGCGCGCCGGCCGGTTACGCCGCGGCCAAGGCCGGAGTGATCGCGCTGACCCGCCAGCTCGCCCACGAGCTCGGCCCGCGCGGCTTGCGCGCCAACTGCCTGTCGCCGTCGGCGGTGCTGACCGAACGCACCCGCGACCATCTGTCGCAGGAGCGGCAAGCGCAGATGCTGCGCGCGTTCCCGCTCGGCCGGCTCGGCGAGCCGGCGGACGTGGCGGCGGCGTCGCTGTTCCTGCTCAGCGACGCCTCGGCCTGGATCACCGGGCAGGTGCTCGACGTGGCCGGCGGGCGGGTCATGCTCTGAGCGCTTGCGTGCGGCGGCGCGCTCGCCTCCAATGGGAGTCCCCGCACCGCAGCCGCCCATGGACCCGCAGACCCTCGCCGCCTTTTTCGCCACCGCGTTGTTCCTGGCGGTGGTGCCCGGCCCGGACAACGTGTTCGTGCTGACCCAGTCCGCGCTGCGCGGCAAGCGCGCCGGCCTGTGGGTGGTACTGGGCCTGTGCAGCGGCCTGCTGGTCCACACCGGCGCAGTGGCGCTGGGCGTGGCCGCGCTGTTCGAACGCTCGCGCCTGGCTTTCGACCTGCTCAAGTACGCCGGCGCGGCTTATCTGCTCTACTTGGCCTGGCAATCGCTGCGCGCGCCGGCGATGACGGTGGCAAGCGGCGAAGACGAGCGCAGCGGCGCCGGCAGGCTGTACCTGCGCGGCATCGTCATGAACCTCACCACCCCCAAGGTGTCGATCTTCTTCCTCGCCTTCCTGCCGCAGTTCGTCGACAAGCAGGCCGGTTCGGTCACCTTGCAGATGCTGGCGCTGGGCGCGACCTTCATCCTCGCCACGGCGTTGGTGTTCGGCGCGCTGGCCTTGAGCGCGGGCGCAGTCGGCCAGCGCTTCGCCCGCTCCGCGCGCGCCCAGCGCTGGATGAACCGCGCCGCCGCGGCGGTGTTCGCCGGGCTTGCGGCCAAGCTCGCCGCCGCGCAGCGCTAGTCGGGAGTCACAGCAGGCTGCGCGTCCACAGCGCGGCCAGCCCCAGCATCGACGGCCACAGCAGCGCCGGATGCACCAGCGCGCGCGCCCAGGCGCGGCGCGGGCGAAAGCCGACGCCGTGGACGAAGCCGGCGCAGATCGCCATCACCAGCGGCGTCAGCAGGCCGTGCGCGCCGGGGCTGAGCCCGGCGCCGCGCATCGCCGGCAGGAACAGCAGCGCCAGCGACAGCGCCGCCGCCAGCAACAGCGACAACGCGCGCGCCCAGCCCGCGCCGGCGGGCGCTGCGGCCGCGTCCATCAGCGGCCCCGCCGCGCTTCGCCGCGCGCCTGCTCCTCGTCCTCGCGCATCTCGAACCACATCGCGTTGAGCACGCCGAAGCTGCAGGCCAGGGCCAGGCCCAGGATCCAGGCGAAGTACCACATCAGTAACCTCCTTCATGGTCGCCCTGCGCCTGCACGTGGGCGCGGGTGATGGTGCCGCGCATGATCCGGAACGCCCATGCGGTGTAGGCCAGGATCAGCGGCAGGAAGAGCGCCGCGGCGACCAGCATGATCCCCAGCGTGCGCTGGCTGGACGAGGCGTCCCACACGGTCAGGCCGTGCGCGGGATCGGTCGACGAGGGCAGCAGGAACGGGAACAGCGACACGCCGGCGGTGAGGATGATGCAGGCCACCGCGACGCCGCTGGCGATGAACGCCCACTTGCGCGAACGCAGCAGCGCGGCCGCGAGCAAGCCGGCGAACGCCAAGGCCGGAAGCGCGATCAGCCACGGCTGCAAGGCGTAGTTCCCCAGCCAGCCGCCGTCGATCCAGATCGCGTGCTTGGCCAGCGGATCCGACGGCGCGCCGGTGTTCCACGCGCCGACGATGGCCGAGCCCGACAACGAACGCAGCCACATCCCGGCCGCGGCGAACGCGGCGATCGCCGTCGCCGCGGCGATGCGGGCGATGCGCCGGGCGCGCGCGCCGACCGGGTCTTCCACCCGCATCGCCGCATAGCTGGCGCCGTGCATGACCAGCATCGACAGGCTCACCACGCCGGCCAGCAGCGCGAACGGATGGAACAGGCCGAGAAAGCTGCCGTCGTAGACCGGCAGCAACGTATCGGTGAAATGGAACGGCACGCCCAGGAACAGATTGCCGAAGGCCACCCCGAACACCAGCGACGGCACCGCGCCGGCGACGGTCAGCGCCCAGTCCCAGGCGCCGCGCCAGCGCGCATGCGGCAGGCGGTTGCGGAAGGCGAAGCCGACCGGGCGCAGGATCAGCGCCACCAGCAGCAGGAACATGGCGAAGTAGAACGTCGAGAACGAGGCCGCATACAGCAGCGGCCAGGCCGCGAACACCGCGCCGCCGCCGAGGATGAACCAGACCTGGTTGCCTTCCCAGTTCGGCTCGATCGCTTCCAGCGCCATGCGCCGTTCCACGTCGTCGCGGCCGATCAGGCGCAGGATCGCGCCCAGGCCGAGGTCGTAGCCGTCGGTGAGGGCGAAGCCGATCAGCAGCACGCCCAGCAGCAGCCACCACAGTTCGCGCAACAGTGCGTAATCGATCATGGCCGGCTCCTCAGAGGGTCTTGGCGTCGTGGCCGACGCGGGTGGCGGGCCAGAACCGCAGCTGGTCGGGACCGGATCGGATCGCGCGCAGCATCAGCACCGCATCGACCACGGCCAGCCCGGTGTAGAGCACGACGAAGCCGACCAGGCTGGCGATCACCTGGGTCGAATGGGTCGCCGACACGCCGAGGAACGTCGGCAGCACGCCGTCGATCGCCCAGGGCTGGCGGCCGTATTCGGCGACGATCCAGCCCAGTTCGGCCGCCACCCACGGCAGCGGCAGGCTGTACAGCGCCAGCCGCAGGAACCAGCGCCTTTCCAGTCGGTTGCGCGTGGCCAGCCAGAACGCGGCGGCGAACAGGAAGATGAAGTAGAAACCCAGGCCGACCATGATCCGGAACGACCAGAACAGCACCGGCACGCTCGGCACCGTACTCCAGGCGGCGCGCTCGACGATCTCGTCGCTGGCGTTGGCCGGGTCGGTGGTGTAGCGCAAGGTCAACAGGCCGAAGCCGAGGTCGTCGCGCAAGGCCATGAACGCGGCCTGCTTGTGCGGATCGTCGCGGTCGGCGCGCAGTTCGCGCAGCGCTTCATAGGCGCCGATGCCGCGACGGACGCGTTCGCGGTTCTCCTCGACCAGGTCGTGGATGCCGGCGACTTCCTTGTCCAGCGAGCGCGTGGCGATCAGCCCCATCGCCCAGGGAATGCGCACGGCGTACTCGGTCTCGCGCTTGTCCATGTTCGGCAGGCCGAACAGGGTGAACGAGGCCGGCGCCGGATGGGTGCGCCACTCGGCCTCGATCGCGGCGACCTTCATCTTCTGGTTTTCCGAAGCCGTGTAGCCGCTCTCGTCGCCGAGCACCGCCACCGACAGCGCCGAGGCCAGGCCGAAGCTCGCCGCGACCACCATCGAGCGCTTGGCGATCTCCACGTTGCGCCCGCGCAGCAGGTACCACGCGCTGATCGACAGCACGAACATCGCGCCGGTGACGTAGCCGGCGCTGACCGTGTGCACGAACTTGGCCTGCGCGACCGGGTTGAACACCACCGCGGCGAAGTCGGTGATCTCCATGCGCATGGTGTGGAAGTTGAATTCGGCGCCGACCGGGTTCTGCATCCAGCCGTTGGCGATCAGGATCCACAGCGCCGACAGGTTCGCGCCCAGCGCGGTCAGCCAGGTCACGGTGAGGTGCTGCAGCTTGCTCAGCCGGTCCCAGCCGAAGAAGAACAGGCCGACGAAGGTGCTTTCCAGGAAGAACGCCATCAGCCCTTCGATCGCCAGCGGCGCGCCGAAGATGTCGCCGACGTAATGCGAGTAATAGGCCCAGTTGGTGCCGAACTGGAATTCCATGGTGATGCCGGTGGCCACGCCCATGGCGAAGTTGATCCCGAACAGCACGCCCCAGAAACGGGTCATCTGCTTCCAGATGACCCGGCCGGTCATCACGTAGACGCTCTCCATGATCGCCATGATCAGCGCCAGGCCGATGGTCAGCGGCACGAACAGGAAGTGATAGAGCGCGGTCAGCGCGAATTGCAGGCGCGACAGATCGACGACGTACAGGTCCGGCATGGGAATCACCTTGCGTGCAGGAGGAGCCGGTCGACCGCGCCGGCATCGACCGGCGGGCGGTGCGAGGGCGAGAAGAACAGCAGATACAGCGCCGTCAGCAGCGCCAGCTTGACCGCGATGGTCAGCGCGATGCGGCGCAGCAGCGCCGCGCTCCAGCGCGGCGGCGCCGTGGCGGACGCGCCGCGTTCATCGAGCTGCGCTCGCGCAGTTTTCACGGCCGGCTCCGGGGGAATCTGCGAGCATTGCAAGCCATCGGGGCCGGCGGCGTGTTGATCCAGGTCAAGCCTCCCGCCGATCGCCCCATCGATCCGGCCGCCGCCCTGCCCGCAGCGGCCATCCAGGCCGGAGCCGAGGCTCCGACCGGCCCACGACGCCGCCCGCGCGGCGAACGCCGCCGCGGGTCACCGGCGCGGTTTGATCCGGGTCAACACCGCGCGCGCGAAGCCGGCCGTAATGCGGGCAAGGGCCCGATGCGGCCGCGGAGAAGACTCATGTACAAGGATCTGACCATTGCGATGACCGGCGGCGCCGGCGACGCCGACGCGCTGCGTCTGGCGGTGAAGCTGGCCGCGCGCCACAGCGCGCGCCTGTCGGTGCTGGAAAGCGTCGACCTGCCGATGCCGATCAGCCACGCCTGGGACATGCTCCCCGACCCGACCTCCGGCGCGGTCTACGCGCAATTGCGCGAACGCGGCCAGCAGCGCCTGGCGGAGCTGAAGGCGCGGCTGGACGACGAAACCGTGAGCTGGGACGCGCGCGTGGTCGAAGCGCTTTACGCCGACGCGCCGCACACCGTCGCGCGCGAGGCTTTCGACGCCGATGTCTGCCTGGTCGCCGGCAGCGGCGGCGACGCCTCCGACGCGTCCGCCCTGCATGCGTGGTTCACCGCGCTGCTGCTCGAATCCGGCCGTCCGGTGCTGGTGGTGCCGCCGAACAGCGGCCCGACCCTGCCGCTGCGGCGGGCGATGATCGCCTGGCAACCGACCCGCCCGACCACCCGCGCCGTGCACGACGCGCTGCCGCTGCTGGCCGACGCCGGCCTGGTGGAGCTGGTGCTGATCGGCCAGGGCGACGACGACCCGGCGCTGGAGTCGGCGCGGCGCATGGTCGCGCACCTGGTCCGCCACAGCATTCCCACCGATCTGGTCAGCCTGCGCGCCGGCGACCGCGGCGTCGCCGACATCCTGCTCGACTATGCCGAACGCAGCGGCGTGCAACTGCTGGTGGCCGGCGGCTACGGCCATTCGCGGCTGCGCGAATGGGTGCTGGGCGGAGTGACGCGCGAGCTGTCGATGTCGGCATCGCTGCCGGTGTTTTTCGGGCATTGATGCGGCGGTTGGCGCGGACAGACGCCCGCGCTCGGCGCGGCGCGGGCGTTCGATGATTTCGGCGCAGGCGAAATGTCGCGGTCGCGGCTCGCGCCGCTCCTACAGGGGCTCCGGCAAGATCCGTATCCGCCTGTAGGAGCGGCGCAAGCCGCGACCGCGACAACAGAACAACGACGAAACCGACGACGACGCTTCGCCCCCCGAGATCGCGAAAACCGCATCGCCACCGCGACCGCCGTCAAGGCCTCAACCCCACCGGCGCATCGATCCAGGGCTGCATCGCCGCCGCGATCCGCGCTCGCGCCACACGCAACGCCTGCGGCGCAGCGCGGCGCAGATCGTCTGCACAAACCGGCTCGATCCCATCGCTGGCGCCGTTGGCCAAGCGCGCCAGCGACGGCTGCGGCCGCACCCGGGTCAAGCGCGCATGGCGGCGGTTGCCCACTACCGCTTCGGCCAACGTCGTCGGCAGTTCTCGCGAGCCCCAGCGCTGGCTCAGCGCCGCCGCCTCGCCGCGGGCGCTGCGTTCGCGCGCCAGCCGTCCCGCGCCCTGCGCGCAGCCCAGCGCGAGCGAACGCGCCATCGCCTGCGCCTGCGCGGGAGCGGCCTCGCCGAGGTAATCCACGCCCAGCAGCGCCAACGCGTCGGCGACGCCGATCAAACCCACTTCCAGGCGCAGCCCGCCGACGACGTCCGCGCCGAACGCCTCGGCCGCATCGTCGAGCAGACGCACCGCCAGCGCCGCCGTCGTTGCGAAGCGTTCGAAATCGAAACGCGCGCGCGCGCCGCCGGCCTCGATCACGAACGCGCCGGCGTTGAGCGCCGCGCGCGGCGCGCGCAACGGCGGCACTGCGCGCTCGGTGCCGGCGCGGCGCAGCAGGCGCGGATCGGGCAGCAACTGCCAGGCGGCGAACGCGGCCGCGTAACGGCTGCGCCAATAGCCGCCATCGCTGCCGCTGCCGCCCACGGCCGCCGCCACGCGTTGCCAGGTCGCGTCGATGGTGCGGTCGCGCAGGCGCTCGCCGCTGCGCCAGCGGAAGCGCCGGTCCCACAGGTCGACGGCATGCGGATCGGTGAATCGGGTCAGGCGGGTCACGGCAAGTCCGAGGGCTGCGGGGCGCACCCGCTCGCGTCCACTGTGCCCGCGTCGCGATGGGCTTTCTTGATCGGGATCAAATTCGTCCGCGATCGCGACGCCGAGGCGCCTGTGCGGAACCCGACGCAGCGCGGCAAACGTCGCGGCGTCGGCGAGCACGTCAGCACGAGCCCGCAAGAGCCGGCGCGCAAGAACGAGCACGTTACAAACCGTTACCGCCGGTTACCGCCTCCGCATCGGCGCGCGGCCACGCGCGTCTAGCCTGTGCCCGGTCAAACCGCCGAACCGGAATCGCCGTCATGCTGCTCGAACACACCGTCTACGCCGACGCCGGCTTCGCCGCCGACAGCGCCGCCGCCCACTCCGCCGGCGACGACGCGCTGGAGCCGTGGCTGCAGCGCGAACTGCTGCGCCTGGGCTGGCCGCTGCAACGCCGCCGGGTGCGCGCCAAACAGCATGTGTTCCGCGCCGGCCAGCCGCGCACAGCGCTGTACCTGGTGCATGCCGGTTGCTTCAAGACCGCGCTGGTCAGCGAGGACGGACGCGAGAAGATCACCGGCTTCCGCCTGCGCGGCGATCTGCTCGGCTTGGACGCGCTGGACATGAACGCTTACGCCTGCGACGCGGTCGCGCTGGACACCGGCGAGCTGTGGGAGGTGCCGTTCGCGCGGTTGCGCAGCGAGCGGCCGCAGTTCCAAGAGCGCATCACCGCGCTGTTGGCGCGCGAGATCCGCCGCGACTGGACCTGGATGCTGGCGTTCGGCACGCTCGGCGCCGACCAGCGCGTGGTGACGTTCCTGTTCGACCTCGCCGCGCGCCTGCAGGCGCTGGGCTTCAGCGGCGAACGCCTGCAACTGCGCATGACCCGCGCCGAACTCGGCAACTTCCTGTCGCTGACCCTGGAAACGGTGGCGCGTTCGCTGTCGCGCCTGCAGGCGCGCGGGCTGATCGAAGTGGCCGGCCGCGAAATCGTCCTGCGCGACCGCGCCGCGCTCAGCGAATTGCTCGCTGCGGGCGGCCGCGTCCACTGAACGCGCGACAGCTTCGCAGAACGCCTGCAGGAGGAGCTTCAGCCCCGATGCCGTTCGCCCATTCCACAACGAAACCGCATCGCATCGGAACCGAAAGCTTCGGGCCTGAAGACCCTCCCACAGACCATCGAGTCGTCGGCGCAAGGCTTGTGGGAGGGGCTTCAGCCCCGACGCTTTTCGCCCACTCCACAGCGAAACCGCATCGCATCGGAACCGAAAGCTTCGGGCCTGAAGGCTCTTTCACAGACCGGTCTCGCGATGCGCCGGGCGCTAGCCGCCGTCGCCTGCGGCTGCGATCGCACGCGCGATCGCGGCGGCCACCTGTTCGCGCCGATACGGCTTGCGCAATAGCTCGAACGCCTCGCCGGCACTGGCGATCTGGGTTTCGTAGCCGGACGTCAACAGCACCGGCAAGCGCGGTCGCAGCCGCCGCGCCGCCGCGGCCAGCTCCTTGCCGTTCATGCCTTCGCCGAGCATGACATCGCTGAACATCGCCGCCGCTTCGCCATCGCCGGCGAGATAACGCAAGGCCTCGGCCGCGCTGCCCACGGCGACCGCGCGATAGCCGGAGGCGCGCAGGAACGCCAGCGCGATCGCGCGCACCGCCGCGTCGTCCTCGACCACCAGTACGGTCTCGCCGCGCCCCGGCGCCGGCGCGCCGATGGCCGGCGGCGGCGCCGGCGCGGG
>NZ_LXSD01000240.1:0-6139 GCF_017168095.1 Lysobacter enzymogenes | reverse complement strand
GCTGAAGCGCCGCGCTCAGCGCAGCGGCGGCGCCGGCAACGGCGGCGGCGCGCCGTCGGGCAGGGCCACCAGCTGCCGCTGCAAGTCGTACAGCGCCTCGGCGTCGCCCGGCTGCCACTCGCGCGCTTCGTTGCCGCGGAAACGGCGATGGAACGCGGCCAGCGCCGCGCCGGGATCGCGCAGGTCGTAGCCGACCAGGCGCAGCGCCGCCCACGGGTCGAACCCCGGCGGCGGCGCGGCCAGCGGTTCGCGCGGCCACAGGCCGAAGCCGGCATCGGCCAGGCGCTTCCACGGGAACTGCACGCTCGGGTCGCTCTTGCGCTCCGGCGCAAGGTCGCCGTGGGCGAGGATCGCCTGCGGCGGCAGGCCCAGCCGCTTAGTCAGATCGGCCAGCAGGCGCAGCAGGCTCTGGATCTGCGCCTCGGCGAAGGGTTCGCTGCCGTCGTTGTCGAGCTCGATGCCGATCGACGCCGAATTCAGATCCGACACGTCGCCCCAGCGGCCCGCGCCGGCGTGCCAGGCGCGCCGCTCTTCGGCCACCAGCTGATAGATGCGCCCGTCCTCGCCGATCAGGTAATGCGCGCTGACCTTGCCCTGCGAGTTCGCGGTCTGCAGCGTGCGCAAGGCTTCGCCGACGCTGTCCATCTGGGTGTGGTGGAGCACGATCGACTGCGCGCGCCGCTCGTTGAAGTTGGGCGAGCCGCGCCACTGCGCCAGCGGATTGTGCGGCGGCGCGCTGGCGCAGCCGGCCACGAGCAGCGCCAGCGCGACGGCGCCGAACGAATAAAGGCGGCGAAGGTTCATGCGGTCTTGGCGGCGGGAAAAACCCAGTGTAGGGCAAGCGCGCCGGCCTGGGCGCCGATGCCGGCGGGCGCGGTGCGGCGCGCTTACAACTGTCACCTGCGCCGCGTTCGGTGACCCAGTCGGCGGTGGCGGCGCCAACGCGCGCCTACAGTGCCGGCGTCGCGGGCGCGCTCGTGTCGTCCGCCGCCTTGGAAGATCGCCTCGGGAGAATCGCGCATGAAACGCAAGTCGCAGGCTTGGCTGGTCGCGTTCGCGCTGGCCGCGTTCGGATTCGGGTTCGGCGTTCAGGCCGCCTCGTCGGCGCCGCCGGACAAGGCGCTGTGCAGCATCAAGGTCTGCCAGGACCGCTGCGGCGGGTTGCCGGGCTGGAATCCCGGCAACGGCCAGCCCTGCCGCTGCTGCGATTGAGCGCATCGCACGGCCGCGACCGCGCTGCATGGCGCGGCCGGCGACCGAACGGTCGTATCCGCGCGCCGAGGCGCGCGGCCGCTGCGCTCAGCGGATGCCCGGACGCTCGAGCTGCGGCTCGACCCGGTTCTTCTGCTCGTCGCGGCGCTGCGACACGCTCTTGCACACCTTCTCGATGCGGTTGGAGCCGATCGAGCGCACGCGCTGGCAGACCACCTTCTCGTCCGGATCGGCCGAAGCGGTGGCATTGCCGGAGGCCTGGGCGATCCAGGCCAGGTCCTGGTGCGCCTGGTCGCGCTCGCTCGCGCTGAGCTGGTCGTAGCTGCGGCCCTGCAGCAGCTGGTTCAAGCGGTCCTGGCGCGTGCGCAGTTCGTCGCGCTTGGCCGGTTCGAGCTTGGCGTAGTCGCCGCGGCCGGCGTCGATGTCGCCGCGGATCTGCTTCTGCTGCTCGAGCACGCTGGCGGTATCGAAGGGCTTGGGCTCGCCCGAGGCCGAGGCCACGGCGCACACGCCGGCCAGCAGCAAGCCGGCCACGCACTGGCCGAGCAAGCGCGAAACCGGCGCGCGCGAAGGAATGAAACGGTGCGACAACAGGTTCGACTCGATCTTGCGCATGACTCCCTTGCCTCGTCGATGGCGGCCGCGAACGCCGCAGGATGGGGCCGGGGGCGGCCCTTCGCTTTCCATTGAGTGGTGCCGGTACCGCGCGGGGACCGCTTGCGGCGCGTTCCCCGACGCGACCGGAAGGCCGATCCTAAAAGAGACCGGCGGCACAACTCCATAGACTTTCGACCTAGGCGCACTGTCAAAACTTTGCCGACTCGGGCGCTTGACAGGGGCATGAACATACGGGCCGGCCCGCGGCGTGCGCGGGCCGGCCCCGGCGATCGGGCCTGCTTCGATCGGGCGCGCTGCGATCAGGCCGCGACGATCACGGCTTGAGCCAGTTGTTGGACACCGCCAGCATCGACAGCAGCTTGACGCTGTCGCCGTAGTAGTCGCTGGTGCCGCCGTTGGCGAGGTAGGCCCACAGCTTGTCGAGCCAGGCCTGGTCGGTGTCGACCGTGGCGGCGACCGCGAACGGCGCGGTGAAGAAGGTGCTGTTGTAGTTCTCGGTCACCGTGCCGTCGAGCTTGTAGCCGCTGCGGATGTTGTTGGCGTTGTTGCCGGCCTTGCTCTTGATCCACTGGCTGAGCTTGCGCGCGGCGTTGCGCGAGCGGCTGTCGCCGCTGACCGCCGCGTCGATGCCGATGCGCCACGGCACCCGGCCGGCGTTCCACGAATACGCGCCGTCGTATTCGGACTCCAGGAAATTCGCCGGCGCCGGCTTGGCCGTGGTGTGGGTGTTGACGATGAAGTCCGGCAGCAGGCCGGTGTTGGGCGCGTAGCTGCTTTGCATCTTGCCGATCAGGGTCTGGTGGGCGTCGAGCACGCCGGTCCAGTAGCTGTCGCCGAGCTTGCTGGCGAAGCCGCGGAAATGGCCGAGCATCCAGTCCGAGCTGCGGGTGGAGTTGTAGTAGTTCGGCTCGCTGCTGCTGACCCAGTCGCCGAGCGTGACCAGCTTGGTGTTGGCGTTGACGTTGCTGCTGCGGATCGCGGCGATCACCTTGCGCGCTTCGGACAGATAGTTGATCGAGCCGGCCGAGCCCCATTGCAGATCGGCCAGCAACAGCGCGTAGGCGATGTCGAGGTCGCCGTCGGTGGCCGAATCGGGACCGGCCACGTTCTTGCAGTTGGCGTCCTGCGCCCACGCCAGCAGCGCCGGGTTGCCGCTGCTGGGATGGCCGCGGTTGTAACGGTGCAGGCCGTCGAACAGCGCCTGCGCGTCGGGATCGCTGCCGGCCATCATCACCGTGATCAGCATGCCGTAGCCCTGCCCTTCGGACACCACGTAGGCGGTGTCGGTGCTGGCCTTGACCCGGTATTCGCCGGCCTTGCAGCCCGCGACCAGATAGCGCTGCTTCCACGCGCGATAGAACGAAGCGGTGGATTGATCGGCCGCGGCGCGGCCGACGCTGGGGCTGAGCGTGCCGCTGACGTAGGCCTGGCGATGGCTGCCGAAGGGATAGTTCGGCGCGGCCTGCGCGGCGAGCGAGGCGCCGAGCGCGGCGGCGGTGGCCAGGACCAGCGACAGCAGTTTGAGGCCGCGGCGCGGTAAGGCGGTGGCGTGTTGCATGGGAAGTCTCCGCAAGAGGAAGGTCGGTGGGCGACCGCGCACGCAGCGGCGCGCGCGGACGCCAGGCGTCCGCGCCGCGACGGCGGCGGGAGGGGAACTGCGCAGCGCGGCGGATGCGGCGCAGCGCGCGCGGTCGGGTGCGGCCGCGGCGACGCGCATGCTTCGGCGCCGCGGGCGCAAGCAGGCTAGCGCGGACGCAAGCGGCAAAGCGCGACCGCCGTCATCGCGCGCATGAACGCAGTTGCGCGGGTTCGCAGATCGACTTTGGTCTTAGCGCGGCGGGTGCGCGCAGTCGCGGTATACGCGTGCGGGCGGTTGCAGTCGCGGGTGCGGCGTTGCGCGTGGCGGCGCCGGAGGGTCGGTTTCGCGGCTTTTGGGTAGGGCCGCTGCGTCGCATCGGAGTGGAAGGCGTCGGGCCTGAAGGCCCTCCCACAAGAGCCGGTGCCCTGTGGCAACCGCGCTGTGGGAGGACTCTCCTGTGTTAGAAGAGTCTTCCTTGTGGGAGGGACTTCAGTCCCGATGCTTTCGGCTCAGATCGCCTCGCGATCCGAGCCGTCCCGCTCGCACATCATTCCTTGCGGATCGCATGCCCGCCGAATTCGTTGCGCATCGCCGCCAGCAGCTTGTCGGCGAAGGAGTCCTTCTCGCGCGAACGCAAGCGCTCCATCAGCGAAGCGGTGATCACAGGCGCGGACACGTCCAGGTCGATCGCCTCGGCCACGGTCCAGCGGCCTTCGCCGGAATCCTCCACATAAGGCGCGATGCCCTGCAGCGAAGGATTCTTGCCCAGCGCGTCGGCGCTGAGGTCGAGCAGCCACGAACGCACCACGCTGCCGTGGCGCCAGATCTGCGCGATCTGGTGCAGGTCCAGGCCGAACTCGGCCTTGCGCCCGAGGATGGCGAAGCCCTCGGCATAGGCCTGCATCATTCCGTACTCGATGCCGTTGTGGATCATCTTGGTGAAGTGGCCCGAACCGCTGGGCCCGACCCGGCCCCAGCCACGCTCGGCCGCCGGCGCCAGGGTTTCGAAGATCGGCCGCAGCCGTTCGACCGCGGCCTCGTCGCCGCCGATCATCAGGCTGTAACCCTCCTGCAGGCCCCACACGCCGCCGCTGGTGCCGGAATCGACGTAGTGCAGGCCGTGCTCGCGCAGTTCGCCGGCGCGGCGCACGGTGTCCTTGTAGTTGGAGTTGCCGCCGTCGACGACGGTGTCGCCCGGCGCCAGCAGCGGGCGCAGTTCGGCCAGGGTCGCATCGACCGCGCCGGCCGGGACCATCAGCCACACCGCGCGCGGCGCCGGCAGCGCCGCGATCAATTCCGCCAACGACGCGGCCGCGCCGATGCCGCGCGCCGCGGCCTGTTCGCGCGCCGCGGCGCCGGGGTCGAAACCCATCACCGCATGCCCGCCGCGCACCAACCGTTCGGCCATATTGGCGCCCATGCGCCCAAGACCGACCATGCCCAGTTCCATGTCGTCTCCCGCTGTTTCGTGTGCGATGTCGTGGACCGCGTCGCCGCTCGTCGGCGCCGCGGGACAGGCGATCTTGGTGTCCGCCGCGGTAAGGAAGTGTGAGCGATTCGGGGCGAAATAAAGGCCCGACGGTATTCCGCATCGGGCGGGAACGCCTTTCGCTGTTGTAGGAGGGCCTTCAGGCCCGATGCCTTTCGCTCAGGCCGCGCCGACCTGGCACAAAAGCATCGGGCCTGAAGGCCCTCCCACAACAGCGAAAGGCATCGGGCCTCAGCCCCCATAACCGCCTCGGGCTTCTTCAGCGCCCGATCTGCTTGCGCATCTCCATCGCCTCGAACACCGCGATCGCCGGCGCCGCCGGCTGGTCGTTGGGGATGTCGTGCGAGCTGTCGGCGATGGTCACCCGCTTGGCGTAACGCGAGGTGCCGATCAGCGCCAGATGGGTCTGCTCGCGCGCGGCCAGCAAGGCCTTGAGGTCGTCGGCGGGCGCGCCGGCGTAGGGCTGCTCGGCGCTGAGCACGATCACCGGCTTGCCGTCGTGGCGCTCGCTCTTGGCCACCGCGCTGCCGTACAGCGACAGCCGGTCCTGCGAGCCGGAGATCACCGTCTCCCAGAACGCTGGCTTGGAGCGCCAGGCGCGCACCGAGGCGTTGAGCCTGTCGCTGTAGTTCGGGTTCGGCGGGCGCAGGCAGTTCTTCAGCTCCGACGGCGGCCGCGGCGCGCCCAGCCGGCCGTCGCGCGCGCCCTGCTCGCAGCTGCGGTACATCGCCAGCATGCGCGGCGCCATCTGCGCTTCGGTCTTGGCGTAGGAGGCGGAGAATTCGCCGACGTTCTGCTCCGGCGGATCCACCAGCACCAGCGCGGCCACCTGCCTGGGATACAGCTCGTCGTAGCGGCGCACCAGCTGGCTGCCGTAGGAATGGCCGACCAGGATCAGCGGGGTGTCGAGGTCGGCCGCGTCGATCAGCGCGCGCAGGTCGGCGACGTCGGCCTTGAGGTCGCGCGGCAGCGGCCCGCCGTCGCTGAAGCCCAGGCCGGCGCGGTCGTAGGAACACACCCGGTTGCGTTGGGCGATCTGCGGCTGCGCCCTGGCCCAGGCCAGCGAGTCGGAGCCGAAGCCGGCCTCCAGCAGCACGGTCGGCGCGCCGGCGCCGCTGCAGCGCAGGTTGAGCTTGCGCCCGCCGCCGATGTCGATGCGCTCGCCGGGTTCGGCGTAGACGTCCAGGCTGGCGTCCGGCGCCGGCCGCGGCTTGGGCCGCGCGCCGGGCCTGGCCGGCGTC
>NZ_LXSD01000239.1:0-22429 GCF_017168095.1 Lysobacter enzymogenes | reverse complement strand
TCGTCGCCGCTGCGGCCACGGCGGCGGGCGCCGCGGGTGCCGCCGCCGCGGGCGCGAACATCGCCTGCAGCGTGGCCGCGTGGGCGCGCAGGAAGTAGCCGCTGAGCTCGTCCAGGCTCAAGTACTCGAAGAACAAGGTCTTGGCGAGCGTGCCGAAGCTGGCTTCCAGGCGCGCGGTCAGGCTCATCGCCAGGATCGAGTCGATCCCGTATTTCTCCAGCGGCGCGCGCGCCTCGATGCGTTCGGCCGGCAGCTTGAGCACGGCGGCGAACTCGGCGCGCAGGAACTCGCGCGTGCGGCGCTCCAGCTCGGCGTCGTCGATGGCGGCGGCCTGCTGCGGCGCAGGTTCGGCGCGCGACGGCGTCGCGACGGTCGGTGCCGCCGTGCGCAACGCCGCGCGCAGCGCCGCTTCGTCGCCAGACAGCACCAGCGCCTGCGCCGGGCCCGCCGCCAGCAGTTGCGCGAACGCGCGCATCGCCTGCGCGGTGGCGAGCGAACCCAGCCCGGTGCGCTGGCGCAGCGCGGCCATGCTGGCGGCGTCGGTGCCCATGCCGCCGTCGCGCCAGTGCGGCCAGCCGATACTGAGGCTGCGGCCGCGGCGTTCGCCGGCCGCCGCGAGCTCAGCGCGGCGCTGCGCGTAAGCATCGAGAAAACCATTGGCCGCGGCGTAACCGCTCTGGCCGAGGTTGCCGGCCCAGGCCGCGATCGACGAGCACAGGCAGAAGAAGTCCAGATCCACGGCGCGGCTGGCGCGATCCAGCGCGACCGCGCCGGCGACCTTCGGCGCCAGGGTTTCGTCGAGCCGCTGAGCGCTCAGCTTGAGCGCGAAATCGTCGCGCAGCACGCCGGCGGCATGGACGATGCCGCGCAGGCGGCCGCCGTCGGCCTGGATCTGCGCGATCAGGCGCTCGCAGGCCGCTTCGTCGGCGATGTCGGCCTGCAGGTAATCCACGCGCGCGCCGCTCTCGCGCCACTGCGCCAGCGCGCTTTCGCCGGCGGCGTCGGGCCGCGAGCGTCCGCACAGGACGATGCGCGCGGCCGGGCACTGCGACAGGATCTCGCGCGCGAACAAACGGCCGAGGCCGCCGAGGCCGCCGCTGATGAGATAGGTGCCGTCGTGCTTGAACAGGCTGTCGGCTGCATGCGCGGACGCCGGATCCAGCACCTCCCAGCGCCTTACCCAGCGCTGGCCGCCGGCATGGCGCAGCAGCGGTTCCGGCGCGGCCTCGCGTTCGCGGCACAGGATCGCTTCCAGTGCGGCGGCGTCGCTGTCCGCGGGCAGCAACAGCACCTGGCCGATCAGGTCGGGATTCTCCAGGCCGACGCTGGAGAACAAGCCGCCCAGCCCGGTCGCCGTCGCAGCGTCGCCGCCGTCGGCGACGGCCAACTGCACTCGCGTACGCGGCATCGGCTTGCGCTGCAACAGCGACTGCACCGCTTGCAGGCAGCCGCGCGCGAGCTGCGCGTAGGCCACAGCCGCATCGCCGCGATCGCCGCCCACGCCCAGATCGATCCACTGCATCTGCGGCCAGCCCGCACGCAGCGCCGCGACGATGGCCTGCGGCCAGCCGTACAGCAGCACCGCATGCGCGTCGGACGACGTCGACGCCGCGCTCACGGACTGCGCGGCCCACACCGGCGCGGCCATCAGCACGCGGTCGTCCGCAGTAGCAGCCGCATCGCTCATTCCTGCTTCGGTCGCAGTTCCCATCCGTTCTTGGCTCATGTGCTCAACCCAGTTCCACGGCTTGTGCGGCGTTGAATTCGTCGGCGCAGGGGGCGTCCGGCGGCAGCGGACGCGACGCGAAGCCGCGCATCTGCACGCACACCGCGCCTTCGTCGTCGCATAGATCGATGTCGACCTTGATCACCCGGCCCGATCCCGGTTCGGCCGCGCCGTCGGCGGCGTAGCGCACCCAGGCGTGCATGCGAGGCGCGCACGGCGAGAACGCGCGCAGCGATTCCAGGGCGAACGGCAGCGCGACGGCGCCGGCGGACGCGGCCTCGATCAGCGGGATCGAGGCCTGCAGCGCGCTGTCGAGCAGGCTCGGATGCAGCACGTAGCCCTCGCCGGCGGCCGCGCCCGGCAACCGCAGTTCGGCCAGGGTTTCGCCGGCGCCGCGTTCGATCGCGACCACACCCTGGAACGCCGGGCCGTACTCCAGCCCCTTGCCGGCCAGGTGCGGATACAACGCGGCGGCCTCGTTGCGGCCTGCGCGCATGCGCTGGCGCAGCGCGACGAGGTCCAGCGGCGCCGGCGCGGGCGCCGCGATCGCCGCGCCGCGGCCCTGGCAATGCAGGATTTCGTCGTCGGCGTCGGCATCGTGGCTGTAGATCTCGAAGCCCAGCGCGCCGTCGTCCTCGGCGTAGACGGCGATGCCGACCTCGCACGGCCCGTCCACGCTCAGCGGCTGCGCCCAGGCGACGTGGCGCAGTTCCAACAGCGCGCCGTCCTGGCTCAGCGGCAAGGCGTCGGCGAAGGCCGCGCGCGCCATTTCCAGTTGCGCGACCGCCGGCAGCACCCGGCGGCCGCGCACGCGATGGTCGGCGAGGAAGAACTCGCTGCCGTCGAAGCCGCTGCGGTAGCTCTGCAGGCTCAGGTCGGAGGTGTTCCGGTGCAGCAGCGGATGCAGCCGCGCCTGCGTCGCCGCAGCCGCCGCGGACGCGACCGGCTGCACCCAGCAGCGGTCGCGCGCGAACGGATAGTCCGGCAGCGACAGCCGCCGCGGCGCGCGGCCGCGGTGCAGGCGACGCCAATCGATGTCCAGGCCGCGCACCCACAGCTCCAGCAGCTTGGGCAGCTGGCCGCGCTCGATCCATTGCTCGAACACCGCGCGCATGTCCTCGTCGGCGGCGAACACCGCCAGGGTGCGGTCCTCGCCGTCGGCGCGGCCGTGTTCCAGTCCGGGCACGCGCGGCCGGCCGTCGAGCCAGCCCTGCAACTGCGCGCGCAACTGCTCCGCATCGGCGGCGATGCAGCCCAGGCGATGCTCCATCGCATCGCGGCCGACCTGCAGGGTGTAGGCCAGGCGCTGCAGATCCGGCGCCGGCTCGCGCTGCAGCCAGGCCAGCAGATCGGCGGCCTTGGCGCGCAACTGCGCCGCGCTGCGCGCCGACAGCGGCAGCAGCGCCGGCCCGGCCGCGGGCGCAGCCTCTTCGGCGGCGACGTGCTCGCCGATCACCACGTGCGCATTGGTGCCGCTGAAGCCGAACGAGCTGACCGTGGCCAGGCGACGGCTGTCGCTGCGCCAGTCGCGGCGCTCGGTATTGACGTAGAACGGCGAATCCTCGAAGCGGATATGCGGATTGGCCTTCGTGTAATGCACGGTCGGCACCAGCTCGCGCTGTTGCAGGCACAGCAGCACCTTGATCACCCCGGCCACGCCGGCGGCGAAGCCGGTGTGGCCGATGTTGCTCTTGACCGAGCCTAGCGCGCAGCCGCCCGCGGCCGCGCCGGCGCGGTCGAACACCGTGCGCAGCGCATCGACTTCGATCGGGTCGCCGAGCGCGGTGGCGGTGCCGTGCGCTTCCACATAGCCGATCCGCGCCGGGTCGATGCCGTGACGCGCGTAGACCTGGCTCAGCAGCCGCTCCTGCGCCTGCGCGCTCGGCGCGGTGATGCCGTTGGTCTTGCCGTCCTGGTTGATGCCCGAGCCCTCGATCACGCCGAGGATGCGGTCGTTGTCGGCCTGCGCCTGCGCCAGCGACTTCAGCAGCACCACGCCGCAGCCTTCGGAAAACACGATGCCGCCGGCGGAGGCGTCGAACGCGGCGCAGCGGCCGTCGCGCGAGGGCATGCCGACCTGCGAGGTCAGCACGTGGCCGATCGGCGTGGTCAGCAGGTTGATGCCGCCGCACAGCGCCCAGGCGTTCTCGCCGCTGCGGATGCTCTCGCAGGCCAGGTGCAGCGCGACCAGCGACGACGAACAGGCCGTGTCCACCGCCAGCGCCGCGCCCTTGAGGTTGAGGAAATAGGCGATGCGCGCGGCCAGGATCGCGCTGGAGGTGCCCATGAACGCCGCGCCCGCGCCGTCCTGGCCGGCCGCGCCGAGCACCCGCGCGTAGTCGCCCGCGGCGCAGCCCACGTACACGCCGCAGGCCTGCCCCGACAGCGCGCCCGGCGCGTAGCCGGCGTGTTCGATCGCCTTCCAGCACTGCTCCAGGAAGATGCGCTGCTGCGGGTCGATCAGCTCGGCCTCGGCCGGCGAGATGCCGAAGAACAGCGGATCGAACGCGGCGATGTCGTCGAGCAGGCCGGCCCACTTCGAGTACGAGGTGCGCGGGTGGCGCGGGTCCGGATGGAACCAGTCGCCCTGCCCGGCCCAGCGCTGCGGCGGGATCTCGCCGATGCAGTCGCGGCCCTGGGCGAGGTTGTCCCAGAACGCGTCCAGGTCTTCGCTCTTCGGGAACCGGCAGGACATGCCGACGATGGCGATCTTGTCGGCGTTGCGCGCTTCGCTCGCGGCCGCGACGGCGCGAGGCGCCGGCAACGCGTTCGTTGATTCGCGACGCACGATGTCGCGGCGCTGCAACGCGGCGCGGCCGACCCGGCGCAGCACCAGCCCGTCCAGGCGCGCGCGCACCCGGCCGGCGGCGTCGCTGAGTTCGACGTCGAACTCCAGCGCGTCGGCCTCGGCGCGGCGCAGTTCGGCGTGGCTGTGCAAGTCGCTGGCTTCGGCCGCGCCGGCGGCGACCACGACGCGGCCGAGGCGGTGCGGCAGGAACTGGTCGTCGTGGGCGCCGTAGCGCTGCGCGGCGATATGGCCGGCGGCGTTGATCGCCGTGCACAACGCGCCGTACAGCGCGAAGGGATCGGCGTGGAAGCGTGCGCCAGCTGCGCTGCGGATGCGGCCGGACGCGGCATCGGCGCCGAAGGCGAGTTCGTGCAGCGGCGCGTAGCAGTCGCCGGCGTTGGTGGCGATCTCGCTGCGCGCCAGGCGTCGCTCGACCGCGAACTCGCGGCGCAGCGCAACCGGCGCGGTCGCGTCGGCCGGCACCAGCAGGCCGCTCAGATGCAGGGTTTCGTCGCCGCCGTCCGCGGCGGCGGACGAGCGCACGAAGCACTGCAGGCCTTCGGCGTGGCGGCGCAAGGTCAGCCGCAGGCGGCGTTCGCTGCCGGGTTCGCCGAGCAGCGGATTGGCCAGCGCCAGATCGCGCAGCGCCACAGCGGTATCGCCGAAATGTTCGGCGAACGCGGCCAGCAGCAGTTCGACATAGGCATCGGTAGGCAGCAAATGGCGGCCGAACACTACGTGCTCGCGCAGGCCGACGTTGCGCTCCGGGGCGATCCGGTACAGCAGCGACAGCTCGCCGTCGGCGGCGAAATCGCCGCTGCGTTCGCCCGCACCGAAGTAATCGGACCTCGGCGCGGCCGGCGTGGCGAGCGGCGCGAACACCCCGGCGGCGGCCTCGGCGCTGCGCGCCGGCGCATGCGCGCGCAAGGCCGCGGCCGGCGCGGCCGGCAGGTGTTCGAGCAGATGCGCCGCCAGCGAGCGGACGCTGGGGTAGTCGTAGACCCGCAGCGCGGCGATCTGGGTGCCGTAGCGCTGGTTGACCTGCTTCATCCACTCCACGCCGACGATGGAGTCCAGCCCCAGCTCGGTGAACGACTTGTCCAGGCCGATGTCGCCGGGGCGCATGTACAAGGCCTCGGCGAGGCTGTCGCGCAGCTCGCGCTGGAGTTCGTCGGTGGCGCGGGCCGGCGCCTGCGGCGCAGCGGCCGGCGCGGGCGCTTCGACGACGGCGGCGGCGCCGACCGCGCCGGTCTGTTCGGCCAGAAACGCCGCCAGCAGGTCGATGCTCGGATAGTCGTAGACCCGGGTCGCGGACAGCGCGGTGCCGTAGCGGCGGTTGATATTCTTGATCCACTCCACCCCGACGATGGAATCCAGGCCCAGCTCGGCGAAGCTCTTGCTCCAGCCGATATCGGCCGGACGCATGAACAGCGCTTCGGCGAGGCTCTCGCGCAGTTCCTCGCGCAACGCGGCGGGCGCAGCCCGCAGCGTCGCCGCGACCGGCGCCATCGCCGTCGCCGCCGCGACCGCGGCCGTCTTCGCCGACGGCGCAGCCGCAAGCAGATACGTCGCCAGCGCCCGCACGCTGGGATAGTCGTAGATGCGCGTGGCCGACAGTTCGCAGCCCAGTTGCCGGTTCAGCGCATTGACCCACTCCACCCCGACGATGGAATCCAGCCCGAGTTCGTTGAACGGCTTGTCCAGGCCGATCTCGGCCGCACGCATGAACAAGGCCTCGGCAAGGCTCTCGCGCAGCTGCGCCTGCAGTCGTTCCAACGCAGCGGCGTCGTTGCGGGCCGGGTCGGCGGCTTCGGCGACGAACGTGGCCGCAGCCGCGTGCGTCGTCTGCACCGCAGCCGGCTCGGCGAGCGGTGCGGCCGGCGCGACCGGCGGCATTGGCGCAGCGGCTTCGTCTTCGGCCTCGATCCAATAGCGTTCGCGCGCGAACGGATGCAGCGGCAAGGCCATCCGCCGCGGCGCGCCGGCGGCATGGAAGCGGCGCCAGTCCAGCGCCAGCCCCTTGACCCACAGCTCGCCCAGGCGCGCCAGTTCGCCGCCGTCGATCCAGCGCTCGAGCATGCGCTGGAAATCCGGCTCGGCGGCGAACGCGGCCAGGGTGTCCTTGTCCGTGCCCGCGCGGCCGCGCAGTACACCGGCGGCGCGCAGCGCGGCCGCATCGTCGCTTTCGGCCAGCACGCGCAATCCGCGCGCCAGACCCGCCGCATCGCTCGCGACCACAGCGGCGCGTTCGCCCATCGCTTCGCGTCCGACTTGCAGCGTGTACGCCAGCGATGCCAAGTCTTCGACCCCGGCCTCGACCCGCACCAGCAGCTCGCGCGCCTTGTGCCGCAACTGCTCCGGCGTGGCCGCGGACAGCGGCGCCAGCACCGCGCCGCGCGCGGATGCGGCCGCCGGTCGCGGCCGATATTCGGCGATCACCGCGTGCGCATTGGTGCCGCTGAAGCCGAACGCGTTGATCGCGGCGCGTCGGCGCGCACCGGCTTCGACGTTCCACTCGCGCAGACGGTCGTTGACGTAGAACGGACTGCCGTCGAGCGCGATGTGCGGGTTGAGCGTGGAGAAATGCAGGGTCGGCGGCAGTTGCCGGTGGCGCAGCGCCAGCAGCAGCTTGAGCACGCCCGACACGCCGGCCGCGGACAGGCAGTGGCCGATGTTGCTCTTGACCGAACCCAGCGCGCAGTAGCCGCTGCGCGCGGTGTGCGCGGCGAAGGAGGTCTTCAGCGCCGCCACTTCGATCGGATCGCCGAGCGCGGTGCCGGTGCCGTGCGCCTCGATCAGCTGGATGCCGGCCGGGTCGACGCCGAAGCGCCGATACACCTCGCCCTGCAGCCGCGCCTGGGCGTCGGCATTGGGCGCGGTGATGCCGTTGCTGCGGCCGTCCTGATTGACGCCCCAGGCCTCGATTACGCCGTGGATGCAGTCGCCGTCGCGCTCGGCGTCGGCCAGGCGCTTGAGCACCACCACGCCGACGCCCTCGCCCAGGGCGATGCCGTCGGCGGCGGCGTCGAAGGTGCGGCAACGCCCGCCGGCGCCGAGCATGCCGACCTGCGCGGTCATGATGTGCATCGCCGGGCCGGCCATGACGTTGACGCCGCCGGCCAGGGCCAGATCGGTCGCGCCGCTGGCGAGGCTGTCGCAAGCGTTGGCAAGCGCCACCAGCGACGACGAGCAGGCGGTGTCCACCGCCAGGCTCGGCCCGTGCAGGTCGAGGAAATAGGAAATGCGCGCGGCCAGGATCGACGGCGCCGCGCCGGTGAAGCCCTGCCCGCTCAAGCGCTCGCGGCGCGAGAGCTGGTGATAGTCGCCGGCCGCGCAGCCGACGAACACGCCGCAGTTGCTGCCGGCCAGCGCCTTGGGGTTGTAGCCGGCGTGCTCGATGCCGTGCCAGCAGGCCTGCAGGAACAGGCGCTGCTGCGGATCCATGCTGCGCGCCTCGCGCGGCGAGATGTTGAAGAACGCCGGATCGAAGCGGTCGTAATCCTCCAGCGCGCCGAGCCAGCGGCTGTTGGTCTTGCCCGGCACCGCATCGCCGGGCTGGTAGTAGCGGGCCAGATCCCAGCGTTGCGCCGGCACTTCGGCGATGCAGTCGCGCGCGTTGGCGAGGTTGTCCCAGAACTGTTCCAGATCGCGCGCCTGGGCGAACTGGCCGGACATACCGATCACCGCGATGGCGTCGGCGGACGCGGCGCTGCTGCGGCGGGCGTTGTGTCTTTGTGCGGCGAGGACGACGCGGGCCGGCTCGGCGTCCGGTTGCGCGTCCGGCGCGGTGCCGGCGTTCGCCGAGATCGGTGCGGGCGCGCAGTCCGCGGGCGCTGCGAGCGCGCCGGCTTTGTCGGCGACGAACGCGCTCAACCGCGCCAGGGTCGGATGGCTGTAGACCTGCACCGCTTCGATCGCGGTGCCGTAGCGCTCGTTGATGCGCCGTACCCAGGTCACGCCGGTGATCGAATCCAGGCCGAGGTCGACGAACGGCTCGTCCGCGCCGATGTCCTGCTCGGACAGGCGCAGCTCTTCGGCCAGCAGGCGCCGCAGGGTGGCCGCGACGTCCGCGCCGGCATCGCGCTCGCTTGCGACCGCCGCTGCGGGCGCCGGAGCGAGCGCCGGCGCAGCGACGGCCAGCGACCGCACATGCTGCGCCAGCCGCTGCAGGGTCGGATGGCTGTACACCTGGATCGCCTCGATCGCGGTGCCGTAGCGCTCGTTGACGCGGCGAATCCAGGTGACGCCGGTGATCGAATCCAGGCCGAGGACGACGAACTCCTCGTCCGCGCCGATCTCCTCTTCCGGCAGGCGCAGCTCGTGCGCGAGCGAACGGCGCAGCTCGGCGACGATGTCGGCGAGCGCGAGCGGGGCGGCGGCGGCGGCGGCCGATGCCGCGGCGAGCGGAACGGCCGCCGCCTCGCCGGGCGCGGCGAAGCTGCGCTCGATCAGCGCCAGCGTCTCGGCCTGGCCGACGAAGGTGCGCTCGTGCATCGCCAGTTCGTGCGCATAGGTCTGCTCCAGGCCCGCCTCCAGTGCGCGGTTCCATTCGCGCTTGAGCGCGAGCAGGCGCGCACGCGGCAGGCGGGCGATGCGCGCCGCCAACGCCAGCGCCTCGGCGACGGTCTGCGCACGCGCGCTCAGCGGCTGGCGCAGGCCGCGCGCGACCAGTTCGTCGCCGGCGTATTCGCGCGCGCTCAGCAGGCTTTCGCGGGCGAGGTCGCGGCCGATGCGCTGCGCGAACAACAGGGTCGAACCGGCGCCCGGAGTGAAGCCATAGCCCATGTACGGGCTGAAATAGCGGCTTTCGCTGGAGAACAGCGCCACGTCGGCATACATGCCCAGCGCCCAGCCGGCGCCGACCGCGTGGCCCTGCATCGCCGCGACCACCGGCACCGGGCAGCGCAGCGGCAGTTCGAACACCTTGTCGTCGGTGAAACGGGCGCGGCCCTGATGGATCGCCAGCAAGGTGTCGCGGGTGCCGCCGGCGGCGAAATAGCGTTCGAAGCCGCTCAGCACGACCGCGCGGCAGGCCGGCGATTCGGCGTGGGCGAACGCTGCGCGCAGGCCTCGCGAGAATTCGGGCGAGAACATGTTGCGCGACGAGCGGTCGTGCATACCGATTTCCAGCACGCCACCCGGGTGCCATCGCGCCGAGATCGCCTGCGAATCCAGGTCGATCGCGCCGGCGGCGGGTTCGCCCTCATCCTGCGCGGATTGCTCGGCCGTGGCCTGCGTGGTCGCCTGCGCGAACAGCGCGGTTTCGGCGCGCTTCCACAGCGCCAGTTCGGCGCGCGGCCATTGCGCCAGTTCGGCCGCCAGGCGTCCGGCGTCGGCGATGGCTTCGCTCGCCGGCGCCGCGCGCACGGCCTGGGCCTCGCGCGCGAGCGCGGCGCCGTCGAGGCGCAGCCCACCCAGCAGCAGGCGCCGCGCGGGCGCTTCGCCAAGACGGGCGGCGAAGACGCTCAGCGCCGGCGCGGCGAGCGCGGCGTCGTCGAACAGGCCGTGCGCGTCGTAGCCGGCGTCCTGCGCGTACACCACGCCGTCGCACAGCAATGCCGCCAGCCACGCGGCACCGTCGGCACCGGCGGGCAACGCGGCGATCACCGGGCGGTCGAGCGCGGCCACGGCCTCGGCCAGGGCCTGCAACGAAGCGAATGCGTCCTGCTCTGCCGACGGCGCCGGCAGCGCGTCCACGCAGGCGAGCACGACGCCGCGGCAAGCGACGTCCGCCGCGAGCGCGGCGAGCAGACGACGGACCTCGTCGGTCCAAGCCGCGCCGGCTTGCGCGCGCACTTCCAGCGCCATCACGCCGGCGTCGAGCGGATACGCGCGGATGCCTTGCGCGGCAGCCGGAAGCTCCGGCGCGGCGGCGTCCGCGAGTTCGGGTTCCGAGCCGGCCGAGGCCGCGTCGATCGGCGCCAGGGCGCAAGCGGCTTCAAGCAAAGGCGCGGCGAGTTCCTGCTTGAGCAAGCCCAGCGCGCTCGCCGACTTGGCGGCCAGATCGGCGGCGAAGGCGCGACCGTGCGCCTCCACCGCGTCGGCGGCGAGCACGCTGCAGGTCCAACCTGCCTGCGCCAGTTCGCGGCCGAGCGCGCCGCGCGGACGCAGCAACAGATCGTCGGCCAGGGCGCGGCCGAAGCGCAGGCGCGCCAGTTCGCGCGCGAACCGCGGCGGCAGGCCGCGCTCGTTCGACGCCAGCGCGTAGCGGCCTTGCTCGGCACAGACCAGCGCGTCGGCCAGCGCAGCGAACAGCAGACCCGGGCCGTCGGCGTCGCCGCGCAATGCGGCGATCAGCGGATACGGGAACTCGGCGGCGGCCCGATACAGCCCGGCGTCCAGCGCGGCCGCGTGCACGGCGGCGTCGCCGCCGGCGAGCGCGCCGGGCGCCGCCAGCACCAGCAAGGCCTTGAGCGATGGCTCGGCGGCGGCGGCGCGCAGCGCCTGGGCCAGCGTCGCCGCCGCCTCGGCGTCGAAGCCACGGCCGCCGTGCAGATGCAGCGCGAACACGCCCTGCCCTTCATCGAACAGCGCGATGTCCCCGCGCAACGGCGATTGCGGCGCGCTCGCGATGGCGGCGCCCGCTGCGGACAGGCTCACGCGCGGCTTGGCCGTCGCGGAGGCCGGCCAGCCCGCTGCGGCGGCGGCCGGCGCCAGCGCGATCGCGCGCGGCTTGTCCAGGCTCGCCGGTGCGGCATCGACGACCTCGGCGGCGAGCACGGCGGGCGCCGGCGCGGCGAAGGTTATGCGGCGCGGGGCGATATTGGCCGGGGCGACAACCGCGGCCGAAGGGGTTGCTGCGACGGTCGTTTGCAAAGTGGCAGTCGCGTCCGAACCGGCTCGGGCCGTCGCCGCAGCGAAGCGCAATCCGCGCAACTGCGCCCACACCCGGCCATCGGCCGCACACAGGTCCAGATCGAAGGCTTGCGCAGCGCCGCTCGCGGGACGCAGCGCCAGCCGCGACGGCGCCGCGGCGGCGCCGAGCACGCTCAGCGAATCCAGGCCGAGCGGCGCCTGCGCCGAGGCCGCGGCGAACGCGGCTTGCAGCAGCGCCGGATGCAGCGCGTAGTCGCCCAGTCCGCCGGCCAGCGCCGCCGGCAGGGCCAGCTCGGTCGCGCCAGCCGCGATGGCGTCGGCATTGATCGGCTCGACGTAAACCGCGACGCCCTGGCAGTGCACGACTTCGTCCGCGCCGTCGCCGCTATGGATCTCGAAGCGCACGCGCTCGCCGCGCGGCTCGAACAGGCTGATCCGATAGCTCCCGTCGACCGGCGCCCGACGCGGCTGCGCCCAGGCCAACTCGCGCAATTGCAGTTGCAACCCCGGACGCGACGGCGCCAGCGCGTGCGCGACCGCGGCGCGCGCCATTTCCAGACAGGCCGCTTCGCTGAGCGCGCCGGCGGCGAGGAAGAATTCGTCGCCGTCGAAACGGGCCGAGTAAGCGCAGCGGTCGATGCCCGATTCGTTGCTGTGCAGCAGCGGATGCAAGGCGTCGATACGCGCCGCGGCCTTGTCGGCCGCGACCGGTTCGATCCAATGGCGCTGGCGCGCGAACGGGTATGCCGGCAGCGCCAGCATACGACGCGTAGCCGCGCCCAACGGCCGCAGCGCCGCCCAGTCCAGTTCCAGGCCCAGCGCCCACAACCGCAGCGGCGCGGCATGTTCGCCGCGCTCGCGCCATTGCGCCAGCGCGACGGCCAGGTCCAGTCCCTGCACGGCGTCGGCCAGGCGCTCGCGGCTGGCCTTGGCCTGCCCGCGGTGAACCTCGCGCTCGTCGCCGTCGAGCCAGGCGCGCAGGCGTTCGCGCAACTGCGCGGGCGAATCGGCGATCACGGCCATGCGCTCGTCCATCGCCTCGCGGCCGCTCTGCAAGGTATAGGCCAGATCGGCCAGCACGACTTCGCGGCCGGGCTGCTCCAGCCACGCCAGCAGGTCGGCGGCCTTGCGCCGCAGTTGTTCTGCGGTGCGCGCCGACAACGGCAGCATCTGCGCCGCATCCGCCGCCGGCGCCGACACGGTTGCCGATACGGGCGCGAGGTATTCCTCGACGATCAGGTGCGCATTCGAGCCGCCCGCGCCGAACGAAGAGATGCCGGCCACGCGCGGCAGCGCGCGTCCTTCGTGCAGCGGCGCCGGCCAGTCGCGCAGGCCCTGGTTGACCACGAACGGCGTGGCGGCGAAGTCGATATGCGGATTGAGCCTGGCCGAATGCAGCGACGGCACGATCTGGCCGTGCTGCAATTGCAGCAACACCTTGGTCAAGCCGGCGATGCCGGCCGCGGCCTCGCAATGGCCGATGTTGGACTTGGCCGAGCCGATCAGGCAGAAACCGCTGTCGCCGCTGCTCTCGCGGAACACCTTGGTCAGCGCCGCGATCTCGATCGGATCGCCGAGCCTGGTGCCGGTGCCGTGCGCTTCGACATAGCCGATGCGCCGCGCCGGCAGGCCCGACTCGCGCAGCGCCTGGCGGATCGCGCTGGCCTGCGCCTGCGGATTGGGCACGGTATAGCCGTTGGTCTTGCCGCCATGGCTGAGCGCGCTGCCGCGGATCAGGCCGTAGACGCGGTTGCCGTCGCGCTGCGCGTCCGACAAACGCTTGAGCACCACTGCGCCGACGCCCTCGCCCGGGATATAGCCGTCGCCGCCTTCGCCGAAGCTCTGGCAATGGCCGTCGCCGGAGATGAACTGGCCGGCGCTGAGCATCAGGTACTTGTTGGGATGCACGGTGACGTTGACGCCGCCGGCGATGGCCGCGTCGGTACGGCCGAGCTTGAGGTCCTGGCAGGCCAGGTGGATCGCGCTGAGCGAGGACGAGCACATCGTGTCCACGGTCATGCTCGGGCCGTGCAGGTTCAGCGCGTACGACACCCGGTTGGCGACGCTGGCCGGGTTGCTGGCGAAGCCCATGCGCTTGCCGCGCAGGCTGTTTTCCGCGCCGATCAGCTGGTATTCGCCGTACATCACGCCGGCGTAGACGCCGACCTGCCCGGCCAGTTCCTGCGCCGCGCGGGCGTCGCCGGCGGGGATCTGAAGCGCGGCGCGGGTCAGGCCGGCGTCTTCGATCGCCATCCAGGCGTGTTCCAGGAACAGGCGTTCCTGCGGGTCGAGCAGTTCGGCCTCGATCGGGGCGATGTTGAAGAAGCGCGCGTCGAACTCGTCCACGCCCTCGATGAAGCCGCCCCACTTGCTGTAGTGGCGGCCGGGGACGCTGCGGTCCTCGCTGTAGTAGTCGCGCCAGTTCCAGCGCGAGGCCGGGATTTCCTCGATGCAGTCGCGGCCGTCGCGCAGGTTGCGCCAGAACGCATCGAGATCGCGCGCTTGCGGGTAGCGGCCGCTGAGGCCGACGATGGCGATGGGCTCGTCCGCGTAGCGGTTCGCGCCCGCGCTGTCGGCGGCGGCGCGCAGCGCGGGACGGCGCAGGCTGGCGGCACCCGCGCGCGGGGTGGATTCGCTCGGCGCGGGCTGCGTCGTCGCCGGCGCCTGCGCCGCGTCGCCGGCATCGAGCCGGCGCAGCGTGTCGGCGTGTTCGCGGGCGAAATAGCCGGCCAGTTCGGCGATGCTGAGGTATTCGAAGAACAGGGTGCGCGGCAGCGCGCCGAAGCTGGCTTCGAGCAGGCGGGTGAGGTCCAGCGCCAGGATCGAATCGATGCCGTAGTCTTCCAGCGGCGCGGCCGGGTCCAATCGCTGCGCCGGCAACTTGAGCAGGTCGGCCATGCGTTCGCACAGCAGGCGCTGCGCGAGCGCGTGCAGGTCGCCGGCCGGCGCGGTGGCGACGATGGCGCTTGCATCGACCGTGGCGGCGCGCCGCGCGGGCGCGGCGTCGAGGCCGAGCGCGGCGCGCATGCGCGCGCTGTCGCCGTCCATCACCAGCACGCGCTCGCGGCCTTCGGCCAGGCTGCGGTGGAACAGGCGCAGGCCGGTGGCGCTGCGCAGCGGGCGCACGCCGGTGCTCGCGCTCAAGGCCGCTTCGCCGTCGGCGTCCAGGCGCATGCCGCCTTCGCGCCAGTACGGCCAGGCGATGGCCAAGGTGTGGCCGCGCCGCGCGCCGGCCGCGGCCAGGCGATTGCGCTGTCCGGCGAATTCGTCGAGGAAGCCGTTCGCGGCGGCATAACCTGCCTGGCCGGCGTTGCCGAGCGCCGCCGACAGCGACGAGAACAGGGCGATAAAGTCCAGATCCAGTTCGGCGCTGGCGGCGTCGAGGTTGAACGTCCCGCGCACCTTCGGCGCCAGCACCGCGTCCAGCGCGTCCAGCGGCTGGGTCGCGATCAGTCCGTCGGCGATGGCGCCGGCGCTGTGCACGATGCCGTCGATGCGGCCGTAGCGCGCGGCCAGCGCGTGCAGGCGCTCGCGCAGCGCGGCCGCGTCGTCGAGGTCGAGCTGGACGTATTCGACCTGCAGGCCTTCGCCGCGCAGCGCGTCCAGCGCCGCCTGCCGCGGCGATTCGCGCACCGCTTCCGCGCTGGCGCGGCCGCCCAGCAGCACGCGCACGCCGGGGCAACGGCGCAGCAGGTCGCGGGCGAACACCAGGCCGAGGCCGCCGAGGCCGCCGGTGATCAGGTAGGTGCCGCCGTGCTTCAGCGCCAGCGCGGTGTCGGCGCCGGCATCGGCCGGCTCCGGCAGCAGTTGCCAGCGCGCCGCTTCGCGCCGGCCGGCGCGCAGGCGCAGCAGCGGCTCGTGCGCGGATTCGCGCTCGCGGCGCAGCAGCGCGGCCAGGGCCGGCGCGTCGATGGCGGGATCCACCGCGATCAACTGCGCGCGCAGACGCGGATTCTCGGCGCCGGCGCTGAGCAGCATGCCCGACAGGCCGAGCAGCAAGGCGTCTTCGCCGCGGTCCGGCACCACGACCTGGAACGCCGCTTCGCCGCGCGGCCGCGCGCTGAGCACGGCTTTGAGTTCGCCCAGGCAGTGCTGCGCCAGCGCGGTGTAACGCTGCGCTTGATCGGCCTGCGGATCCAGCGCCACGGCTTGTGCCCGCGGATCGATCGCGGCCGGATCGATCTGCGGCAAGCCGCAGATCACCGTTCGCAGGGCCTCGCGCGCGGGCGCCGGCTGCGCCGCCGCCTCCTGCCAGACGCGGGTCGCGCGCAGGCTGGAATGGGCGCTCTTGCCGAACGGCCGGGCGAGGAAACCGCGCAAGCTCGCGCATACCGCGCCATCGCTGTCGCACAGATCCAGATCGAGCGCGCCGCCCTCGCCCGGCGCGCGCCGCGCGACCACATGCAGTTCGCTCGGCAGCGCCGAATACTGGCGCAACGAGGCCAGCGCGAACGGCACCAGCGGCCGCTCCGGCGCATCGTCGGGATCGATCAGCAGCCAGGTCGCGGCCTGCAGCGCGCCGTCGAGCAGGCTTGGGTGCAGGCCGAACTGGCCGGCATCGGCCTCCTGCGCGGCCGGCAGGCGCAGCCGTGCCAGCGCTTCGCCGCCGCCGCGCTGCAGCTCGACGATCGGCCGGTGCGCCGGGCCGTAGTCCAGGCCCATCTCGGCGAACGCGGCGTAGACCGCGTCGTGGTCCCAACGCTGCTGCGCGCTGGTCGAGCGCGCAGCGTCGAGATCCAGGCGCGGCGGCGCCGCCTCCTCGCAGGCCAACGCGCGGCCCTGGCAATGGATGGTGTCGGGCTCGCCGTAGGCTTCGAAATCCACGCGCGCTTCGGCGTGGGCGATCAGCGCCAGGTCCAGGCGGCGCTCGCCGCTGATCGTCGCCGATTGCAGCCAGACTACGTCGCGCAGTTCCCAAGCCTGTCCACCAACGCCGGCCTGGGCCAGCGCTGCGCGGGCCATTTCCAGATAGGCCACGCCAGGCAAAACCGGCGAGCTTTGCTCTTCGCCGCCGCGCACGCGATGGTCGCGCAGGAAGAATTCGTCGCCGTGGAACAGCGAGCTGTAGCGGACCTCGGCGAGGTCGGAGGTGTTGGCGTGCAGCAACGGATGCAGCATCGCCCGCGCCGGCGCCGCCGGCGCCTCGTCGATCCAGTGACGCTCGCGCGCGAACACGTAGGTCGGCAGGCCGATCCGGCGCGGGCGCCCGCCGGGATACAGCGAATCCCAATCGGCATTGCCGTCGGCCAGCCACTGCGCGGCCAAGGCCGGCAGATCGGCGGCCGCGTCGCCCTCGCCGCCCGCGGCGAACGCATCCAGCCGCTCGCGCAACTGCGCCAGCGACGACACCGCGAACGCGGCGCGCTGCGCCAAGGTTTCGCGACCGACCTGCAAGGTGCAAGCCAGCTCGCTCAAGTCCAGCGGCGTCTTGTCGGCCTGCGCGCGGGCGATGAACCTGGCCAGCCGCGCTGCGTACTCGCGCAGGCTGTCATCGCTGCACGCGGAGATCGGCACCAGCGCCGGCGCCGCGGCGGCGCGGCGCTTGGCCGCGGGCTTGCGCGCCGGCGCCTGTTCCAGCACCACGAAGGCGTTGGTGCCGCCCACGCCGAGGCTGTTGACCGCGGCGCGGCGCGGCCCCTTCTGTAGCCACGGCTGCGCCTGGGTGTTGACGAAGAACGGCGTGGCGTCGAACTTGATCCGCGGATTGGCCTGCTGGAAATGCAACAGCGGCGGAATCACGCCGCGTTCGACCGCCAGCGCGGCCTTGATGAAGCCGACGATGCCGGCCGCCGCTTCCAGATGGCCGATGTTGGCCTTGACCGCGCCGAGCGCGCAGTAGCCCTTGGCGTCGGTGTCCTCGCGGAACGCCGCGGACAAGGCCTTGACCTCCTCCGGGTCGCCCATCGCCGTGCCGGTGCCGTGCGCCTCGACCAGGCCGATGCTGGCCGCGTCGACGCCGGCGTCGGCCAGCGCCGCGCGGATGCAGGCGATCTGCCCGCGCGCGCTGCTCGCGGCGTAGCTCATCTTGCCCTTGCCGTCGTTGCCGATGGCCGAGCCCTTGATCACCGCGCGCACCGGGTCGCCGTCGCGCAGCGCATCGCTCAGGCGCTTGATCAGCACCAGGCCCATGCCGCTGCCGAACACCACGCCGTCGGCGCCGGCGTCGAAGCTGCGCACCCGGCCGCTGCGCGAGAAGATGTAGCCGTCCTTGTAGCGATAGCCGTGGCCGTTGGGCACGCGCACGCTGACGCCGCCGGCCAGGGCCATGTCGCACTCGCCCGCCATCAGGCTCAGGCGCGCCTGGTGCAGCGCCACCAGCGAGGTCGAGCACGCCGTCTGCACGGTCATGCTCGGGCCGGTCAGGTTGAGCTTGTACGACAGATAGGTGGCGAGAAAATCCTTGTCGTTGCCCAGATGGGTCGGGCTGGCGGTGATCTTCTCGAACCGGCCCAGGCGGTTGACGTAATGCGAGAAATAGCTGGTGCCCACGCCGCCGGCGCCGGCGAACACGCCGATCCGGCGCGGCTCGCGCCCGCCGTAGCCGGCGTCTTCCAGGGTTTCCCAGGCGCATTGCAGCAGCAGCCGGATCTGCGGATCCATCAGCTCCGCTTCCAGCGGCGACACCTTGAACAACCCCGCGTCGAACAGCTCCACCCCGTCCAGCGGCGCGCCGGCCTTGACGTAGTCCGGATCCGACAGCTCCGCCTCGGCCACGCCGGCCGCGCGCAGCGCCTGATCGTCGAGCGCGCGGATGGCGTCGCGGCCGGCGCACAGGCCGTCCCAGAACTCGGCCGTATCGGCCGCGCCGGGGAAGCGGCCGGACAGACCGATGACGGCGACATCCTCGCGATTGATCTTCATGCGTGCGTTTCTCAGGCGGATTCGGTCGCGCCGCGGCGCGGTACAGGCGGTAGCTGAAGCGGAACCTCGGGCGCGCTCAGCGCACGCGCGCCAGCGCGTTCTCGTAGACTCGGCACAGGTCGGCGACGGTGCGGATGTCGGTGATCATCACGTCCTCGTCCTGGAACGGGTCCACGCCCAGTTCCTCTTCCAGGTTGGCGATCAAGGCCGCGACCGCGAGCGAGGTGAAGCCGAGTTCGTCGACGATCTCGGCGTCCTCGCGCAGCGCCGGCAAGGCGATGCCGCGCTGTTCGGCCACGGCGCGCAGGGTACGCAGGACGGTTTCTTTGCTGTCGTTGCTCATGCTGTCGTCTCCTCAGACGGTAAGGCCGCCATCGACCACGAAGGTCTGGCCGGTCACGAATCGGGATGCGTCGGAGAGCAGGAAGGCGACCACGCTGGACACGTCCTCGACCGTGCCCAGGCGCCCCAGCGGGGTCTGCCGGATGATCCGGTTCTTCTGCTGCTCGGTCAGTTCGGAGGTCATCTCGGTTTCCATGAAGCCCGGCGCGACCGAGTTGACCCGGATGCCCATCGGCCCGAGTTCCTTGGACAGGCTGCGGGTGAGACCGTCGAGCGCGGCCTTGGTCGCGCTGTACGCGCCGACGCCCTTGAAGCCGCGCACGCCGACCACCGAGGACACGTTGACGATGACGCCGGCGCCGCCGACCATCATCTGCTTGGCGCAGCCCTGGGAAAGATTGATCGCGCCGCCGAGGTTGACCTGCAGCATGCGTTCGACGTCGCGGCCCTTCATCATCGTCAGCAGGCCTTCGTGGGCCATGCCGGCGCTGTTGACCAGATACCCCACCCGGCCCAGGCGCTGGCGCACGCGCTGCAGGAAACCGGCCAATTGCGCGTCTTCGGCGATGTCGACGGCTTCCCAATGGAAGTCGTCGGGATGGCGTTGCGACAGCGCCTCGACCTCGGCGGTGCGCTTGCGGCTGAAGGTGGCGACGCGGTAGCCCAGCGCCAGCAGGCTGCGGCAGATGTCCAGTCCCAGCCCCTTGCTGCCGCCGCTGACCACCACCACCTTGCGCGGATTGATTTCGATCTGGCTCATGCGATGTCCTTGTGCGCGCTCAGGCCACGGCCTCGGCCGGCGCGATGTCGTTGGGCGCCGCACCCTCGCGCGCGGCATCGTTGGAAGCCGGCGCGGCCAGCTTGCGGATCTTCTTGAAGCGCGAACCGACCAGGCTGTCGGCGCTGGCGATGGTGATGAAGCCGGGCACCTTGAACGGCGCCAGCTGGCCCTGGCACTGGGCGATCACCCGGCGCTTGAACTCGGCCGGTTCCTCGGCGCGGTCGAGCACGAATTCGGCCCAGATCATCTGCCCCACCACCGGGCTGCGCTTCTCGCGCACGACCACGTCGCGCACGTTGTCCAGGGTCAGCAGGAAGCTCTCGACCTCGATCGGGAACACCTTCTCGCCGGCGACGTTGATGATTTCCGATTCGCGGCCGAGGATCTGGAAGTAATCGCCATCCACTTCGACCCGGTCGCCGGTGTTGTACCAGCGCTCCTCGTCGAACGGGCTGGGCGCGTTGAGATAGCCGAGCATGGCCTGCTCGCTGCGGATCCACAGGGTGCCGTCGCGCACCTTCAGTTCGAAGCCTTCGCCGCCGATCTTCATCCACCTGGACGAGGAATCGCGCGACTGGGTGGCGAGGATGCCGAGCTCGGACAGGCCGTAGGTCTGCTTCAACGCGATGTTCGGGAAGGTGCGGTGCAGGCTGGCCAGGGTCGAGTTGGGCATGACCTCGGTGCCGTAGGTGACGACCTTGAGCGAGGACAGGTCGTGCTCGCGATGGACCTGCGACATCAGCAGCATGGTCAGGAACGAGGGCGTGGTCGGCAGCAGCTCGACCGCGTGGCGCTCGATCGTCGCGCAGATGTCCTTGGCCTGGCGGCTCGGGCTGGTGACGATGGTGCCGCCGTTGAAGATCACCGACAGCAGCGTGTTGAGCCCGCCGATGTGGTCGAGCTTGAGGAACAGCAACGTGCGCATGCCGGCGCGGACCTTGTCGCGGAACTTCGCGGTCATGCGCTCGAAGTCCAGCAGCACCGCCTTGCCCTTGCCGGTGCTGCCGGAGGTGAAGATCACGAAGCCCGCGCGGCCGGCGGCGATCATCGGCTTGAGCAGCGCGTGCAGGGTCGAATCGCAGGCGCTGAGGTCGCGGCAGCGGGTCGTGGCCGGGGTGATCGGCCCTTCGCTCGCCACCGTCAGCAGCTTGGTCGCGCAGGCCGTGGCCAGGCGCTCATCGAACTGGGCGCGGTCGTCCTCGGCCAGCGGGATCACGATGCAGCCTTGCAGCAGCAGCGCCTGCAGCAGCGCGACCGTGTCGATGTGGTAGTCGGCGACCAGGCCGACCCGGTCGCCGGCGCGCACCTGCCAGCGCACCAGCGCCTGGCGCCAGCGCGCGATGCGCGAGACGAACTCGTCGTAGCCGACTTCGCCGTCCGCGTCGACCGCGATCGGGCGCGAACCGAAATGTTGGAAGCGTTCGGTAATCCAGTCCATCTGTGTCTGCCTCGCAGCGGTGTGGGGAGCCGGTCGGATGCGGCCGGGATCGCGCGAAAAGCGCGAATTCCGGCGGAAAAGCGGGTTTTCGGGCCGCAGGCGGACGAAACCGCGGCGGCGAAGGCCGCGGCCTGAAGGTCGGTGCGGGGTTGCCGGCGTATGGCGCGCCGGCGCGGGCTCAGCGCGCGGCGACGGCCGCGGGCGCGCCGGGTTCGGCGATGAAATCGAACCGGGCGTTGCGGTAGCGGTCCTTCTCCACCAGCGCCGGCAACTGCTGGCTCAGCAACTGGTGGGTGGCCTGGGCCGTGGTCAGGTTCACCAGCAGCTCGGGGAAGAACCCGCCCATGCTGTTGTCCTGGGTCAGCTGGATCTCGATCTCGCCGTTGCCCTTGGGCGCGAGTCGCCAGCGGTTGTGGATGTGGACGATGCGCAGGCAGCAATCGTCGAGCGGGCGCTTGTGCGCGTCGGCCATCACGTCGATATAGACGTTCCTGTCGGCCGGATCCTGTTCGACGTGGGTCTTGATCAGGAACTCGCGCTGGGCGAACGGGCCGGGCAAGGTCAGCGTCCACAGGATCGCATCGCCCTGCATGCGCGGATCGTAGCGCTCGACCACCTTCAGGTCAGTGCAGATCGGGATCCAGGCGCGGCAGTTGTCCAGGCTGTCGTTGTCCAGCAGCAGCGCCGCGGCGATCTGGCTCTGGCTGTACCTGGCGGTGCGCACGCCCTTGAACTGCTTGAGGAACGAACCCGGCGCCTTGTACGAATAGACCTGCACGCCGTCCTTGTCGATCTCCAGCTTCCACTGGTCGTCGCCCGACGCGGTCCAGGCGGCGCTGGCGATCCAGCCCAGGACGATCAGTCCGGCGCAGCCGAACAGCAGGAATTTCGCGGCTTTCTTGAGGGTGAAACGGCGCGGCCTGGGCGCGCCGGCGATGCTGGCGGCGGACATCAGCGAGCCTCCTGGATGAAGTCGTAGCGCGCCTGCTTGACCGCGGGCATGGCCAGCAGCCCGGGCAACTGGTCGTGGATGAACATATAGGTTTGCTGCGCGCCGGCCAGGTTCAGCAGGATCGCCGGGAAGAAACCGCCCATGTCGATGTCCTGCAGGAACTGGATCTCGACCTCGCCGTCGCCCAGCGGCGTGTACAGCCACTGATTCTGCATATGGGTCAGGCGCACCGCGCCGGGATTGCGGGCGATGGCGTTGGGCGCGGCGATGACGTCGACGGTGACCGCCAGGGTCTTGGGATCCTGCGACACCTGCGAGCGGATCACCGACTCGCGCGGCGCGAACGGCGGCGGCATCTGCAGCTTCCACAGCACGGTGTCGGACATCGTGCGCGGGTTCCACGGCCGGATCACCTGCACCTGCAGGCAGCCGGGGATGTGCTGCCTGCAGTTCTCCTCGGTGGAATTCTCGATCAAGCCGCCGACCAGCTGGTTGAGCGTGTACTTGCCGCGCATCACCGCCTTGTACTGCTTGTTGTAGGCGCCCGGCGACTTCAGCGAATACACCTTGACCCCGTTTTTCTCCAGTTCCAGCTGCCACTGATTGGAACCGGACGCGCGCCAGGCCAGGTTGGCGGCGAACACGCCGATCACCGCGATCGCGGCCAGGTACGGCGCGGCGCGCAGCAGGCGCCGCAGCCTGCCGCGCGGGCGCGCCTGGGCCTG
>NZ_LXSD01000238.1:0-13227 GCF_017168095.1 Lysobacter enzymogenes | reverse complement strand
CTCGGAAGGGCATGTCGCGGCCAGCGCGGTTTCGCGCGGCGGCGCCGCCGCGGTCGCGCCCCAGGCGGGCGCCGCCGCGGGCGATGCCGCCGAAGGCGAGGACGTGCCGTACCGCGACACCCGCTACCTGCCGGTCACCGCGACCCTGCGCTTCGACGGCGACGGCCTGGACGGCGTGCTTGCCAGCGCGCGTGCGCGCATGGACGTCTACAACCCTTACCGCATCGACAGCGAGACCATCGCCGGCCGGCGGATCCCGCTGGCGGCGAACTACTCGGCGGCCTACGGCGTGTGGCTGGCGCGCTCGGACCTGGCGCGGCTGAGCCTGTCGAGCCTGCTGCGGCCCAAGCAGGCGCGCGCGTTCCAGCCGCGCGTCTACCTCAACCAGCCCTACGATCCGAACAAGCGCGTGATCGTGCTGATCCACGGCCTGGCCAGCAGCCCGGAGGCATGGGTGAACCTGGCCAACGAACTGCTCGGCGACGAAACCCTGCGCCGCCGCTACCAGCTGTGGCAGGTGTTCTATCCGACCAACCTGGGCATGCTCTCCAACCGCGCCGCGATCGCCTCGGCGCTGCAGCGCACCTTCGCCCACTACGACCCGCAGGGCGACGACATCGCCAGCCACGACGCGGTCCTGGTCGGCCACAGCATGGGCGGGGTGATCGGGCGCCTGCTGCTGGCCGACAGCGGCGAGCGGGTCATCGACGCCTCGCTGGCGCAGTTGCCGGCCGACGCCGCGCGGCGGCTGCGCGCCGACCCGATGGTGCGCGAGCTGACCGTGTTCCGGCCGATGCCGCAGTTCGGCCGCGCGGTGTTCATGGCCGCGCCGCAGCGCGGCGCGGTGGTCACCGACGGCTGGCCGCTGCGCATGGTGCGCAAGCTGATCCGGCTGCCGTTCGACGTGCTGCGCGATACCGCCGAGCTGATCCAGCGCAATCACGTCAGCGCCGACGA
This sequence comes from Lysobacter enzymogenes, assembly GCF_017168095.1. GTDB lineage: Bacteria > Pseudomonadota > Gammaproteobacteria > Xanthomonadales > Xanthomonadaceae > Lysobacter > Lysobacter enzymogenes_D. Next base: position 12,270 of record NZ_LXSD01000238.1, on the reverse strand, counting down.
ACTCGAACGCATCGGCTTCCGCAAGGGCCGCCCGCCGACCGGGCCGGACGATCTGAGCCCGAATTCGCTGTTCATGCGCAGCACCCGCGACCTCGCCGTCGAGCCGGGGCTGCCGTACCACGTGATCGTGGCCCAGCGCGATCCCAAGCTGCCGCTGGCGCAGTCCAGCGACGGCGTGGTGCCGTACCCGAGCGCGCACCTGGACGGCGCGGTGTCGGAGAAGATCGTGGTGTCCGGCCACAGCGTGCAGGAAACGCCGCAGGCGATCGCCGAACTGCGGCGGATCCTGCACGAGGACGCGGACAACTACGACAGCCGCGGCAAGCGCTGAGCGCTCGCAACGGCGGCGACGGCGGCGCGCCGTCGCCGTGCGCGGCTCAGTGCTGGTGGCCCGGCAGGATCCCGCCGCCCTTGCCGTCGGGCACCAGCATGCGCACGTTCTGCATCATGCCGCGGTCCTCGTGGTCGAGGATGTGGCAGTGCAGGACGTATTCGCCGATGTAGCGCTCGTAGCGGGTGCGCACCACGACCCGATAGCCTTGTTTGACGAACAAGGTGTCCTTCCAGGTGTTGCGCAGGCCGGCGTACTGCGGATCGTCCTTCTCGCCGGTTTCGCTGACGTCGTTGCCGTTGGGGTCGAGGATCTTCACGACCTGGAACGGATTGACGTGGATGTGGAAGGGATGGCCGCCGACCAAGGACGTCAGCTGCCATTCCTCGGTGCGGCCCAGCACCAGGTCGCGCGCCTGGTTGGGCGCGTAGGACTTGCCGTCGATCTGGTATTCGTCGGCCTTGGTGATGTTGAATTCGAGCGTCTGGGTGCCGACGACGTCTTTCTCGGCGATGTCGCGATGCGGCGCGAACGCGCTCAGCCTGAGGCCGTCGCGCAGGTCGGCGAGCACGCGCGGCAGCACGTCGGCGGGCATGTTGCGCTCGGCCGAGGCGCTGAGCTGACGCAGGATCAGCGCGCGCGTGTCGATCTGCTCGCCCAGACCGGCGACATCGGCGAAGCCGAGCAACTGGCGGTCCTCGGCGGCCTGGGTGACGCTGGCGCTGGCCGGCGCGGCCGCGTCGATCACGCAGTAGCGGCCGGCCTTGGGGAACGCCACCAGCACGTCGCTGCGGTAGCCCGGCTGCAGCACGTTCTCGCGCTTTTCGATCATGCGGCCGTGGGTGAGGCCGTCGGCGGCGACTTCGAACTGGCTCAGCACCGGGCCGGTGCAGTTCTTGTCGACCCAGGTCTCCAGCGCCTTGCCGGCCAGCCCCGCCGGCGCCGCGCTGCGGCTGCGCAGTTCGCGCAATTGCAGATTGACGGTGTCGCGCACGCCGGCGTGCAGCAGGCGCCAGCGCTCCAGGCGGCCGGCCTGCAGGCCGGTGAAGGTCGGCAGCACCACGCCGTTGACGCTGGTGTAGCGGCCGGATTTCTTCCAGGTGCCGAAGCCGAACTGGTCGGCGTAGTTGTCGATGCGGCCGACGTCGCCGGGATCGCAGATCCAGCGGCCGTCGGCGGCGGTCTTGATGTTGCCCTTGCCGTCGCGGCAGGCGTAGGCGACCTGCTGGAACATCACCAGACGCTCGGGCAGCGGCTGGTTGGACGCGTCGCGCAGCAGGGTGTCGAGATCGCCGTTGCGCGTCGGCGAGGGCAGGCGTTCGCCGCGCACGATCAGCGCGCCGGCCATGCCGCTGGAAACCTGCAGCGCGGTCGAGCCGTGCAGGTGCGGGTGATACCAGAACGTGCCGGAGGGATGGTCGGCCGGCAGGTTGTATTCGTATTCGAACGACACGCCCGGCCGCAGCGTCAGCAGCACGTTGTCGCTGTTGCCGGTCGGGCTGACCCACAGGCCGTGCGAATGCAGGTTGGTGGAGTTGAAGCAGTGCGGCGTGTTGATGCTCGGCTGGGCGCAGTCGGGTTCGGGCTTGAGGTCGTTCTTGAGCGCGATGCGCACGGTTTCGCCGGGCGCGGTGACCACGGTGGGCGCGACGAAGGGAATCGCCGGATGGGTGCCCGGGCTCTGGTAGGAGCGCAGCTCGACGGTGTCGTAGCGCGAGGTGGCCGGGTTCCAGATCTTCGAGCGGGTCATGCCGACGACCAGTTCGAGCTTGGCCTCGCGCGTGTCCAGCGGCTGCGCGCCGGCGCTGGTGAGCAGCTTCTGCGTGGTCGCGGCCGCGTCGGTGGAGCGCAGCATGCGCGCCAGCACCGGCGGCGCGGCGACGCGTTCGGCGGTAGCGGCGGCGGGCGCGTCCTGCGCCAGCGCGGCGCCGGGCAAGGCCAGCGCCAGGCACAGCGCGAGCGCGGCGCGCGGCGGCGCGTGGAGGGAGCGGAAAGCGGAAGTGTTCATGCGGAACCCCTGTTGGCATGAAGCGTGCCGTCGCGGCACGGTGGTGCCGATGCGCGCGCCGCGCTCGCGCGCTGCGCCGGATCGGCGGTGATCGGTTCGGTGTGCTGGTTGCCCCTGCGGCGCCGCGCTGCCGCTGCCGTACACGCGCGACGCGCGACTGTGCGGGCGGTGCGTGGCCGAACGCGAACCGCATCGCACTGCGCGCGTCGCCGCGGCGCCGAGTGCGTGCCGTCTCCGGTCGCGCTCGCTTGATGAACGGCGAAAGCCTGTGCGCGAGGACAGCGCGTGCGGCATCGTGCGGACGCGGCGGATGCTGCGGCGCGGGTCTGGAGTACGGGTCTGGAGCGGGGTCCGCAGTGGCGCGAAGGCCGGATCGCGGAGTGCGTCGATCTGCAGATCGACGCTCGGATCCACGGCGATGGCGCAAGCGGGATGGAAGGTCGGCGCAGCGCGCGGCTGGACCAACGCGATCGCGTCATCGCGCCGAATGCGACCGGTGGCTGCGATCGGCGTGCGCCGCGATCGCGCGGCGTCCGGTCGGCGCCGCGGCGGTGTCCGAACACGCCCAGGGATACGACGGCCAACCCGCCCGGGCACACATCGCGCCTGCGACCGGCGGCACGGGTGGAATGCGGTTTGGCGCAAATCGGGCGCGCTGCGCCTGTTCAGGTTCGAGCCCCGGCCGCGGGCCTGGCCGCGAATGGGTGCGGACCGGTTTGCCCTGGCATCGGTAACAAGCCTTGCGCCGCAAGGTTTTCGCGTTCGCGGCCCGATCCACGCGAGAGCGTTTCAAATGAACCGGCAAGTTCTGTTTTGCAGTGCAGCGTGCAAACCCGATAACGCTTCCTTCACGATCAGCCCGCATCCCGACGTGGGGGAGGGAGCAAGCCCGCAACCGGTTCATCCGGGAGCGGGCTTTTTTATTGCCCACGATTTTTATCGCCCGCGCCGCCCGTGCGCATAGACACGACGCGGGCACAAGGGCGCTGCGGCGATCCGACGCAAGCCGGCGCAGCGCGCCGCTGCGAACCCGCTCTCGCCCGCGCCATCGCCGCCGTGCTGGCAAGCCCGCGCGCAAGACGTCCCGCATCGCCATGCGATCATCCGCGCATGCACGATTCTGCTTCCGTCACCGCCGCCGCCGACTTCTCCGCCCTGACCGAACGCGCCCTCGCGCGCCTGCGCAACGCCTCCGAGCCGGCCCGCGCCGCGCTCGACGACGCGGCGCTGGCGCAGCGCGTCGCGCGCGTCGCGGTGGTCAGCGACTTCGCCATCGACACCCTGGTGCGCCAGCCGGCGCTGCTGCTCGCGCTGGCCGCCGACGACGGCGCCCAAGTCCCGGCGCCGCCGCAACTGGACGCCGAAGGGCGCGCCGACTGGGCCACGCGCCTGCGCCGCTACCGCGCCGCGGGTTCCACCCGTTTGATCTGGCGCGACGCGCTCGGCCTGGACTCGGTCGCCGACACCTTGCGCGGCAGCACCGAACTGGCCGAGACCTGCCTGCGCCTGGCCCACGACGCGCTCGAGGACGAGTTCGAGCGCCGCTACGGCGCGCTGCGCACGCCGGCCGGCGAACGCGTGCGGCTGGTCGTGTTCGGCCTGGGCAAGCTCGGCGGCGGCGAGCTCAATTTCAGCTCCGACGTCGATCTGGTCTACGCCTACGAGCACGACGGCAGCACCGAATTCGACGGCCGCGACCCGGCGCGCGCGCTGGACGCGGAGAGCTACTTCGCCAAGCTCGGCCAGCAACTGGCGCGCCTGCTCGACGAGCCCACCGCCGAAGGCTTCAGCCATCGCGTCGACCTGCGCCTGCGGCCGTACGGCAACGCCGGCCGGGTGGCGTGGTCGTTCGCGGCGATGGAGCAGTATTTCCAGCGCGAAGGCCGCGACTGGGAACGCTACGCCTGGCAGAAGGCGCGGCCGGTGGCCGGCGATCTCGATGCCGGCGAGCGCTTCGTCGAGGCGCTGCGGCCGTTCGTGTACCGGCGCTATCTCGACTTCGGCGCGCTCGACGGCCTGCGCGCGATGAAGGCCGCGATCAGCGCCGAAGTCGCGCGCAAGGAGCTGGCCGACGACATCAAGCGCGGGCCCGGCGGCATCCGCGAGATCGAGTTCCTGGTCCAGGCGCTGCAACTGATCCGCGGCGGGCGCGAGGCCGAGCTGCGCGGCCGCCGCCTGCTGCCGGCGTTGCAGGCGCTGGTCGCGCAGCGCCAGATCGGCGAGGACGCCGGCGCCGCGCTGGCCGACGATTACCGCTTCCTGCGCCGCCTGGAAAACCGCCTGCAGATGCTGCGCGACGCGCAGACCCACGCGCTGCCCGCGGGCGAGGCCGAGCGCGCGCGCATCGCGTCGGGGCTCGACTACGCCGATTGGGACGCACTACGCACCGAACTGGAACGGCGACGCGAGCGCATCACCGCCGAGTTCGACGCGCTGCTGGCGCCGCGCCGCCGCCGCGCCGCGCCCGACGCGCTGACCGCGTACTGGCGCGCGCTGCCCGAATCCGGCGAGGCGCAGGCGCTGCTCGACGCCGGCTTCGACGCCGCCGGCGACGCCGATGCGGCGCTGCGCGATTTCGCCCGCAGCCCCGGCGTGCGCGGCCTGTCGGACGCGGCGCGCGCGCGCCTGGACCGGGTGCTGCCGTCGCTGTTGCAGGCCGCGGCCGCGTCGAGCCAGCCGATGCTCGCGCTCAAGCGGCTGCTGGCGCTGCTGCACAACGTCCTGCGCCGCAGCGCCTATCTGGCCCTGCTCGACGAACAACCGGCGGCGCTGTCGCGCCTGGTTGAAGTGGTATCGCGCAGCGCGCTGCTGGCCGAGCGCCTGGCCTCGCATCCGCTGCTGCTGGACGAACTGCTCGACGCGCGCGTCGCCGGGCCGCTGCCGGACCGCGAGGAGCTGCTCGCCGCCTGCGCCGGGTTCGACGCCGGCGGCGATGTCGAAGAAGCCTTGCAGGCGATCAACGAAACCCGCCAGGCGCTGAGCTTCCGCATCGCCATGGCCTTGCGCGACGGCCGCCAGTCGGCGCAGGACAGCGCGCGGCAGCTGGCGTGGCTGGCCGATGCGGTGGTGACGCAGGTGCTGGCGATGGCGCAGGCCGAAGTCGCCGCCGCGCACGGCCGGGTGCCCGGCGCGCGCTTCGCCGTGCTCGGCTACGGCAGCCTCGGCGGCGAAGAGCTGGGCTTCGGTTCCGACCTGGACCTGGTGTTCCTGTACGACGCGCCGGCGGTGGCGGGCGGCGCCGCCTCCGACGGCGCGCGTTCGCTCGACGCGCCGCGCTGGTTCGCGCGGCTGGCGCAGAAGATCGTCGCCCTGCTCGGCGCGGTGACCGCGGCCGGGCGTCTGTTCGACGTCGACGTGCGGCTGCGCCCGGACGGCGCCAAGGGCCTGCTGGTGTCGTCGCTGGCCAGCTTCGCCGAGTACCAGGACGAGCGCGCCTGGACCTGGGAGCACCAGGCGCTGGTGCGCGCGCGCTTCGTCGCCGGCGACGCGGCCTTGCACGCGCGCTTCGACGAAGTCCGCGCGCGCACCCTGACCCGCGCGCGCGAGGCCGGCAAGCTGCGCGGCGACGTCGCCGCGATGCGCGCGCGCATGCGCGCCGAACTCGACCGCAGCGACGCCGCGTTCTTCGACCTCAAGCAGGGCGAGGGCGGGCTGGTCGACCTGGAATTCCTGCTGCAGTACCTGGTGCTGCGCGACAGCGCGCGCGCGCCGGCGCTGCTGGCGCCGCGCGACACGCCGGGCCTGATCGACGCGGCCGAAGGCGCCGGCGCGCTGGATGCGCACGGCGCGGCGGCGTTGCGCGCGGCGCACCTGACCTTGCTCGCCGCCGGACTGGAATGCACGCTGGACCGGCGGCCGCGGCGGGTGGCCGAGACCGGGGAGATCGCCGCGGCGCGGGCGGCGATCGACGCGGCGATGCGCGCGGCCGGCTTGCGCGAGCCGGCCGCCTGAGCGGCCGCCGCGCGCGCCTCATTTGTCGCCGAGGCCCGAGCAGCCCTTGAGCAAGGCCGCCAGCGCATCGCTCTGCACCTTGCCGGCGCCGGCGGCCTCGGCCACGGCGCGATAGCACTTGTCCTGGCCGCGGTTGCTGTTGGCGTAGTAATCGCTGAGCCCGCGCGAAATCGTCTGCGACGCCACCCCGGTGGCGAAGATCTTGCCCAGGCCGATGCTGGCGCCCACGCCCGGGCTGGAGCCGGCGGCGGCTTCGGCGCCGCTGCGCGAACGGAAGCTGCCGAACACCGAGTACGAATCGCCGCGATTGGTCAGCGCCGACTTGGCTTCCTTGAACCGGTTCAACTGGTCGGTCTCGGCCTTCATCGCGCTGGCTTCGCGCTCCTTGAGCGTGCCGATGCGGTCGCCGATGTCGGCCACGGCCTGTTCGTACAGGCCCTGGCTGCCGAGGTTCGCGACCAGCGCCTGCTCCACGCTCGACAGCTGCCTGGCCTCGGCGCGGGCTTTTTGATCGCGGTATTTGTTCTTGTCGTCGTCGCTCGCGTTCGGGCTCTGCGCCTGGGTCTGCAACACCGCCAGCGTGTCCAGTTCCTTCTGGTAGTCCTGCTGTTTCTTCCAGGCGTCTTCCAGCGCTTTCCTTTGTTGCTCGGCCGCCGCGCGCGCCGCGGTCGCGGCCTGCGAGGTGGCCGCGGCGCTGTTGTAGCTGTTGAGCAGCTGCTTAAGCGCGTCGTTGACCGCATCGGCGTTGACCGGCGATACCGCGCCCGGCGAATCGCCGAGCTGTTCGCTGCCGCCGATCACCTTGACCTGGTGCAGGTTGGCTTCGCAGGTGGCGCTGTTGCTGTTGGTCTGGCAGGCCTTGGACACGGCCACCGGCACGTAGGCGGCATCGACCTGCTTGAAGCCCAGGCTCATCGACAGTCCCGGCGTTTCGGTCGAGGTGGTGGCGATGTCCACGCCGACCGAGGTCTTGGACGAATACACCAGCGGCGCCTGTTCCAGCGTGGCGCAAGCGCACAGCGCGAGCAGCGCCGCGGCCGACGAGGAATACTTCAAAACGTTCATTGCCTGGCTTCCCCTGTGTCGGTGCAGATGTCCGCAGCCTTGACGCCGCCTTGTTCCAGCGCCTGGATCAGGCGCCGGGTCTCGTCCGGGCGCTGGCCGATCAGCACGACCCGGCACGCGGCCGGATCGGGCGCGTAGAGCGCGACGCGCGAGTGCAGGCCCAGGCTGAATTCGCCGGGCCCGGCGAACACGCCCAGGCCGCGGCTGCGCACCGCGAACGGCGCCTGCGCGTAAGGCAGCACGCGGGCGCCGAACAAGCCGCTCGCGCGGATCGTGCCGGCGTCGGTGTCGACGGCGACGGTGGCGCAGCCGGCGCCGGCCGCGCACAGGGCCAGCAGCAGCGAGGTCGCGGCGGTGCGTGCAGGCGCGGCAGTCATTGCCGTCGTTCCCGGTCGATGGCGGCGGCGCTCTCCGGACGCGGGCGCAGCATCGTTGCCGCGTCCGCGCCCGGACCCCTGGTGCAAGCGCGGCCCGTTGCTGAGCCGAACGCGGCGCGGCGGCCGCGCCGGCCACCGCCGGTGCGGTTCAGTCGTTCAGCGCCAGGCGCCGCCGCACTTCCGCCGCGACCCGCGCGGTCTCGCGCAGCGGGGTCACCGGATAGGCGCGCAGATGCGGATCGAAGGCGTGCGCGCGGCGCAGGCCTAGCAGGCTGTCGACGAAGCGCCGCGGCCGCCCTTCGACCCGGTCGATGCCGAACACGAACAGCGGCGCGCGCGTGGCCGCGGCCTCGGACAGCATGTTGACCGAGTCGGCGGTGCAGACGATACGGTCGGCCCAGCCGAGCAGGCCGGGGTAGGGGTTGGCGCCTTCGCCGGGTTCGTACCACGACACCTGCGGCAGCGACGCCAGCCGCTCGCGCAGGCGCGCGCGGATGTCCGCCGGGGTGCGCCGCGAGGTGGTCGCCAGCAGGCTGCCGCCCTCGCGTTCCAGCTGCGCCGACAGGCGCGAGGCCAGCGCATCGAAGGCGGCGCGGTCGAAGCGGGCGTGGGCGCTGGAGCCGCCCAGCAGCAGCGCGGTGCGCGGACCGGGCAGCTGGCCGAAGGCGGGGAAGGTCTTGCGCGCGCCGGCCAGCCACAGGTCGTCGACCGGGTTGAGGCTGCCGAGCAGGGTGATCACGTTGGGTCCGCGCAGGCCGTCGTGCTCGGGCGCGATCACCAGGTCCCAGTGCGAGGGCGGGATGCGCGGGTCGAGGATCTGCACCGCGCGGGTGGCGTCGCTGCGCATCAGCCGGGTCGCCAGCGCGGCCTGGCGGCCGCAGCCGACGACGAGCTGCGGGCGTTCGCCGCGCAGCGCCTGGGCGAAGCCCTCGCCGAAGGCCCGGTCCGCGCCGGGCAGGCGCCGCGGCGCCAGCCAGCGCCAGGGCGCCTGCGGCTGCAGCAGCCAGTGCCGCGCGGTGCGCCCCAGGGCCAGCGCCAGGGCCGAAGCCTGGCGCTGGTTGCCGGCCAGGCCGTCGGTCAGCAACCAGGTTGCAGTGGTGGCGTCATTCTTCGCCGAAATGCCGTTTCGTTGCACAGATGCAGGTAATCCGTTCCGAGGGTGTCGATTTAGCGGCCGGGGCGAGACTCTACACTTCCGTCTCCCGATCACCTGCCCAGCTTGGCAGCCCCATGGAGAAGAAGATGTCCAAGGTCCTCAGCGACGACGCCCTCGATCAGCTGTTCCGCAGCGCCCGCACCCACAACGTGCTCGGCGGCGAGATCAGCGATCAGACCCTGCGCCAGCTCTACGACCTGACCAAATGGGGCCCCACCAGCGCGAACGGCTCCCCGGCGCGGTTCGTGTTCGTGAAGTCGGCCGAGGCCAAGGAGAAGCTGCGCCCGGCGCTGTCGGAAGGCAATCTGGCCAAGACCATGGCCGCGCCGGTCACCGTGATCGTCGCGCACGACCTGGAGTTCTACGAAAAGCTGCCCTACCTGTTCCCGCACGACGACGCGCGCAGCTGGTTCGCCGGCAACGACGCGGCGATCAACACCACCGCGTTCCGCAACGGCAGCCTGCAGGGCGCCTACCTGATCCTGGCCGCGCGCGCGCTGGGCCTGGACACCGGCGCGATGTCGGGCTTCGACAACGCCAAGGTCGACGCGGCGTTCTTCGCCGGCAGCAAGATCAAGTCCAACTTCCTCATCAACCTGGGCTACGGCGACCACGACAAGCTGTTCCCGCGTTCGCCGCGGCTGCCGTTCGACGAGGCCGCGCGCATCGAGTGATGCGTGCGCGCCGGCACGGTTCCGCGCCGGCGTCCGCCCGGCGCCGCACGCGCGGCGCCATAGTGGTTCCCCCGCAACACCGCGACATCCCCACCACCAGCCCCACCCGACGACACTTTCGAGGAGTTCTCCCATGAAGCGCATCCTGCTCGCCGCCGCCCTGGGCCTGGCATTCGCCGGCGCCGCCAGCGCCGCCCCGGTCACCTACAAGATCGACCCCAACCACACCGACGTGATCGCCAGCTGGAGCCACTTCGGCTTCTCCAACCCGATCGCGCATTTCGGCAAGGTCGACGGCTCGATCACCTACGACGCGGCCAAGCCCGCGGCTTCGTCGGTGCAGGTCACCATCCCGCTCGACGGCCTGGATTCGCACGTGCCGGACTTCGACGAGCACCTCAAGAGCGCGGATTTCTTCGACGCCGCCAAGTACCCGACCATCACCTTCAAGAGCACCAAGGTCGAAGCCGCCGGCGCCAACAAGCTCAAGGTCACCGGCGATCTGACCGTGCACGGCGTGACCAAGCCGGCGGTGCTGGACGTGAACATCAACAAGGTCGGCGAGCAGCCGATGGCCAAGCGTGCGGCGGCCGGCTTCGACGCCACCACCACGCTCAAGCGCAGCGAGTTCGGCATCGGCAAGTACGTGCCCAACGTCAGCGACGAGGTCAAGATCCGCATCACCACCGAAGCGATCGTGCCGAAGAAGTAAGCGGCGCACGTAGCCGTCGGTATCGGCGACGGTACCGGCGGCCGGCGCGCGACCGCGCCGGCGGATGCGCGCCGCGTCCCGTGCGCGGCGCGCATGGCGGTAAAATGGCGCGATGATCATCCAACGCCTTTCCCACGACCGCGGCCGCGCATCGGCCGACGGGGTCGACAGCCTGCTGACGTTTTCCGCGGGCGCCTATTACGATCCGGCGTGGATGGGCTTCGGCGCCTTGCGCGCGGTGCGCGAATTGCGCGTGGATCCCGGCGCCGGCCTGGCGCTGCACCGGCACGCCAATATGGACGTCTTCAGCTATGTGCTGGAAGGCGTCATGGGCTTCGAAGGCGCGTACGGTTCGCAGGGCGAGGACGGCGAACGCGGCACGGTCCGCGCCGGCGAGCTGCAATGGCTCGGCGCCGGCCACGGCCTGCGCCATCGCGCGTTCAATCCGGCGGCGGATGCGCCGCTGCGCTTCCTGCAATTGTGGATCCAGCCCGACCGGCTCAACGCGCGGCCGGCCTATGCGCTGTCGGCGGCGCCGGCGGCGGGCGAGGGCGGCTGGGTGCTGCGCGCCTCGCGCGACGGCGCCGAAGGCGGCCTGCCGGTGCGCCAGGACCTGCGGCTGTATTCGCTCGCCCTGGCCGCGGGCGCGCAGGCGCGCCACGCGCTCGATCCCGGCCGCTCGTATTGGCTGCAACTGCTCGCCGGCGGCGCGCAGGCGCACGGGCGCGCGCTGGCCGCCGGCGATGCGCTGGGCCTGATCGGAGAATTCGGCGAACTGGCCCTGATTGCCGGCTCCGCCGGCGCGCAGGCGCTGCTGCTGGAGCTGCCGTCGCCGGATTGAGCGTGCGGGGCCATAGTCGAGATCGGAGCGAAAAGCATCGGGGCTGAAGCCCCTCCCACAAGGGGCCTGGATTGCAGGGGGCCTGGATTGTGGGAGGGGCTTCGGCCCCGATGCTTTCGTCTTGTGGGAGGGCCTTCAGGCCCGATGCCTTTCATCCTGTGGGAGGGCCTTCAGGCCCGACGCTTTCGTCTCCGCCGCGGCCGCCCCATCCGCCCAGGCGCGTTTGGCGCCGTTTGGCCGCATCGCTCGCCGCGCCGGCCGCCTCGCCGGCCGCGGCCCGCCTGCACGCGCCGCCGCGCCCACGCTGCTAAAATGCCTGCCCGCGTCGCCACCCGTCGTGTCCCAATGACCACCGCAGCCAACGCCCACCCCACCCAGGCCAACGCCGATCAGCGCTACACCGTGACCCGCGCCGACCTGCCGCTGAGCTGCCCGCTGCCGTCGATGGCGCTGTGGAACTCGCATCCGCGCGTGTACCTGCCGATCGAAGCCGAGCGCGAGTGCCAGTGCCCGTACTGCGGCGCGCACTACACCTTGGTCGACTGACCGCGCCGCCATGACTTCGCCGCAGCCGACCTCCACGCGCCGGCTGACGGCGATGCAGTTGCTGCCGGCGCTCGAATCCGGCGGCGTCGAGCGTTCCACCCTGGAAATCGCCGAGGCGCTGGTGCGCGCCGGCCACCGCGCGATCGTGGTCTCCGCCGGCGGCCGGATGGTGCCGCGGCTGCTGCAGCTCGGCGCCGAGCACATCGAACTGCCGATCGGGCGCAAGTCGCCCTCGACCCTGCTGCATGCGTTCAAGCTGCGCCGGCTCATGAGCGAGCTGCGCGTGGACGTGCTGCATCTGCGCTCGCGCCTGCCGGCCTGGATCGGCCTGCTGGCCTGGCGCGGCCTGCCCGAAGACGCGCGGCCGGCGCTGGTGACCACCGTGCACGGCCTCAATTCGCCGTCGCGCTACAGCCAGGTGATGACCCGCGGCGAGCGCGTGATCTGCGTGTCCGAGACCGTGCGCGACTACGTGCTCCAACACTATCCCGACACCGACCCGGCCAAATTGCGGGTGGTGCCGCGCGGGATCGATCCGGCCGCGTTCCCGCGCGCGCCGCGGCCCGACCGCGAGGCGCGCGCCTGGGCCGCGGCGCAGCATCCGGCGCT
>NZ_LXSD01000237.1:0-38765 GCF_017168095.1 Lysobacter enzymogenes | reverse complement strand
CGGCTCGACGCGCGCGGCGGGGCCGGCCGCGGGCGCGGACCGGCGCGGACCGGCGCGAAATGGGCGCGAAATCGGCGCGAACCGGCGCAGGCCGCAGGCGCGATCCCGAGCGTTGCTTGAACGGCAGCGAAGGCGCGCGCCGGTCTAGGCCCTAAGTCGCTGGTCAGGCCGGGCGGCGCGGACGATGATCGGCGCAGTCCCGACCGGAAGCCCGCATGCGCCCGTTCGCCGTCCTGCGTTGCCTGCTTGCCAGCGCGCTGCTGTCGCTCGCCCCGTCCTCGTTCGCCGGCGCCGCCGCGGCCCGGGCCGACGCGCCGCCCGACCGGCGCATCGCCCTCACCGTCGACGACCTGCCGTGGGTGCAGCTGCCCGCGGTCAGCACCGAATCGATCATCGCCGACCACCGCCGCCTGATCGCGGCGATCCGCAAGGCCGGCGTGCCGCTGACCGGCTTCGTCAACGCCGGCAAGCTCGAAGACGGCGGCCGGGTCCAGCCCGAACGCGAGGCGATGCTGCGCGACTGGCTCGACGCCGGCGCCGAGCTCGGCAACCACAGCGACAGCCACGCCGACCTGCACGCGGTCGGCCTGGCCGCCTACGAGGACGACATCCTGCGCGGCGACCGCCAGCTGCGCCCGCTGCTGCAGGCGCGCGGCCAGAGCCCGCACTGGTTCCGCCATCCCTACCTGCGCGCCGGGCGCAGCGCGCAGGACAAGGCCGCGCTGGCGCGCTTCCTCGGCGAACACGGTTACCGCATCGCGCCGGTCACAGTCGACAACTCCGACTGGATCTGGGCCGCCGCCTACCTGCGCGCCGGCGAACCGCATCCGGGCACCCGCCCGCACCGCAAGCCGCACACCGAAGGGGTCAAGGCGCGCCTGCGCCGCGACTACGTCAAATACATGGGCCGCAAGCTCGACTACTACGAGCGCCAGTCGCAGGCCCTGCTCGGCTACAACCTGCCGCAGATCTGGCTGATCCACGCCAACGCGCTCAACGCCGACACCTACGGCGACCTGATCGCGATGGCGCACAAGCGCGGCTACCGCTTCATCGGCCTGGACGAAGCCATGCGCGACAAGGCCTACCAACGCGCCGACGCCTACACCGGCCCGGCCGGGCCGAGCTGGCTGCACCGCTGGGCGATCGGCGAAAACAAACCCGCGAGCTTCTTCGCCGGCGAACCGCAAGTGCCCGAGTGGGTGCTCAACCTCGCCCAGATCGAATCCGAATGAAGCCAAGACCCCCCATGGCCCACCTGCAGGAGCGGCGCAAGCCGCGACCGCGCCCCCACCACCACCGGCGCCCCTACCTGACGCGCCGCCTCACGACCGATCCAGCACCGTCCGCAACACCGGCACCGTCGTGACATCGTCCACGCCCTTGAACCCCGCCACCCGCTCGCGCACATCCGCCAGCTCGCCCGGCGACCGCGTTTCCACCAGCACCATCAGATCGGTCTCGCCGGCGACGCTGTGCGCCAGCCGCACCTGCGCCAGCTCCGCCAGCAGCGGCACCACATCGTCGCAGCTGAAGCCCTCGGCATAACGCAACAACAACCACGCCCGCAGCGGATCGTCGCCGCTGCCCAGCCGCACGGTGTATTGGGCGATCGTCCCGGCCGATTCCAGCCGCTGCAGCCGCTCCTGCACGGTGCTGCGCGACAACCCCACCGCCTTGGCCAGGGCCACCGTCGACAGGCGCGCGTTGTCCTGCAACAGCGCGATCAGCTTGCGGTCGACATCATCGAGCGTTTTCATCGCGGGCGATCCAGCCACGCCGGCACGGCGCCGGCCGGGACCGGCATTGTGCCGGGTTGAGACCGGCCGCGGCGAGCGCTCACGATGGCGCCTCCCCATCCGGTGCAACCGCCATGCCCTCCTCCATCGCCCTGATTCCCATCGACGTGCAGCGCGGCTTCGACTACCCGCCGTGGGGCCGCCGCAACAACCCGCACATGGAAGGCAACGGCCGGCGCCTGCTCGCGGCCTGGCGCGAACGCGGCTGGCCGCTGATCCACGTGCGCCACGATTCGGTGCAGGCCGGGTCCACGCTGCGTCCCGATCATCCGGGCAACGCGTTCCGCGACGGCTTCGAACCGCGCGCCGGCGAAGCGCTGGTGAGCAAGCCGGTCAACTCCGCCTTCATCGGCACCGACCTGGACCTGCGCCTGCGCCGGCTCAGCGTCGATACCGTCGTCGTGTTCGGCGTGAGCACCGACATGTGCGTATCGACGACCGCGCGCATGGCGAGCAACCTGGGCTATCGCACCATCGTCGTCGCCGATGCGTGCTTCTGTTTCGATCTCGACGACGGCGCCGGCGGCACCCTCGCCGCCGAAACGATCAGCGCCGCGCATCTGGCGACCTTGCGCGCGGAGTTCGCCCGAGTGATGGATGCGTCCGAATTGCTGGCGGCGCTCGACGAGCTTTGAAGAGTTCGACGCCGGCATCGATCGCGGCGAATCGAACGACCGCGCGAAATATTCCCCGCTCGCAAAACGACGAACGGTCTTGCCAGCGAAATTTTTCGCGCGTAGAGTTCGCGCCCATCTTCCTTATCTCTTACCGACCGCCTTCCATGCGCACCGACATCGCAATCGCCAAGAAAGACGTGCAAGGGCATGACTGCCCCGCGTCGTTCGCGTGCGCGCCGATGTCGCGCGGTCGCGACGAAAGCCTGCACGGCCCGCACTGATCTTCCCCTCCACGGAAGATCGGTCGCCCCGATCTTCCGAGGAAGCAGACGCCCTCGGACTCGCACTCCGGGGGCGTTTTCGTTTCGCGCGTCGGCAAAGGAATTGCTGGAAAACCGCTTAAAAACAAGCATTCGCGCATACCCCCGAAGCATCCGAGACGAAGGGGATAAGCCGTCGAGGCGTGGACCACGCTGTGCCCCGGTGCTTCGGCACGGGCGGCGCGTGCGCGAAACCAACGACATGGGCGTTCGCGCCCGAACGAATCGGCGCCCGGAGACGGGCGGCGATTGGCAGCACCCGATGAAACGTACCGCAACGGCGCCGGTTTCCGACCGGCCCGGTGCGCGCGGCCTTGCCGTGGCGTATGCCGCGGTGCGTGGAGGGGCTCTGTACCGGGAAGGTAGCTCAGAGGTAGAGCGGCGTTGTATGCGCGGGTCGCCGGTTCGATTCCGGTCCTTCCCTCGGATATAGCTCAGTCGGTAGAGCGCAGCAAAAGATGCTGTTGTCGCGGGTTCGATTCCCGCTATCCACTGTCCTTTCACGACAGTCGTTGCAAACCGGAACGAAGGTTCCGAACAGGGAAACGCTCCGCGCGGCGTTTCGCGGCGCACCGCCGGCACGGGGTTCGCTACGAGGCGACGCAGCGGCGGCACCGCCGGCTCCATGCCCGGCGGGCGAGGCCACCGCGTCGCGCAGCATCGACCACAACGGACGTGGCGAAGCCGGCGGCGAGGATTCCGCGCCCGCCGCGCATGCGGTCCGCGATGGCGGCGCCAGGGGCGTTTCCCACCTATTCCGCGATGGCGCGCCTGCGCGCCGCGCTTCACCGTTCGCCACCGCGCAGCGACCGCATTCGCGTCGCCGGCGCGACCACCGTTCGACGCGACCTTCCGATTCGGTCGCATCGACCCACACCACGGATCGGACCACACCGGAACCTCAAGGAGAAAGCCATGTTCTGGATGAAGAAGGTCGTGGTCGGCGATGCCGAACGCGTCCTGGTTTACCGCGACCGCCGCGTCGAGCGCGTGCTCGGCCCCGGCGTGCACCGACTGCGCGACCTGCGCAACCGCCTCAGCCTGAGCCACTACGACATCGGCAACAGCGCCTATGCCGGCAACGACAGCGAAGCGCTGATCGCCGGTTTCGGCGAGCGCTTGTCCGCGCATTTCGTCCTCGCCGACATCGGCAACGACGAAGTCGGACTGGTGCTGCGCAACGGCCGTTACGCCGAAGTGCTGGCGCCGGGGCAGCGCCGCCTGTACTGGAAGGGCCTGGCGCAGATCGAGGTGCGCACGCTGGCGCTGGGCCCGGGATTGGCGATCGAGCGCGACGTCGCCGACGGCCTGCGCCAGATCGCCCAGCTCGACCGCGTCGCCGTCCACGGCGTCGTGCCGAGCGAGTCGGCCGGCCTGCTGTTCGTCGACGGCACCTTCGTGCGCACCCTGGCGCCGGGCGCGTATGCGTTCTGGAACCTGCGCAAGAACGTCGCGGTGGAAACCGTGGAGCTGCGCGTGCAGGCGGTGGAGGTCTCGGGCCAGGAACTGCTGACCCGCGACAAGGTCACCTTGCGCGTCAACCTCGCCGCCGGCGTGCGCGTGTCCGACCCGGTCGCCGCGCGCACCCGCGTGGCCAAGTACGCCGAGCACGTCTATCGCGAGCTGCAGTACGGCCTGCGCAAGGCGGTGTCGTCCAAGACCCTGGACGAGCTGCTCGGCGACAAGGCCTCGCTCGATGCCGACATCCTCGCCGCCGCGCGCGGCGCCTGCGCCGGCATCGGCGTGGAGGTGCTCGGCGTCGGCGTCAAGGACGTGATCCTGCCCGGCGAGATGAAGGACATCCTCAACGCCGTGGTGCAGGCGGAGAAGAGCGCGCAGGCCAACGTGATCCGCCGCCGCGAGGAAGCCAACGCGACCCGCAGCCTGCTCAACACCGCCAGGCTGATCGAGGAAAGTCCGGTGCTGATGCGCCTGAAGGAACTCGAGGCCTTGGAAAAGATCACCGAAAAGATCGACAAGCTGACCGTCTTCGGCGGTCTGGAGGGAGTCATGAAGCAACTCGTCAGCCTCAAGGGCCACGGCTGAAACGCAGGACCGGGCGGCATCGCGCCGCCCGGGTTCCGATAGCGCGACAGCCCTCGGGCCAACGCGAACGCCGCCCTCGACGGGGCGGCGCACGGCCCCGTGCGCGGCTCGCATGCCGCGCGCGCGGCCGACCATCGGATACGAAATCCTTATGCGAAGCGATATGTACAAAGTGATCGTCGAACGGCCGCGCCGCGGCGGCGGCTGGGCAAAACCGGGACGCGAACCGCGCGATCCCGACGACAGCCCCGCCCGCGAAGGCATGCGCGGCCGGCTCGGCATGAGCCGCAAACGGCTCAACGAAAACCTGCGCCCGCTGCAGCGCTGGCTGGATCGCCAGGCCGGCCGGCGCTGGGACGCGGTCTATGCGGAACTGTGCAAGAACGTGGATCGACGCAACACCGTGCAGCAGCACATCCATGAGCACCTGCGCGATTTCGTCGAGATCGACGTGTACGAGAACGAAGGCCGGCTCTACGCCATCCGCCGCTGGCGTGGCGCGGTCGCGTTGGCCGACAGCTATTGCGATCTGTACGTGGACCCGCGCAACGGCTGTCTGATGCGCAACGAGGAAGCCTTCGTTCGCCGCGTGCGCAAGCGCGCCGAGCACCGGCGCGCGGTGCACGCGCGGCAGGCGGGCTGGCGCGAAGGCGTCCGCATCGTCGACCGCGACGTGCAGCTGCACCGCCTGGACGGCATCTGGTACCGGGTCGAACTGGCGCCGGTGCCCGGGCCGCGCCGCTCCAAGCGCAAGTCCGGCGTCGTGTTGCCGGGGCTCGCGTTCGATGCGGTGCTGCACGCGCAGATCGGCGAATGCGAAAGCAAACGCTGGAACCTGTACGGCCGCTGCGGCGTCTATGCGCGCCGCAAACGCCAGCTGGGCCAGGCCGAGCTGATCGCCCACGGGCTATGCAACGGCGACGGGCCCGATCCGTTCGACCCGCGCGCGCTCGCCGCGGCCGCCCGCGCGGGCGGGCGCAAGCGGCGTTCGCCATGGCGCACCGGCGCACCTCATTAAGGAAACCACCATGAGTACCTCAAACTACGAACTGCTCCACGCCGACGAAGGCGTGGCACCGGTCAAGGCCTGGATCCGCGGAGTGCCGGTCGACGAAGGCGCCAAGCATCAGCTGCGCAACATCGCCGCCCTGCCCCATGTCGGGCCTTGGGTCGCGGCGATGCCCGACGTGCATCTGGGCAAGGGCGCGACCGTCGGCTCGGTGGTGCCGACCCGCGGCGCGATCATCCCCGCCGCGGTCGGCGTCGACATCGGCTGCGGCATGGCCGCGGTGCGCACCACGCTGCGCGCGAGCGACCTGCCCGACAGCCTGGCCAGGCTGCGCTCGGCGATCGAGCATTGCGTCCCGGCCGGCAACGGCCGCGGCGGCGAGCATCGGCGCCTGCCCGACAGCCACGCCACCCGGCTGGCCAAGTCGGGACTGGCGACGCGGCTGGACGCGATCCACGCCAAGCACCGCCGGCTGCGCACCGACAAGCTCGACCGCCAGATCGGCACGCTCGGCGGCGGCAACCACTTCATCGAGGTCTGCCTCGACGAAGCCGGCGCGGTGTGGGTGATGCTGCACTCGGGCTCGCGCGGCACCGGCAACCTGATCGGCAGCTACTTCATCGAGCTGGCGCGGATGAGGCTGGAGAAGCGCACGCTCGGCTTCCATCTGCCGGACAAGGACCTGGCGTTCCTGCTGGAGGGCGAGCCCTTGTTCGACGACTACGTCGAAGCGGTGGGGTGGGCGCAGGACTACGCCCGCCACAATCGCGAAGCGATGATGGAGCGGGTGCTGCACGCCATGCGCATCCAGTTGCCGAAGTTCAAGCTCGACAAGACCGCGGTCAACTGCCACCACAACTACGTGCAGCGCGAGGAGCATTTCGGCGAATCGCTGTGGGTCACGCGCAAGGGTGCGGTCAGCGCGCGCGACGGCGAGTTGGGCATCATCCCCGGCAGCATGGGCGCGCGCAGCTATATCGTGCGCGGCAAGGGCAACGCCGACAGCTTCCACAGTTGCAGCCACGGCGCCGGCCGGGTGATGAGCCGGGCCGAGGCGCGCCGCAGCATCACCTTGAAGGACCACCGCGCCGCCACCGCGCACGTGGAATGCCGCAAGGACGCGGCGGTGATCGATGAGTCGCCGGCGGCGTACAAGCCGATCGAAGCGGTGATGGCGGCGCAGTCCGACCTGGTCGAGGTGGTGCACACCTTGCGCCAGGTGGTCTGCATCAAGGGTTGAACGCCGCAAGGCGTTGTTTCGGCGCCGTCCGCGAGGGCGGCGCCATTTTTATGCGCGCCGTTGCTGTGGGCGCCGGTCTCGATGCGGCGCCGGCGTCAGTCGGCCAGCACCAGCCGCCAGGCGCCTTCGACTTCGCCTTCGACGTGGGTCCACGGCACCTGCTCGGCGCCGCGCAGCCGTTCCCAGCCGCGCGCGAGCTCGTCGCGGATATCGTCCCAGTGGCGTTCGCCGTGGTGCAGGCGCGCGCCCAGACCATAGGTGATGGCCAGCTCGCGGATGCGGTGGGACAGGAAGACGACGTTCGCGACGGCGGCGGCGGCCGCCGGGGCGTCGGCTTCGCGGGCCTCGTCGGCGATGAAGGAACTGAGCCAGTCGACGTTGCGTGGCGGCATGGACGAGTCCGTTGGCATCTCTTTTGCATCACGACGATAACGTTTTTTTCATCGCCGGGAACGGTCAAAAGTCCGAATCGCACGCGTAAACCGCGAGCTTGGTCGCAAACGCGCATCGGGGTTTCGCGGCGCTCGCTCGTCGGTCGTGAAGAGGCGCCGCGATTCACGTATACGAAGCCGGCCGGCTACTGAACGCGCGTGACGGCATTCACAGCGGGCAGCACGACAAATCCCACCGGCGCATCCTTGCGCCGGCCGCGGACGCATTCGTCCGGCGGGTCCGCGAGGGGGCGGAGTGGGTCGAGAAAGTCGAAGGGCGATGCGCCGCGCGCAAGCGCGCCGCCGCGGTCACGCGCGCGCGGGCTGCGCGCGGCGGCGCCATTGCCACTTGAGATTGACGCCGAGCGTGCCGACCACGATCAAGGCCACGCCCAGGCTCTGCACCGGCGCCAGGGTGTGGCCGTACACGGCGTAGTCCAGCAGCAGCGCGATCACCGGATAGATGAAGGCCAGCACCGCGATGGTCGCCACCTGCAGCCGCGGGTAGGACGAGTAGAACAGCACGTAGCACACGCCGCTGTGGATCAGGCCAAGCCCGGCCAGCCAGAACCAGTGCGCGCCGGGCACCATGACCCGGGGGTAGTCGGCGAACGGCGCGAGCATGACCACGCCGACCAGGCACTGCACCAGCACCACGGCGAACGGCCGCTCGCGGCTGATCCGCCGCGACAGCAGCAGCGAGGCGCCGCACAGCACCGCAGCGACGAAGGTCAGGCCGACGCCGATCAGATAGCCGCTGTCGGCGCTGCGCAGCAGCTTGAACGGATCGGCCGAGCACAGCACGCCGACGAAGGCGATCGCGGTCCAGCCGATGTCGGCGGCGCGGGTGCGCTCGCCGTAGAACAGCGCGGCCAGGCCCAGCACCACAAACGGAAAGAAGTGGTAAACCATCGTCGCCACGCCGATCGACGAGCGCGCCATGCCGGCGAACAGCGCGACCCAGTTCAGCACCAGCAGCACGCCGCTGAAGATCGCCGAGCGGATCAGCGCGCCTTCGCCGAGCAAGCCGCGGAACAGTCCGCGCGCCCAGCCCCAGGCCAGCAGGAACACCACGCCGAACACGCAGCGGAACAGCACCGCGGTGATCGCGTCCTGCCCGCTCTCGTGGACGAACACGCCGACCGAGCCGATCAGCAGCTCGGCGATCAGCAACTGGATCAGCGCCGGGCGGGAGTCGGCGGCGGGGACGGCGGCGGCGACGGTGCTCATGGGAGGGAGCGCGCGGCGTAGGGAGGGGACGCTCAGGTTAGGGGCGGGCTGTGGAGCGATACAGATTCAGTTAGGATGAATTTCGACCGGTACAGATTTTGTCGCACGATGCTCTCTCCCCCGCCTGCGGGAGAGGGGTGAGGTGAGGGCAAACGGGGCACCGAGGGTGTCGTCGCAAGCGGACGCCCTCACCCCAACCCCTCTCCCGCGAGCGGGAGAGGGGCTTTGGGCCGCAAGGTAGGTGATGGCTCAGGACTTGCTCCACCGCGCTCCGCTCCCTCTCCCGCTGGCGGGAGAGGCCGGGGTGAGGGCATCCGGAGCACCGAGGATGCCGTCGCAAGCGGACGCCCTCACCCCAACCCTTCTCCCGCGGACGGGAGAGGGGCTTCAACGCTGCGAGGTAGGCGATGACCCAGGACCTGCTCTACGAACGCCTCGCCGAGCGCATGCGCCGGCAGATCCAGCGCGGCGTGCTGCGCGCCGGCGAGCGCATGCCGTCGCTGCGCCGGCTCGGCCGCGACCAGCGCATCAGCCTGGCCACTGCGGTCGAGGCCTATCAACAGCTCGAGCGCGAGGGTTTGATCGAAGCGCGGCCGCGCTCGGGCTACTACGTGCGCGCCGCGCCGGCGGCGGCGCCGCGCAGCCATCGCGCCCGCCACCTCGCGCGCGCGCCGACGCCGATGCGCAACCCGGCCCTGCTCGGGGTGCTCGATGTGCAATCGCGCCGCGACCTGGTGCCGCTGCACGCCGCGACCCCGGCCGCCGCGCTGCTGCCCGGCGCCGCGCTGTCCGCATCGGTGACCCGGGCCATGCGCCGCGATCCCGACGTCGCGCTCGGCTACACCGTGCCGCAGGGCCTGCCGGCGCTGCGCGAGCGCATCGCCCAGCGTTACGCGCAATGCGGCGTGGACGTCGATCCGGACGAAGTCATCGTCACCGCCGGCGCGATGGAAGCGATCAGCCTGACCTTGCGCACGCTGACCCGGCCCGGCGACATCGTGATCCTGGAAACCCCGACCTATCACGGCTTGCTGCAGGCGGTGGCCGCGCACGGCCTGCGCCTGCTGGAAATCCCCAACCATCCCGGCCGCGGCCTCGACCCGGCGCAACTGCGCGAGCTGCTCGAACGCCACGCGGTACGCGCAGCGCTGTTGGTGCCGAACTTCAACAACCCGCTCGGCAGCCTGACCAGCGAGGCGGCCAAGCGCGAGATCGTCGCCGCCTGCGCCGCGCACGGCACGGTGCTGATCGAGGACGATCTGTACGGCGAGCTGGCCTATTCCGGCGAACGTCCTTCGCCGCTGCGCCGCTATGACGACGGCGAGCACGTGATCACCTGCGGCTCGTACTCGAAGATCCTCGCACCCGGCCTGCGCGTGGGCTGGATGATCGGCGGCCGCCGGCGCTCGGAACTGCTGCGCACCAAGAGCTTTTCCACCGTCGCCACCGCGACCCTGCCGCAGCTGGCGTTGATCGATTTCCTCGCCCGCCACGACATCGAACGCGGCCTGCGCCGCCTGCGCCGGGCCCTGGCCGGCAACGCGCAAGCCTACCGGCAGGCGCTGCTGGACTACTGGCCCGACGGCATCGCCGTGGCCGAACCGGCCGGCGGCATGACGCTGTGGGTGGAACTGCCCGAACGCATCGACGGCCAGGCCCTGTTCGAAGCGGCGCTGGCGCGCGGCATCGGCATCCTGCCGGGGCATCTGTTCTCCAATCGCGGCGACTACACCCATCACGTGCGGCTGAGCTGCGGGCAGCCGTGGGATCGCAAGATGGAAGCGACATTGAAAACGCTGGGCGATTTGGCCAAGCAGCTGCTGCGCTAGCCTCGCAGCCTCCTTGTAGGAGCGGCGCGAGCCGCGACCGCGACAACGCAACTACGCCGTCAGCTTCGTCGTGGCTGCGTTGTCGCGGTCGCGGCTCGCGCCGCTCCTACAGGGGGCGATCGTGCTTTCGCGCGGGCCGGAAACGAAACGAGCCGCGATCTTGCGATCGCGGCTCGCTCGATTGCAACGCAGGCCAAACGCCTTCGCCCGCCTCAGGCCTCCGCCGCCAGCAAGCTCGGCAGGAACTGGCTCAGCGCGTCCTTGACCTGCTCGACGGTGAGGTCGGGCTGGCTGATCGCGCGCATCGCCAGGCCTTCGATCAGCGATTGCAGGATCAGCACGCGCGTGGCCACCTGCTCCTTCGGCACGCCCAGGCCGCCGTCGGCGGCGCTGCGCGCGAACCACGAGGCCAGGTCGGCGCGGAACACCTTGTCGGAGGCGTGCGTGGCCGCGGCGATCTCCGGATCGCGCGTGGCCTCGGCGGTCAGCTCCAGGAACAACGCCGCGCTGGTGATGCTGGGATCGTTGGCCTGCCACTGCTGGAAGACCTCGGCGATCCCGCCGACCAGGTCGCTGCTGGAATGCAGCTTGGCCACATCGGCCCGGGCCTCTTCGAGCTGGCGCTCGATGATGGCCAGGATGATGTCGTTCTTGCCCTTGAAATAGCGGTAGATCAGGCCGGCGCTCATGCCCGCGGTCTCGGCGATGTTGGCCATGCTGGCGGCGTGGAAGCCGTGCACGACGAAACATTGCTGAGCCGCGACCAGGATGCGCTCGCGCTGCGCCTGGGCGCGTGCGGCGGCCTTGGCGCTGGGCTTGGCGGTCGGGGTGCCCGGGGTGCTCATTGGCTGCGCTCGTTCCAGCCACCTCCGAGTACTTTGTAGAGCGTGACGCGGTTGGTCTGCTCGGCCAGGCGCGTGCTCACCAGACCTTGCTGCGCGCCGTACAGCGTGCGCTGGGCGTCGAGCTGGTTGAGGAAGCTGTCGCGGCCGGCCTTGTAGCGCGCGGTCGACAACTGGTCGGCGCGGCCGGCGGCCTCGACCAGCGCTTCCTGCGCCTGGCGCTGCTCGGCCAGGGTCTTGGTCAGCGCGAGCGCATCGGACACATCGCGGAAACCGGCCTGGATCGCCTTCTCGTACTGCGCCAGCGCGATCTTCTGGTCGGCCTTGGCCGAAGCCAGGCCCGCACGCAGGCGACCGCCCTGGAAGATCGGAATGTTGAGCACCGGCGTGACCGACCACATGCGGGTGTTGCTGTCGAACAGGCCCGACAGCTCGGTGCTGGCGCTGCCGAGGAAGCCGGTCAGGCTGATCGACGGGAAGAACGCGGCGCGCGCGGCGCCGATGTTGGCGTTCTGCGCGCGCAGCAGGTGCTCGGCCTGGAGCACGTCGGGACGGCGCAGCAGCACTTCCGACGGCAGGCCTTGCGGCAACGCCGCCAGGCCGGTGACGCCGGCGGTGAGCTTGCTCGGCAGCAGCGCCGGATCGACCGGCTCGCCGACCAGCAGGTTCAGCGCGTTGATGTCCTGCGCCACCTGCCCGGCGTAGCGCGCCGCATCGGCGCGCGCCTGCTCGACCTGGGTGCGGGCCTGGCTCAGGTCCAGGCCCGACACCGCGCCGAGCTCGCGACGCTTGGCGGTCAGGTCGTAGGCCGACTGCTGGTTCTTCAGCGTCGCCTCCGACACCGACAACAGCTCGCGGTCCGCCGCCAGGGTCAGGTAGGCGTTGGCGACTTCGGCGATCAGGCTCAGCTGGGCGGCGCGGCGCGCTTCCTCTTCGGCGAAGTAACGCTGCAGCGCGGCCTGGCTCAGGCTGCGCACGCGGCCGAACAGGTCGAGCTCGAAGTTGGCGATGGACGCGCCGGCCTGGTACTGGTCGGTGATCTGGTCCGGCGTGTCGGTGCCCACGCGCTGCAACTGCGCGGTGGCGTTGAGCGAAGGCAGCCGGTCGGCGCGCTGGATGCGGTACTGCGCGCGCGCCTTCTCGACGTTGAGCACCGCCACGCGCAGGTCGCGGTTGTTGTCCAGCGCGCGGCCGATCAACTGCTCCAGGTTCGGGTCTTCGAAGAAATCGCGCCAGCCGATGTCGGCCACCGCCGCGCCCTGGGTCGCGGCGGCCTCCTGCGAGGCCGCCGGATCGGAGGTCAGCGGTTGCGCGCCGACGAAGGACTGGGTGGTCGGCGGCAACGGCCACTGCGCCGGGATGCCGGCCTGCTGCTCGGGCAGCTTCGGCGCCAGACTGACGCAGCCGGTGGCGGCCACGGCGATGGCGAGCGCCAGGGCGTGGGTCGAAAACTTACTCATGGCTCTGCGCTCCTTGGGCGCTGTGCTCAGCGGGCGCGTGTTTCTTGCGGACGAAGATCTTCTCGACCACGACGAAGAACAGCGGGACGAAGAAGATGCCCAGGAACGTACCCACGACCATGCCGCCGAGCACGCCGGTGCCGATCGCGCGCTGCGCGCCGGAACCCGCGCCCGAGGCCAGGGCCAGCGGCAGCACGCCCAGGCCGAACGCCAGCGAGGTCATGATGATCGGGCGCAGGCGGTCGCGTACCGCGGCCAGCGTGGCCGAGATCAGGTCCATGCCCTTCTCCAGGTTCTCCTTGGCGAACTCCACGATCAGGATCGCGTTCTTGCTCGACAGGCCGACCGTGGTGAGCATCGCCACCTGGAAGTACACGTCGCGCTCCATGCCGCGCAGCCAGGTCGCCAGCACCGTGCCGAGGATGCCCATCGGCGCGATCAGCAGCACCGAGGTCGGGATCGCCCAGCTTTCGTACATCGCCGCCAGACACAGGAACACGATCAGCAGCGACAGCGTGTACAGCAGCGGCGTCTGCGCGCCGGCCTGGCGTTCCTGGAACGACAAACCCGTCCACTCCAGGCCGATGCCCTGCGGCAACTGCGCCACCAGCTTCTCGACCTCGGCCATGGCCTGGCCCGAGCTCACGCCCGGCTTGGCCTCGCCGTTGATTTCCAGCGCGGACACGCCGTTGTAGCGCTCAAGTCGCGGCGAACCGTATTCCCAACGGGTCGAGGCGAACGCCGAGAACGGCACCATCTCGCCCTTGTCGTTGCGCACGTACCAGCGGTTGAAATCGCTGGGCACCATGCGGAACGGCGCATCGGCCTGGATGTAGACGCGCTTGACCCGGCCGCGGTCGACGAAGTCGTCGATGTACTGGCCGCCCCAGGCCGCCTGCAGGGTGCTGTTGATGTCGGCGATGCTCAGGCCCAGCGCGGCGGCCTTCTGGTTGTCGACGTCGACGCGGAACTGCGGGGTGTCCTCCATGCCGTTGGGGCGCACGTTCTGCAACAGCTTGCTCTGCGCGGCCATGCCGAGGAACTGGTTGCGCGCGGCCACCAGCGCTTCATGGCCGAGCGCGGCGTTGTCCTTCATGTAGAACACGAAGCCGTTGGAGTTGCCCAGTTCGAACACCGCCGGCGGCGCCAGCGCGAACACGAACGCGTCCTTGATCTGCATGAAGCTGCCCATCGCCCGGCCGACCACGCCGTTGACGCTGTTGTCGGGCATCGGGGTCTTGCCGAAGCTGGTCAGCCAGCGCCAGCGGTCGCCCCAGGTGGTGGCGCGCTCTTCCCACGGCTTGAGCTGCGAGAACGCCATGCCCGCGTTCTGGCCGTTGCCGGCGAAGCTGAAGCCCTGCACGGTGAACAGCGAATCCACGGCCGGGTCGTTGAGGAACTGCTCCTCGACCTTCTTCAGCGTCTCGCCGGTGCGCTCCTGGGTCGCGCCGACCGGGGTCTGCACGATGGTGAACAAGAAGCCCTGGTCTTCCTGCGGCAGGAACGACGACGGCAGGCGGAAGAACATCACGCCCATCAGCGCGGCCATCGCCGCGAACACGATCATGAAGCGGCCGGCGCGGGTGACGATGCCGCGCACCACGCCCTGGTACTTCTTGTTGCCCGAGTCGAACTTGTTGTTGAACCAGCCGAAGAAGCCCTTGTCGGACGCGTGATGGCCCTTCTCGATCGGCTTGAGCATGGTCGCGCACAGCGCCGGAGTCAGCACGATCGCGACCAGCACCGACAGGAACATCGCCGAGACGATGGTCACCGAGAACTGGCGGTAGATCACGCCGGTGGCGCCGCCGAGGAAGGCCATCGGCACGAACACCGCCGACAGCACCAGGCCGATGCCGACCAGCGCGCCGGTGATCTGGTCCATCGACTTGCGCGTGGCTTCCTTCGGCGAGAGGCCTTCCTCGCTCATCACGCGCTCGACGTTCTCGACCACGACGATGGCGTCGTCCACGAGCAGGCCGATGGCGAGCACCACCGCGAACATGGTCAGCATGTTGACCGAGTAGCCGAACAGCGCCAGCAGACCGAACGTGCCCAGCAGCACCACCGGCACCGCGATCGTCGGGATCAGGGTGGCGCGGAAGTTCTGCAGGAACAGGTACATCACCAGGAACACCAGCACGATCGCTTCGAGCAGGGTCTTGATCACTTCATGGATCGCCACGCGCACGAACGGCGTGGTGTCGAACGGCGTCACCGCCTTGAGGCCCTTCGGGAACGAGGGCTTGAGCTGCTCCAGCTCGGCCTGCACCGCCTGCGCGGTGGCCAGCGCGTTGGCGCCGGTGGCCAGCGAAATGGCGATACCGGTGGCCGGCTTGCCGTTGAAGCGGGCGATGGTGCCGTAGTCTTCCTGGCCCAGTTCGACCCGGGCGACGTCGGACAGCTTGAGCACCGCGCCGCCGCTGTTGGCGCGCACGACGATGTTCCTGAACTGATCGGCGGTCTGCAGGCGGTCCTGCGCGGTGATGGTGGCGTTGAGCTGCTGGCCCTTGACCGACGGGGTGCCGCCGAGCTGGCCGACCGCGACCTGGGCGTTCTGCGCGCGCAGGGCGTTGATGACGTCGGTCGGGGTCAGCTTGTAGGTGTTGAGCTTGTCCGGATCCAGCCAGATCCGCATCGCGTACTTGGTGCCGAACAGCTGGGTGCTGCCGACGCCGTTGACGCGGGCGAGCGGGTCGACCAGGTTGGCGGCCACGTAGTCGGCGATGTCGGCGCCGTTCATGCTGCCGTCCTCGGACACGAAGCCGATGACCTGCAGGAACGACGAGTTCGCCTTGGACACGCTCACGCCCTGCTGCTGCACGATCTGCGGCAGCAACGGCGTGGCCAGCTGCAGCTTGTTCTGCACCTGCACCTGGGCGATGTCCGGATCGGTGCCGCTTTCGAAGGTCAGCGTGATCGAGGCCTGGCCGTCGGCCGAGCTGGTCGCCGACATGTACATCAGGCCGTCGATGCCCTTCATGTTCTGCTCGATGATCTGGGTCACCGAGTTTTCGACGGCTTTAGCCGAGGCGCCGGGATACGACGCGTTCACAGCCACCGTGGGCGGGGCGATGGTGGGATATTGCGAGATGGGCAGCTGGGTGATCGCGATCGCGCCACCGAGCATGATGATGATCGCCAAGACCCACGCGAAGATGGGGCGATCGATGAAGAACCGTGCCATGAATGTCTCCGATTACTGCTTCGGCGCGGCGGCGGGGGCCGCCGGCTTGGCCGGGGCGGCGCCCTTCTCGGTCGCGTCCACCGGCATGCCGGGGCCGATCTTCTGCAGGCCTTCGACGATGACCTTGTCGCCGGCCTTCAGGCCGCCTTCGACCAGCCACTTGTCGCCGATCGCCTGACCGACCTGCACCTCGCGCGGCTCGACCTGGCCCTTGGCGTTGACCACCATCGAGGTGGCGTTGCCCTTGGGATCGCGGGTCACGCCCTGCTGCGGAACCAGCAGCGCGTTCTGACGCACGCCGGTGCCGACCAGCGCGCGCACGTACATGCCGGGCATCAGGATGTTGTCGGGATTCGGCACGATCACCCGCAGCAGGAAGCTGCCGGTGCCTTCGTCGACGGTGACTTCCGAGAACGCCAGCTTGCCGTCGTGCTCGTACTTGGTGCCGTCCTCGAGCAGGATCGTCACCGGCGTGGTCGCCTCGCTGAGCGTGCCCGCGGCGATCTGCTTGCGCAGCGCCAGCAGTTCGGCACTGGACTGGCTGATGTCGACGAACACCGGATCGGTCTGCTGCACCACCGCCAGCGCATCGGCCTGGTTGGCCGAGACCAGCGCGCCGGCGGTGACCGCCGACTTGCCGATGCGGCCGCTGATCGGCGAAACGATGCGCGCGCGGCCGAGGATCACGCCGGTGCTGGCCACCTGCGCGCGAGCGGCGGCGACGTCGGCGCGCGCCTGCTTGAGCGTGGCGGTGGCGTTCTCGTCGTCCTGCTTGCTGACCGCATCGATCTTGACCAGCTCGGTCGAACGGCGCGCATTGAGCTGGGCCGAGTTCAACGCGGCCTCCGCGCGCGCCAGCGACGCCTTGGCGTTCTCGGCATCGGCGGCGTAGGTCTTGTCGTCGAGCTGATACAGCGGCTGCCCGGCCTTGACCAGCCCGCCCTCGGTGAACAAGCGCTTCTCGACGATGCCGTTCACCTGCGGCCGCACCTGCGCCACCAGCGACGCGCTGGCGCGGCCCGGCAGCTCGCGGGTCAGGGTCACCGTCTCGGGCTTCAGCGTCACCACCGTGACCTGCCCCTTCTGCCCGCCGGGGCCACCCGGCCCGCCTTGTTGATCGCCGCCTTTACCGCAGGCCGCGAGGGCCAGCGCAAGCACGGAAACAGTGAAAATTGTCTTATAGGACATGGACTTGCGCGACGGCATGGGGAAGCCTCAGGTATGGGTGCGGCCGGGACGGACTGCGGGCGGGTCGTAGAATGAACGATCATTCTCTTTTCTTGGATGTGAACAGTCCATCAACGAAACATGTCGGAGAGCGCGGTTTGGGACGGAAAGCGTGTGTTTCTTTGTGCAGGACAGCATCGGCAAAGCCGATTCGGCAAAGCTGGCCGGGTCGTGTCGATGGCGGCCCTCACGGGATGCGGGGGCGATCCTGCCGCTCTCGACCGCCTGGCTCGATTTCAGATCGTCGTTGGAACTGCAAGACGGGCAGGACCCGCTCTACGCGGATGCACAAAGCAGGAGGAGGATCAGGCACGGGCGGCGATCCGGTCGCCACACCTCCACCGCGCTGACAGGTCCAATGCGCAACTGCCCTCCACCTACAGGGCGAACCACAGCGCGTCCGTCACTTTGAACGACAGGTACTTTCGCGAGTTCTCAAGGCCGGCCGGGTCGAGTCCAGACACTTCGCGAAACAACAGCGATTGGATGTCGGATTCCAGGCGGCCCACCCACGCGGCAAGCGCTGTCTGCGCCGCGGCTCGAACGCCAGCCCGGGACAGCAATCCTTCTTGTAGTCCCTGACCGCTTGCTCGGTGCAGGCATCGGGCCCTACTGGTTCCATCAGAAAAGCGCCAGCGGAATAACAGCGCGAATAATGCGTGGGCACGGCGACGCCGCCGAGACAGCGGTCGAGCCTCGCGACTTCGTGATGTGTTTGCGAGGAGCGCATGCGGTTCGCGCGCGAACGCCGTGGCCGCGGAGATTACAGGTGGCGACGGGACGACTAGCGCCGGCCCAGCAATGCGTCAAAGACCGAGGAGAAGAAGTGCGACCATCGAATCAAGGAAGCCTTGCCATGCACTGTTTATCGCAAAGCGCGAAAGCGCGCGGCGCCTTCAAGCCGAAGTTGATCAACACACCTGCGCCCCATTCAAGAAGTATCCACTCGACGAGCGTCGACGCGCTCCAAGGCCTTCTTACGCACGGTAATCAACGCGACGAATTCCCTAGGGTTATCCGGAGTCACCACGACATTCCGATAAAGCCCATCCTTTCGCTTAATGACAACCATTTCAAGCGCATAGCGATCCTTCAGCAGAAGCGGGGACCAGCCGGCCGACGTTACTTCCCACCATCTCGCCACTTTGGCTTCGAGAACATCTTCAAACCTGATCGAAACGAGCTCGAACTTGCCGAACAGCTTGACGGAGAGAGAGTGCTCCCCCAACTCGTATCGATAGAGGCGCACCCCTCGAACCAGCAAAAGAACTCCGGCCGGAACGAGGAGCGCCAGAACGGGCAGCACGCTGGACGCCATATCTGGACCTCAACGGATCGCAGAGGTAGTGACTGTATTGGTCGGATACTCACTCAAACTTAAGCCGAGCCCTGGCCCAACGGTCATGCTGCCAATCCACACCGGCTTGAAGCCGACATAACCAAGACCGAGCTGTATGGAGAACTTATAGATTCCTATACCCAAATTGAAAGTAGAGGTTTTGGCCACCCCTCCCAAATCTTCGGGACATTCCGCGTTCGTAATATACGCGCCGCCGCCAAATCCGGCAAAAGCGCCAACAACACCCGATGCGTTGACGAGCGAAGTTCCCCCGGGGCGAGTCCATTGAGTCTGCCCAGTCGGGCCCTTAGAGAGGAGGCCACCACCGGCGAAGCCGCCCAAAGGCGCATCGTTCCAATCCCTTATAAATACGCCACCTCCAACTGAGCCGGTCGCACCAGCGCTCAAACCAGGCACGCCAGCCTCGGCGCTACCTCCGCCAAGTACCCCGAAACCGAACAGCCCCAAAGGATCGACATAACTCAGCGGGTTCCCACCGACGTAGAGGTAGGTATTTGGTCCGCCGAATAGGCCAAACGGGTCGCTCTGCAAGTAGCGCCCTGTGTGAGGATCGTAATCGCGGTAGTAGTTGTAGTACGCGCCGGAATAAACATCGTAGATCTGCCCTGCGTACCTGAGATCGAAAACCGTCGGCACGCCATCGGCATCAGGATCCTGATCCGGAATCGTCGCCCCGAAGACCTCACCCCTCATGTCCCAAGACCAAATCTTTGCATCACGCACGGCGTCGATAACGGCCCGCGGCGCCCCCAGATGATCGGGCTGGATATAGCTCAGCTTTTGCACATTTCCATCCGACATGAGCACGCCGACAGGAAAATCTCCGAGCCAGATCGTTTGCTGGGAGGCTCCGCTAGCAACCCCATAACTTCCTATCCAATGCGCGTTGTCGTAGAGATAGCGCCGGCTGTCCGTTCCCGCCGCTACTGGCGCCGTCAGCACTCGTTCGCCCAGGGGGTTGTAACGATAGCTTGCTTGAACCACGCCTGCGGTCTTGATCGCAGACAACCGGTCATTCGCGCTATAGACAAAGTCTTTTCCGGAACTGCTAATGGCGACGACACTACCAGCGGCATCGTAGCCACGCACGCTCCCCGCCACATCCGTCAACCGATGATTGGCCGGCGAGTAACCGTAGATCTGCGTGATGCCGCCGCGCGTCACGCCGACTCGATCCCCAGACGGATCGTACTGATAAGTATCCAACGCCGCACCAGTTGGCCCGTCCCGCGTAACGGTCAGCCGTCCCAACGAGTCGTAGTCGTATTTGGCAAGTTGGGCACTTTGCAAGCCGTCTTTCAATCCGACTAGCTCACCGATCGAGTTGTACTCGTAGTACAGCGACAAACCATCCGGCAGCGAGTCGAATATGCGCTTGATGCGATAGTCCTGATCATACGCGCGAGTTAGCGTCCGCCCGCTCCCGTAAGCCCATCCCGCGACCGGACCGAAGGGCTCGTATACCACGTTATTCAGCAGTATGCTCCGGGAACCGCCCAACGGAGAAATCCCGATTTCTTTTATCCGCGCCTGACCATCGCGCACATAGTCGACCAGCAAACCATCGGGATAAACCATCGTTGCAAGATGCCCTCCGAGGGAATAGGAGTAGCGCAGAATCAGCGCATTTCCATCGGTCACCTGCGCCTTGCGCGCCACTTGCCCGAAGCGGTCGTAGCAGTACTTCAGCTCAGTCCCATCCGCGCGCATCGCGGTAACGCGGCCGATCGCGAAAGTCTCGCCGGCCGTGCAGATGCTGTTGACCGTGTCGTAGTCGTACTCCACATCGGCAGGGCCGCTGGCGGTGTAGAACACGGCTTTCGGGCGGCCCAACGCGTCGTAGGTGTAACGATGCGGGACTGCGTCGTTGGCGTCCTGCTTGGTCGCGACCCTGCCGGCGGCGTTGTAGGTGTAGTCGGTAATGCCAGTGTCCGGACTGGTCAGCCGGGTCTGATCCCCGAAGCCGTTGTAGGCATAGACCGTATCCAATCCCTTCGGATCGGTAACCTTAGCCACCCGATCCAACGGGTCGTACTCGAACTTGGTCTCGACATTGAGCCCACCGACATCCTGCAGCGTCCGCACCAACCGGTTGAGCGGGTCGTAGGTCTGGTCGGTGATCCGGCCAAGCGCATCGGTGGTGCGGTCCTGATTGCCGCGGCCGTCGTAGCGGTAGACAGTCGCGTTCTGCGACGCGTCCTTGTTCGCCTGCAACTGCCCCAGCGTGTTGTAGACACGCGACAAGGTGCGCTTGAGCGTGCCGGTCGAGGTCTTGGTGTCTTCCTTGGTCCGGTTGCCCTCGTTATCCAAGGTGTAATGGATAGTGTTGCCGTCGTTGTCGGTGACGTCGGTCAGGCGCTGGGCCGCGTCGTAGGTGAAGGTCAGCGAGGCGCCGTCGGGCAAGGTCGACTTCTTGAGCTGGCCGGTCGGCCAGTAGTCGAAGCGGGAAATGCGGTCGTCGGTTTCGCTGTTGTTGTCGGCGCCGCGGACCTTGGTGGCGAGCAGCCAGCCGCGCGTGGAGAACTCGTTGTCGGAGACGACGCCGTTGATGTCCTTGCTCGACAGCAGGCGGCCTGCGGAGTCGTATCGCAGCATTTCGGTCGAGCGGCCGAGAGCATCCGTGATCTTCCACAGGTCGCCCTTGCGATAATCGCAATTCGTTGGCGTCGCGGTGCAGCCCGCAGCATCGGCTTGGTAGTAGCTAAAGCGGGTCACATCGGCCACATCGCTGCGCGGACCGTCTACCGCGATCACTTGGCCGACGATGGGACACAAGCCCGCATCCACATCCGTCTGCTCGCAGTAGGTAGTGGTCGTGATCCGCTCTTCGTTGTTTGCCGGGTCGACGGCCGTGGCGATCGTAGGCTGACCGCGCCCGTTGTAACTCCACTTGCTCTTCTGGACCACGACGCCGGCGTTATTGAGTGTGCGCCGCTCGCTGGGCTCGTTGTACGCGGTGTTCCAGTCGGTCTGGATGGTTCGAGTCCATGCTGTAGTCGCACCGGCCGTGGTCAGTCCTTCGGTCCGGCCTGTCAGATACTGTCCTGTATAACTGTAATTCGTTCGCGAGCCTCCCGCTGCCGAATCAAAAGCTATGCGCCAGCGATTCTCGTAGCCTCTCGAAAGCGTCTGCGAAACCGTAGCCGCGTCGCCACTGGTGATCGACCCCAGCAGACGCTTGAACTCGGCCGCGTCGTAGCTGTAGTTCCTGACCGCACCAGAGGGCAAAGTCACGCGGGTCTGCTGCATCGACGGATAGGCAAGCGTGACCTTGCCGGCGCCGCCCGCGTGTTCGCTGATCGTCACCCAACCGTTTTGGTCATAGGAATAGGTCGCCAGCCGGGTTCCGGATTCATCCACGACTCCGGTCATATGATTCGGGAACTTGGCTGCGTCGCACCCGGCTATCGTCTCGCCCGTTGCATTCCGGCACAGATACGCTGCTTCGCCGTACAGATAGCTCCGCCCCGTACCGGCAACCCCGTCGTGCAAGGCCGCGGTGATGCGCCCCGCGGCATCGTGGACGTACTCCATCAGCACCTTACCCTCGGACTCGATCCGTACGAGCCGGGATTGCTGTTGAGCACCAGGGAGCACCGTATAAGTGAATTGCAAGGTTCGACCGCGCGAGTTGGTAGCGCGTCGCACCAGATCCGCAAACGGGCAACTGTCGCTGCCTAACTCGGCGCCGCCGCAGTAAGTCAAGTCGACCCAATGGCTGGCGATCTGCTTACGGACCAGCAAGCCGCTGGCACTGAACCAAAGGGCATTCTGACCGGGCCGGCTGAGCTTCCAGACGCCGCTCGCGGGATCCGAAGGCATCTTGACGGGTTTGCTCAGCGAGAGATTCGGCGAGCTATGCGACAGATACGTCCCTTGTCCCGGGACGACTTCATAGAGACGTTCGACGTATCCGTCCGAACGGACGAAGAAGGTCGCATAGCCCGAACCATCGAACATGAGGCGATCTGAGAAGGAATGCGACCAGTTGTCTCCCAGCCCGGACGTCAAGGGGAAGTCCGCGATGGAGTTATACGCGCGGCTGAAATCGAAACCGTCCCAGCTGAAATCTTCTTCGCGATACTCCTTGTTGCCGTAATCCGCCGAACAGGGATTGCCCACCCTGTCGTTGAGCGCGTTTGCGGAAAGGCCCTTGCTGGGACCGCCCGAGCAGGTGCTGTACGGCGCACGCTGAGTCACCCATTTGGTTATGGATCCTTTTGCGCTGTTATTGCAGACCAACGGCCAGACGCCGTACCTGGGCTCGCCGAAATCGTTATTTCCGGCCGTGAACAGCTCAGGACACAGATACTCATCAACACGGTTGATTCGATAGGCATAGGAGTGTCCGCTCGACGAAGTCGCCACAATCCGGCGCTCGTTTGGAATGGATTCGCCGCTGTAGTGGACCGCATTCATCGTAACCAGAACACTGCGGTTGTTGCTGCTGGTCGCCGACCACATCGTAAAAGGCGCCGACAAGTACGCTCCCTGGAGCACCGGCGTGTAGTTGTTCTCGAGCGGATAGGCCCGCATGCTCGCAGCGACCATCTCCTCTTCGCTTCGGCACTTCATGCCGGAGCAATCGGTGGCGTTCCCAGTCGGATGTCCGTCGTAGTAACCGCCTTGGTAAGACTCATACTTGCGACGAGGCACCGTGTACTCGAGCACCATTTTGCTGTGGCCAAGATCGCGCACGCTCGTCTTGCGCAGAAATGCGTTTCCGATGGGCGTCGGACTGGGCTCCGTCCTGATGAAGGCTTCGGCTTCCGCGAGGGTACTGAAATCGCGCGACTCGGCATTCGGCATATACCGAGTGGCGCTGTACACGAACTCGGCTGGCGTTTGCGCGACGGCGGCTCCGCACCAAGTCAATCCAGCCAACAGGCCAGCCCGCAGCACCCAAAGCATTCCTTTCATTCTGAACTCCCAGTATCCGACTGAACCACGACCACAGGGACAACTGCTATATAAAAGACAGAGGCATTCCCCGCCTCGATCTCGGGCGGGCATCTGCGGCGAAGCTCGCTCCGCCGCAGAACCCCCACACACCCGCTTTGTCTTACTCGACGCCAAACGCCTCGCCACTGAGGCAAGACGGGATCGAATTCGCGACCACTGAATCTACTGAGCTCATCCGTTGAGTCTCACCCGATGAACGCCCCTGCTCGGCCAGACGCTTCCCCTTTCAAGATACGTCCCACCCTCGCAACATGATCGTTCAGAACGCGGCCGAGCGACAAGGCGCTCCCTGGCGCACCATTTGTAATTTTGCGTGGCAGGCGGACCATCAGCCCATTCACCGATACGGGTTGTAGCTATACGCCCCACCCACCGCCTCCGGAATCCGAAAGTAATCCATCACCAACCCCACCGGATCCACAGCCAACGCCCCGCGCCCCGGCCCGTCGTTGCTGTCGTCCCACCCCCACGGCGCATTCGCCGTGTTGACGCTGCACCCGATCGCGCCGCTGCCGCAGCCGCCGCTCTTGTCGCCGGCGAAACTGCCGTAGCCGGCGAACAGCGATGGGTTGTTGCGCTGGTCCCACATGCCGCCGGGTTCGAAGATGTCGATGAGCTTGTATTTGACATCGCGGTCGTCGGGGCCGGAGGGCACTTCGGCGACAGTCAGCGACGGGTAGTAGACGACGCCGTCGCCCTTGATGTCGTAGGCGGGCCAGGCCTTGAGGCCGTGGCCTTTGGCTTCCTGCGCGGTGACCGGGTGCGGCGCGCCTTGGTAGGCCAGGAACGACAGCGTGCCGTCGATGGTTTCGGCGTTGCCGGTCCAGCCACTGCCGGCCGGCACGTAGGAGAAGAAGTCGGTGTGGGCGACGGTGACGGCGGCCTTGAGCGTGCCGTAGGCGCTGCCGTCGCGGGCGACGGCGAACATCACGCCTTCGGCGTCGTTCTCGTGTTCGGTGTCGAAGAACGAGTCGGTCCAGTCGCGCGGGTGGAAGAACAGGTAGGTGATGTACCAGTGGGTCGCGGTTTCCACCACCGAGTAATAGGCGTGCGCGGCCAGCGGGTAGGCGCTGTTGCCCGCGCGATCCCAGTTGTTGCGCGCGTCGAGGTCGCCGTCGAAGTCGTAGCGGGCGATGTAGTCGGCGGCGCCGCCGAGGGCGTGGCTGCCGGTCTGGTCGACGTCCTGGTAGTGCACCGGCGCCCAGCGCAGCGCGAGCGCGGCGCGGTCGGCGGGGTTGGCGGCCGACAGGCCGGCGGCGGCGGCCGCGTTGGCGGCGAGCAAACCGGCGCCTAGGCAGACGAGGCGCACGGCAGTGCGCAGGCGGGCGGCGAAGCATCGGGGCATGGCGGCGGTCCTGGCGTTGGGCGAACGCAGGAGCTTGCGGCGGCGGCGATGGCAGCGATGTGGCAGACCGCGCGCGGCGGCGGGCGAGTGCGCGGATTCGTTCGAACCGTCTCGTCGCGAATGCGGCGGCGGTCACCCCCGGCGCGGCGTGTTGCGCTGCACGGCGGGTGAAAAAGAAAGGCGGGCGGGCGCGAACGCCGGGCTGGCGAAGGGAGGGTTGCGGCCGGATGGGGCCGCGGCGCGGATGCTAAGGCCGGCGCGTCCTGCCGACAAGCGCTCGCGACGCGTTCGCGCATTGCGGCGGCCGGCGCGCAACGGATCGCACTGATCGCGCAAAGATGCCGCACCACGAAAACGCGCAAAGCCGCGTCTTCGTCGCCACAGCACCGGTGCGCAAACGCACCGGTGCCGACTACACGGACTGAAGCAAGCGAACCGCGCCGCCGATCAGCCGCGCGCGCCGCCCTGCGCCGCGATCTGCCGCAGCGCCGCTTCGAACTGCTCGACCGGCTGTCCGCCCTGGATCAGATGGCGGTCGTTGATGATGACCGACGGCACCGCGCTGATTCCGGCCTCCTGGTAGAACCGCTCCTGCTGGCGCACCTCCTGCGCGTACTCATCCGAATCGAGCACGGCGCGTGCGCGCTGCGCGTCCAGCCCGGCCTCGCCGGCCACCGCGGCGAGCACCTCGCGCGAGGACACATCGCGGCCGTCGGTGAAATAAGCCTTCAGCAGGGCGTGCTTGAGCGCGCGTTCGGCATCGGCGCCCTGGGTGCCGGCCCAGTGCAGCAGGCGATGGGCGTCGAAGGTGTTGTAGATCCGGTCGCGATCGCCGAACCGGAAACCGACCGCGGCGCCGCGCTCGCGCAGCGCTTCGCGGTTGCGCGCCAGCTGCTCGGCGCCCAGGCCGTACTTGTGCGCCAGGTGTTCGTCGATGCGCTCGCCTTCGGCCGCCATCTGCGGATTGAGCTCGAACGGCTGGAAGTGCAGCTCCACCTCGACTTCGCCGTCGAGCCGGGCGATGGCCTGCTCCAGCGAGTTCAGGCCGACCGCGCACCACGGGCAGACCACGTCGGAGACGAAGTCGATCTTGACCTTCGCGGTCGGGTTGGACGAACTCATGGCAAGGCTCCGCGCGGCGCGCAATTCGAGGATGCAGCCACCATGCGGGCGCGGCCCGGCGCCATCAACCCGAATCCGGGCGCATCGGCGGATCGGTGCGTTCTACCGTCAAGGCCTGACGAAATTCGCATCCGCGATGCTGCCCAGGTCACAAAAATCGGCGCAGAATAGGCGGGCGTCCGGCCGGGGCGCCCCTCGCGGGCAGGCCGGGCGCGCACACCGCGGCCGCGCGCCGCCACCGCTCGATGGGGACAACATGGACTCGATGTACCCGGCCGGACCCGCCTCCGTGCCCGCGCAACTGACTGCGCCCAGCGCCGCCTACCGTCGCCATGCCTGGCTGGCCATGCTCGGCCTGCTCGGCTTCGTCGCGATCTACTTCGCCCTGCTGGTCTGGTTCGGCTGGACCGCCTGGCGGCTGTTCGCGGCGCTGGTCCAGGGCGACGGCGGCAACCTGATCGGCAACGGCATCACCGGCGCCTGCGCCGCGTTCCTGTGCCTGTTCATGGCCAAGGCGCTGATCTTCAAGCGCCGCGGCGCCGGCGGCGAGGACCTGGAACTCAAGCCGGCCGACCAGCCCGAGCTGTTCGCCTTCCTGCACCGCCTCGCCGACGAGGCCGGCGCGCCGCGGCCGCACCGCGTGTTCCTGTCGCCGCGGGTCAACGCCGGGGTGTTCTACGACCTGTCCCTGCTCAACCTGATCCTGCCGTCGAAGAAGAACCTGGAAATCGGCCTGGGCCTGGTCAACGTGCTCAACCTGGGCGAGCTCAAGGCGGTGCTGGCGCACGAGTTCGGCCACTTCGCCCAGCGCACCATGGCGGTCGGCCGCTGGGTCTACGTGGCCCAGCAGATCGCCGCGCACATCATCGCCAAGCGCGACGCGTTCGACGATTTCCTGCGCGCGCTGTCGCGCTTCGACCTGCGCGTGGCCTGGGTCGGCTGGATCCTGTCGCTGGTGGTGTGGTCGATCCGCTCGCTGGTGGAGATGGTGTTCCGGCTGGTGGTGCTGGCCCAGCGCGCGCTGTCGCGCGAAATGGAATACCAGGCCGACCTGGTCGCCGCCTCGCTGACCGGCAGCGACGCGCTGGTGCACGCCCTGCACCGGCTCGGCGCCGCCGACGACGCCTGGAGCCGCACCCTGAGCTTCGCCAACCGCGAATACGCCGCCCAGCGCCCGGTCGCCGACCTGTTCGCGGTGCAGACGCGCATCATCGAACACCTGCAGCGGGTGTTCGCCGACGCCGAATACGGCGAACCGCCGCGGTTGCCCGACGCCGGCCGCGAGCAGCACCGCGTGTTCAAGAGCGAACTGGCGCAGCCGCCGCAGATGTGGTCCACCCATCCGGCCAACAGCGACCGCGAACGCAACATCAAGCGCAGCTACATCGCCTGCGAGATCGATCCGCGCCCGGCGCTGGAGCTGCTGCGCGACGCGCAGGCGCTGAAGGAACGGATCTCGCGCGAGATGATCGACAGCGCCGAGCCGCTGGCGCCGGTGCCGATCGCCGACAGCCTGGAGCGCGTGGACCGCGACTTCGACGACCTGGCCCTGGACCGGCGCTTCCGCGGCACCTACCTCGGCCGCTCGATCGTGCGCGATTACGACCGCCCCGACGAGCTCTACCACAGCGTCGCCGACGCCGCGCTCGAGGCGCAGCTGGCGCAGTTGTACTCCGCCGAGCACGGCCAGGCGCTGGAACGCCTGCGCGAACTGGAAGCCGAACGCGCCACCCTCGACGCGCTGCGCGCCGGCCACCTGCGCGCGCCCGGCGGCGTGGTGCGCTGGCGCGGCGGCGAGTTTCCGGCCAAGCAATTGCCGAAGGTGCTGGCCGAACTCGACGCCGAGCTGGCGCCGCTGCGCCACCAGGTGCGCGAGCACGACCGCCGCTGCCGCAGCGTGCACCTGGCCGCGGCGCGCGCGCTGGGCGGGCCGTGGCAAGCGCTGCTGCGCGGCCAGCTGGCGGTGCTGCACTACGCCGACCATAGCCACGCCGATCTGCAGGACGCCAACAGCCTGCTGGTCAACACCTACGAGGTGGTGACCGCCGACCGGCGCGTGTCTTCCGACGAACTCAACCGCCTGGTGGCTTCGGCCAATCAGCTGCACCGCACCCTCGACGCGCTGTACGCGCACGCCGCGCAGGTGCGCCTGGACAGCCGCATCGCCGCGCGCCTGGGCGCCGCCGACTGGGCCGCGGCGCTGGGCGAGTTCCGCCTGCCCGCGGCCGACCGCGACAACATCCAGCAATGGCTCGGCGCGATCGACACCTGGGTGCGCGGCACCGTCGGGCCGCTGGCGGCTTTGCGCGACGCCGCGCTGGAATCGCTGTTGGCGACCGAAGACGAAGTCGCGCGCGCGCTGCGCGGCGGCGGCGAGCGCGGCGGTGCGGACGGCGTGGTCGCAATTGCCGACGCGCCTGCCGTGGACGCGCGCACCGCGAGTGCGGACGCGCCGGAGCGCGCCGCCAGCGCGCAAGCGAGCATCGCCGCGGTCGCGCGCGATGCATCGGAACAGGCCGCCTTCGACCAGGCCATCGCCGAGCGCGTCGCCGCCGACGGCGACGAAAACGCCGACGGCTACGACCCGGACAACGCCCGCTTCGCCGGGCCGTCGGACGACGCCCCGGCCGCGGCGCCGCGCGACTACACCCGGCTCAAGCCCGGCAACGGCCGCAAGCACCAGACCAAGCTCGGCTGGTGGGACCGCTTCCAGACCGCCGACGGCGTGCTGCCGTCGATCTCGCGCGTCGCCGCGGCCGCCGGCATCGTCGGCGCGGTGCTGTTCGTCGGCGCCTCGGTCGGCATGACCAAGCTCACCGTGCTCAACGGCCTGGCCCAGGCGATGCGGGTGGAAGTCGACGGCCGCGGGTACGACCTGCCGCCGCTGCAGAACGTCACCGTCGAACTGGCCGACGGCGGCCGCCACCACGTGGTCGCGCGCACCGCCGACGGCGCGGTGGTCGAGGAATTCGACAGCGACGGCCCAGCCCACGCCTCGCACTACGTCTACAACATCGCCTCGGCCGCGCCGCTGGTGGAGTGGACCGCGGTCTACGGCGCAGTCGGCGAAGTGCCGGAGAACAAGCTCGGCGCGCCGCGCTGGATCGCCTCCAGCGCCGATCACATCTTCGAGGAGCCGCCGAAGCAGATCAGCACCAAGGGCAACGGCGGCAGCCGCCGGGTATTGCAGGGGTTCGCCGAATTGCCGCCGTCGGATCAACTGGAACTGGCCCGCGACGACGCCGAGAAGCGCGCCCTGATCGCCGCGCATGCGCACTGGGACGCCGGCGATTCGCGTTAC
Organism: Lysobacter enzymogenes; assembly: GCF_017168095.1. Taxonomy (GTDB): domain Bacteria; phylum Pseudomonadota; class Gammaproteobacteria; order Xanthomonadales; family Xanthomonadaceae; genus Lysobacter; species Lysobacter enzymogenes_D. The sequence continues at coordinate 9,438 of NZ_LXSD01000237.1, read as the reverse complement.
CTCGGCGAGTGGCTGGCGCGCGCCGCGCAGTTGCCGCAGTTCCCGCAACTGCTCGAGCAACGCCTGCGCCGCGCACCGGCCGAAGTCATGAGCTTGCGCGCCGAGCAGGAGGCGGCCAAGGGCAAACCCGGCTACGCCGAAGTCTGCGCGCGCCATCGCGCCCTGTCCGAACGCGCGCCCGATTCGGCCGACCTGCGCTATATCGCGGTGCGCTGCGCGCCCGACGACGACGCGCGCGACCGCGCCTTCGCCGACGGCCACGCGCGCTGGCCCGAGCATCCCTGGTTCGCGATGGCGGTCGGCTTCGACGCCAACGAGCGCGCGCAGTGGCGACAGGCGCTGCCGCTGCTGCAGCAGGCGGCGAAGCTGCCGCAGATGACCGAGTGGATGAGCCTGGAGGCGGCGCGCACCCAGCGCGCGATCGACGGCGAATCGGCGCAGGCGGCCGGCGCGGGCGCGCTCGACTCGCGCCAGCTCAAGACGTTCCTGGCGATCGAGCAAGGTGCGGTGCCGCGGCAATCGCCGACCTGGGCCTACGTCGCGCTGAAGTCCGGCGACCTGGCCGCCGCGCTGGACGCGTCCAAGGCATCGCCGGAACAGCACGCGCACATGCTGCGCATGGCCGCCGCCTCCGACGGCGCGCCGGCGCAGATGGTGCAAGAGGCGTTGCGCCAGCCCGTTGCGGCCGAGCCGGAACTGGCCAGCGCCTGGGCCCTGGCCGCGCTGGCCGAGCGCGAACACGACGCCGGCGCCGCGCGCTTGCGCGAGCAGGCGATGCGCGCCGACCCCGAGGACTCGGCCAAGATCGCCGCGTTCTTCGACTCGGTCCGCCGCGGCGGCGCCGCTTCGACCGAACAGGCCGAACGCGCGCTGGGCAAGATCAACCCACGCTCGCGCGGCATCGCCTACGCCACGGCAGTGGTGATGCTCGGCCGCGATTGCCCGCAGGCCTGGCGCGACGGCGCCAAGCGCCTGCTGTTCGCGGCCGAGCGGCCTTACTTCGGTTGAGGCCTGCGCAGGGCGCGGCCATCGCGGCCGCGTCCTGCGACGCACGGGCGAACGGGCGCGCGCGCAGGCGCCCGGAACCGCGCGCCGCGAGCGCTCGCCCGCGCGAACCCGCCTGCGGCCGCACGCCCACGGCCGCGACTTTGCCGCAACTGACCGTTGCCGCGCCGATGCTGGCGCGCGTCGCGCGCAGTGGCCACACTGTGGCTCACGCTTCTCCCCCGCTATCCCCCGCCCGCGCGCCTCGCGGCGCGCCGCACGAACGACGCCTTTCGCGCCCGTGCGCGGCCTCGCGGCCGCGCCGTTCGTCGTATCTCCCCTCCTGTTCCCGCCGTCGAAGCCGAACCCATGAGCGCCACCGCCGCCCCCGCTTCCGCCGTCCGTCCGCTGTGGCAGGGACGCGCCTGGGTGCTGGCCGGCATCGTGCTGTCGGCGTTCACCCTGCGCACTGCGGTGACCTCGCTGACGCCGCTGCTGGACGCGCTGGGCCGCGAATTCGCCTTCGGCGCGACCATGACCGGCGTGTTCGGCATGGTGCCCACCGCCGCGTTCGCGCTGTTCGGCGTGGCCACGCCGGGCCTGGCCCACCGCATCGGCCTGGAACGCGCGGCGTTGCTGGCGATGGCGGTCGCCGCGCTCGGCCTGCTCGCGCGCGGCTTCGTCGGCGACACCTGGCAACTGCTCGCCGCCAACGCGGTCGCGCTGGCCGGCATGGGCATCGGCAACGTGGTGCTGCCGCCGCTGGTGAAGCGCTATTTCGGCGACCGCGTCGGCACGGTCAGCACCGCCTACATCACCGTGCTGCAGCTCGGCACCATCCTGCCCGCGCTGACCGCGGTGCCGCTGGCCCAGGCCGCCGGCTGGCGGGTGTCGCTGGCCTCGTGGTCGCTGGTGGCGGTGGCCGCGGCGCTGCCGTGGCTCAGCGTGCTGTGGATGGAAGCGCGCGGCCGCTCGGCGCAGGCGCGCGAACTCGCGCGCGCGCACGACCGCGCCGTGGCCGGCGGCGACGAAGCGCCGGAATTGCCGGCGCCCGCCGCGCGCGGCAAGGTCTGGCGCTCGCCGGTGGCCTGGGGCATGACGCTGATGTTCGGCATGACCTCGCTGGTGACCTATTCGATGTTCACCTGGCTGCCCAAGCTGCTGGTCGAAGCCGGCGGCAGCCCCGCGCTCGGCGGCGCGATGGTGGCGCTGTTCTCCACCCTCGGCATGATCAGCGCGCTGACCATGCCGGCGCTGGCGGTACGCATCGCCAATCCGTTCCCGATCGTGCTGGCCTGCGTGCTGTGTTACCTGGGCGGCTTCGCCGGCCTGCTGCTGGCGCCGATGCACCTGACCTTCGTGTGGGTGGGGCTGATCGGCCTGGGCCCGAGCACCTTCCCGCTGGCGCTGACCCTGATCAACCTGCGCACGCGCACGCCGGCCGGTTCGGCCGCGCTGTCGGGCTTCATGCAGGGCCTGGGCTACACCTTGAGCTGCGCCGGCCCGCTGCTGTTCGGCTGGCTGCACGAGCGCAGCCACGGCTGGGTATGGCCGTTCGCGATGCTCGGCGCGTGCCTGCTGGTGTTGATCGTCGGCGGGCGCATGGCCTGCCGGCCGCGCTATCTCGAAGACAGCTGGTAAACCGCCGCGGCATCGCCGCGACCGGCGCCCGACCGCCAACGCCGTCGCTGTCCGCACAGCGGCGGCGTTTTCGCATCCGCGCTCTACTCCACATCGCGTTGCGTTCGCTAGCGCCCGCGCGATGCGCTGCGCGCGCCATCGCGCCGCGCGAATCCGCGCACGTTCGTTCACCAGCGTGAATTCCCCGCAGCGGCGCGGAGCAAACGCCGGATATGGAAACGCGGGCACAGATCGATCTGTCATCTCGCGGCCGTTTCCGGCAAGCGATCACGTAACGCGCGTGCGCGGTCAAGACAATGAACCTACGGGATCCATGCTTGCCATGCCAATACGCGGCCGCTCGCGGCCGCGTCCGAAGGAGATCGTCCGATGCATTCGCACACTCTCGCCGCGGCTCTCGGCGGCGCCTTGCTGTTGGGTTCGCTCGCCGCCGCCGCCGCGCCCGACGCCGCCGCCCTGCGCCTGGAACTGGATCGCGGCAACGCCCTGGTCGCCGCGCAAGTCGCGCGCGCGGCCTATCCCGAGTATTTCCGCCGCGCCTACGCGCGCTATCCCAATCTTCCGGCCGGCGCGCTGGAAGCCATCGCCTACAGCGAAACCAACTGGATCCACGTGCGCCCCGAAGCGCAGAACCCGCGCGACCTGCACATGCCGCGCTCCTACGGCGTCATGGGCCTGTATCACGGCGGCGGCTTCGCCGACCAGGTCGGCGACGGCGCGCGCCTGATCGGCCGCAGCGCGCAGCAGGTGATCGACGATCCGGAAAGCAACATCCTTGCCGCCGCGGCATTGCTCGACCGCGCGCTCGCGGCGGGCCAACCCGACAAGCGCAGCCGCGCCTTGGCCGCGCCCGAGGCCATGGCCGCGGTGCTGGCGCGCTACGCCGGCTACGGCGCCAGCAACGGCGGCATCGCCGACTACGCGCGCCAGAGCTTCGCCTACGGCGTCATGCAGACCCTGCAGCAAGGCGTGGACGCGCAAGGGGTGAAGATTCCCGCGCAGCCGCTCGAACTCGAACGCGCCTTCGATCCGGCCCAGTTGCAGAAACTGCGCGCGCCGGCGCTGCTGATGAACGCCGCCGACGACAGCGTGCGCGCCAATCCGGCGCTGAGCCGCGACCTGGCGCGCAGCGCCGCGCCGGCCACCGACGTCGGCGCCAAGGCGGTCGACTTCGGCGAAGCGATCTGGAACCCGGCCAGCGCCAGCAACTACAGCACCGCCTCCAACCAGACCAGCGCGGTGATCATGCACACGATGGAAGGCTCCTATGCGGGCTCGATCTCGTGGTTCCAGAACCCCAGCGCGCAGGTCTCGGCGCATTACCTGATCCGCAAATCCGACGGCCAGATCACCCAGATGGTGCGCGAGTACCATCAGGCCTGGCATGCGAAGAACCATAACTACTACACCATCGGCATCGAGCACGACGGCCGCGCCGCCGACGCCGGCAACTGGTCGGCGGCGATGGTCAACGCCTCGGCGCGGCTGACCAAGAGCATCTGCGCGCGCCGCGGCGTCAACTGCGCCAGCGCCTGGCAGGGCCCGGGCTACGACACCTTCCACCTCGTGCCCGACAGCGTGCGGGTCAAGGGCCACGGCATGCTCTCGGGCAACGAGAACCGCTACGACCCCGGCAAGTACTTCCCGTGGTCGAACTACTACAGCCTGATCAACGGCGGCGGCGGCAATCCGAATCCGCCGGGCAAGTACTGGGTCGACACCTTCGCCAACGCGACCGGCTACAAGTGGCCGTCGACGCTGACCCCGGTCGGCACCTTGAACCAGGGCACCAACTACGTCTACTGCAAGGCCTGGGGCGAGGAAGTGCGGGTGGGCAGTTCCTACAACCACTACTGGCTCAAGACCGACCTCGACGTCGGCCCGGCCGGCGCCTGGGTCTCGGCCTATTACCTCAGCCGCTGGGGCAACGACGAGGCCCGCGACAACAGCGGCGCGGTGATTCCCGACTGCTGACTTCGGATCGAACCAAGGCCCCTCTCCCGCACGCGGGAGAGGGGTTGGGGTGAGGGCCCCACCCCAGACCGCTTCCACCTCCCCACACGAGCCCTCCGATGAAACGCAAGATGATGCTGTGCGAGCGCGTCATGTACGTCGATCGCGATTCCACCTTCACCATCGTCCAGGCCGCGCGCGTTCGCGGCGCGCTCGACGAACGGCGCCTGCGCGACGCGCTCGACCGGGTCCAGCGCAAGCACCCGATGCTGCGCTGTTCGGTCGAGGACGGCGATCCGCCGACGATGGTGCTCGAAGACGATCCGCAGCCGATCCCGCTGCGCATCACTGAGCGCATCGACGGCGAGGAGTGGCAGCGCCAGTCGCACATCGAACGCGAAACCCGCTTCGACACCGCCCGCGCGCCGCTGATGCGGCTGACCTGGGTGCGCGGCCGCGACGCCCAGGGCGAGGTCGGCGAACTGGTGCTGGCCTGCCATCATGTGATCTGCGACGGCATGTCGATGCTGACCCTGCTGCGCGAGATCCTGGCGCTGTGCGCCGATCCCGCGCTCGACATCGGCACCCACACCGGCTTCAACGCGCTCGAGGACATCCTGCCGGCGCAGGCGCTGAGCGACCGCCGCGTGCGCCGCAGCGCGGCGTGGAAGGCGCTGGCGTTCCGTTTGTTCTTCAGCCTGCGGCGCAGGCGCAAGCCGGTGCCGCAGGGCGAGTTCTTCGTCCTGCACTGGAAGCTCTCGCGCGAGGACACCGCGGCGCTGGCCGCGCGCGCCAAGGCCGAGGGCGTGACCGTGTTCGCGGCGATGAGCGTGGCGTTCTCGCTGGCGTTCCGCACGGTCAAGGGCGCGGCAGCCACCGGCAAGATCTTCTCGCCGGTGGACATCCGCAAGTTCCTCACCCTGATCCGTCCCGACCAGTTGTTCGCCGCGGCGCCGGGCACCATCGTCCAGCTCGACACCGAGCTCGCGCCGGACAACGTCGACGACGCCGCGTTCTGGGAACAGGCGCGGGTGTTCAAGAGCCGGCTCAACCAGAAGGTCGAGCGGATCAGCCGCAACGTGCACGAGTACTTCATCGGCCTGGAAATGATGCATTCGATCTTCGGCCAGTTCGTCGCCGAGCGACGCTCCGACCTGGACAAGTTCGACACCACCATTTCCAACATCGGCCGCATCGACATCCCGCAGGACTACCCGGGCTTCCGCCTGGAGACCGTCTACAGCCCGACCGCACGCCTGCCCTGGCGCAGCACCACCGCGATCCTGAGCTCGGGCTACGCCGGCGAGCTGGACTTCGTCTTCACCTGCGACACCGCCTCGCTGTCGCGCGCGCAGGTCGAGCGCATCCGCGAGATCGCCATGCGCCTGCTGCGCGAGCGCTCGCACGCGCCGGCCGCGGCGCTGCCGCTGCGGGAAGCGGCATGAGCGAGGCCGGCTTGCCCGCGGCGGACGATCGCGACGCAGCGAGCGCCCTCGCTGCGTCCGCAACGCCCGATCCCCAATCCGATCCCGATGCCTTCGGCGCGGTGGTGGTGCTGTGGCAGCCGCAGCCCGAGCACGTTGAACATCTCGAACGCGTGCGCGCGGCCTGCCGTCACCTGATCGCGGTCGACAACTCGCCCAGCGCCGATGCGGCGCTGCACGCGCGGCTGCGCGCCCACGGCATCGAGGTGCGCCACAACGCCAACCGCGGCGGCATCTCCGGTGCCTACAACGTCGGCGCGCGCGCCTTGTTCGACGCCGGCCGCCGGGTGGTGTTCCTGCTCGACCAGGACTCGCAGCTCGGCGCGGACTTCTTCCCCGGCATGATGCGCGCCTGCGCGCGCGCGCAAAGCGAGAACGAGGCCTTCATCGTCGGCCCCAAGGTGTTCGAGGTGAACCTGGGCCGCTATCTGCCGGTGTTTTCGCCGCAGGCGCGCCTGCCCAAGCCCGAGCGCATCGACGAGCGCAGCGAAGGCCTGGTGCCGACCTTGTTCGTGATCTCCTCCGGCTCGGCGCTCTCGGCCGCGGCGTTCGCGCGCATCGGCGAGTTCCGCGAGGACTACTTCATCGAATACGTCGACATCGAATACGGCCTGCGCGCGACCCGCAACGGCGTGCCGGTGCTGGTCAACACCGAGGTCGAGCTGCGCCAGCAGGTCGGCCAGTACGTCAAGCGCGGGATCTTCTCGACCAGCAACCACGTCGCCTGGCGCCGCTACTACGCCTCGCGCAACGCCGTGCATGCGCTGCGCTCCAACGCCTCGCGCTGGTCGATCCATTGGCTGATCGAACTGCTGACCCTGCACCAGGTGGCCTGCGTGCTGGTGTGCGAGCAGCACAAGCTGCGCAAGGTGGTGGCGATCGCGGTGGGGTATTTCGACGGCCTGTTCGGCAAGCTCGGCACCTTCGAGCAGCGCCATCCGCGGGTGGCGGCGTTCTGCAAGCACTGAGAGAACGCGCAGTTGAGAGCACAGCGTCGGGCCTGAAGGCCCTCCCACAAGAGCCGGCGGGCCTGAGTTGTCATAGGAAGGCCTTCCGTTGTTGTGGCAGGACCTTCAGTTGTTGTGACAGGGCCTTCGGCGGTTGTGGGAGGGCCTTCAGGCCCGACGCTCCTGTCTCAGCGCAAACGAAACTCAGAAGGCTTCGTTGGCCGGCTGCACATCGATACCCAGGCCGGTCGCCACCGCCTTCATGTTCTCGTCGTCGCGCCGCAGCGCGATCCAGCCGGCATAGGCATCGCCGCCGGTGTCGTAGTTCCACAGCGTGTAGCCGTGCTCGCGCAGCCGGTCGTAGGCGATCGACATCAGCTCGGGCACGTCGACCCGGTCGAGGAAGTCGTCGTCGGAGGGATCTTCCACGCCCCAGTCGATGCGCAGGTTCCAGCGCGCGGCGAGCTGGTCGAGCACGTCGACGAAACTGGCGGTGTCCTTCCAGTCGACATGGAAACCCGAGGTCCAGTCGATGGCTTCCTGCACGGTCTCCACCGGCTCGCGCTCGTCGCCGTTTTCCTCGCGCGCTTCGCGGTAACGGGCGAACTGCTGCAGCGCGCTGTCTTCGTCGCCGGGGTTGATCAACAGCAGCAACTGCCAGACCAGGGCCTCGTCGTCGAGCTCCTCGCCATCGTCGCCGGCGAAGTCGTAGCCGTCGTCTTCGTAGTCGGATTCGTTGTCGGGGAGCATGGTGCGCGCTCGTCGCGGGAGGGGGCGCTCATGGTCGCGCCGGCGCGGCGCAAAGAAAAGTACGCACGGCGGCGGCAACGCGCGCGGTCGGCGCGGGCGCGCGCCGGACTTGTCGCGGACAAAAGAAAAGCCCGGCTTGCGCCGGGCTTCTCCAATGCATTGGCGGACGGGTCCGCCGCAAGCTTGCCTAGGCGGCAACCGCTATTACAGCGGCTGGACCTGGTCGGCCTGCAGGCCCTTCTGGCCCTGGGTCACGACGAACGAGACCTTCTGGCCTTCCTGGAGGCTCTTGAAGCCGTTGCCGAGGATGGCGCGGAAGTGCACGAACACATCGTCGCCGCTCTCGCGGGAGATGAAGCCGAAGCCCTTAGCGTCGTTGAACCACTTGACGGTGCCGTTCTCACGATCAGCCATTTTTGCTAACTCCTTGAAACATAACGTTGTAAGTACCGCTTTCGCGGCGTTGGAGCTGGTCGCAAGGAGGAAGCGTGGAACGATGGAGTGGATCTGTGAATCGACGATCTACGGCATCGGGTCACGACCTACGGTGACCCTTGACTAACTCAGCACGCACACCGTAGTGGCGTCCGCAGGGAAAATCAATTGGTCCCGACAGCGAAATTCATCCGCGCGCCCCGCCCGGCCGGCTCCGGACCGGCTTCAGGGGCCGATGGCTGCCCATAACGGGCTCACTAGCCGGTTGATTTTCATAGCTTTTACCGCTAGCGCCCGGATGCCGACCGGTTCAGCCCCGGCCGCATCGGCCCGGCCCAGCTGAATCGGCCTTCGATCACGCCGGAGCTGCGATCCGTGTCCATTCGCGCGCGGATGGCGCGAAACCGGCGGCTCAGCCGCCCTCGCCGCTCTCGGCGTCGGCGCGGGCCTGGGCGCGCTCCCAGATCGCGTACTCGGCGCGGTTGAGGCGGAACGCCTGCAAGGCCATCGCCGCGGCGCCGCGGTCGGCGGCGTTGCTGGCGGGGTCGGCGGCGATGGCCAGCAGCGCGTCCTTGAGCCGCGCGCTGCGCGCGGAGGTTCCGCCCACCGCGACGATCGCCTTGCTGCGCACGCTCGCGACGGGATCGAGCAGGCCGCGATGCAGCGCGTCCTCGGCCTGCGCCGGTTCCGCCCACTGCGCCAGTTGCGCCACCGCATCGCCGCGCACTTCCGCATCGGCGTTGCCGGCGAGGGCGGCGAGCCGTTCGATCACCGGCGCGGCGTCCTCCTCGGGCATCGCCGTCGGGGTGAGCCGGCGGATCAGTTCGGCCTCGCGCTGCGGGTCGCCGCCGGCGCGCAGCTTGGCCAGCATGACCTCGCGCACTTCGGCGCGTTCCAGCGAGTAGGCGCCAAGCAGGTCGAGGCCGATGCGCTCGTCCTCGGGGCGGGTGCTGGCCGCGCGCGACAGCGCGTAGCGCAGCACTTCTTCGCCGCCGACCGCGTGCAGCAGCGCCAGCAGTTCGCCGCGCGCGTCCGCGGCGGTTTCCTGGCCGTAGCGGCGCAGCAGGTCCTGCAGGAACGCAGGGTCGCGTTGCGCGCGTTTGCGCAGGGCTTCGAAGCTCACCGGCGCGGCGCCGCCGAGCGAGAGGTAGTCCGGATAGGGCGACGGTGCTGCGCCACCGTCGCCGTGACGCGCGGCGGCTGGCGCGGCCTGCGCGGCGACCGGCGCCGGCGCCGGCGCGGCA
>NZ_LXSD01000236.1:0-1983 GCF_017168095.1 Lysobacter enzymogenes | reverse complement strand
GCCAGCGCCGGCACCGCGTCGCCGAGCAGCGGGCGCAGCGCGCGGGCTTGCGCCGCGGGCAGGCCGTCGTCGTCGCCGGCGGCGTCGACGATCGCGGCGAGCACGTCGCCGGCTTCCACCGACGGCAGCTGGTCGCGGTCGCCGAGCAGGATCAGGCGCGCGCCATCGGGCACGGCTTCGACCAGCTTGCACATCAGCGGCAGGTCGACCATCGAGGCTTCGTCGACGACGACCACGTCGAAGGCCAGCGGATTGCGCGTGTCGTGGCGGAAGCGCGGGCGGTCGGGCACCACGCCGAGCAGGCGGTGCAAGGTGCCGGCCTGTTGCGGCAATGCATCGAGCAGTGCCGCATCCACGCCCGCCGGCTCGCGCAAGCGCTCGGCCGCATTGCGCAGGCTTTCGGCCATGCGCTCGGCGGCGCGGCCGGTCGGCGCGGCCAGGGCGATGCGCGGCGGCGCCACGCCGTCCAGGCGCGCCTGTGCGATCAGCAGCACCAGCAGGCGGGCGATGGTCGTGGTCTTGCCGGTGCCGGGGCCGCCGGTGGCGAGCAGCAGCGATTGCAGCAAGGCCAGCGCGGCGGCGCGGGCCTGGCGATCGTCGTCGCGCGCGTGCGGGAACAACTGCGCGAACAGCGGCGCCAGCGCGTCCAGGTCGGCCGGCGGCGGCGCGAACGCCTGCAGGCGGCGCAGGCCGGCGGCGAGGCGGCGTTCGTATTCGCGATAGCGGCGCAGGTACAGCAAGCCGCGTTCGAGCACCAACGGCGCGGCCGCATCGGATGCGGCATCGGCAGCGGGCACGGCGACCCAGCGCGATTGCGCCAAGGCTTCGAGCCATGCGTCCGGGTCGGGCCATTCGATCGCCGCTTCGCTGAGCAACTGCGGCCGGCGCGGATCGAACGCGGCATGGCCGCGCGCGATCGCCTGCGAGGCCAGCGCGGCCGCGGCCAGCACCGGATCGGGCGTGTCGCGGTCGAGCCGGCGCAGCGCCTGGGCCAGGGCGTGGTCGACCGTGCGCAGCGAACCGTCGCGGAACAGGGCGTCGAGCAGGCTCATCACGCGCCTCCGGCGAAGGCCGCGTCCAGCGCCTCGATCAGCGCGCGCGGCGGCCTGGCCGCGTGCACGCCGGCGCCGGGATCGGCCGCGTCCAGGCCGCGGCAGAACAGATAGCGCACGCCGCCGAAATCGCGTTCGTAGTCGTACGCCTCGCCGAGGCGGAAGCGCAGCCAGCGGTGCAGGGCGACGGTGTAGATCAGCGCTTGCAGGTCGTATTCGCTCTCGGCCATGGCCCGTTCGACCTGGGCGGCGTCGAAGCCGGGCAGGCGGTTGGTCTTGTAATCGAGCACGTAATAGCGGCCTTGCCAGGCGTAGACGAGGTCGATCTTGCCGGTCATCAGACCTTCCAGGCGCCGGCGCGAGCCGAAGGTGCGGCGCTCGCGCACCTGTCCGTGCGCATGCAGCGCCGCCAGCAGCGCGTCCACCGGCGCGGCATCGAGGGCGAAGTGGAATTCCATCTCGCTGCGGCGCTCGCGCTCGGGCAGCTCGCACAGGCGCGCGCCCTCGGGCAGCGGCGCGACCAGGGTCCGGCCCACCAGCGAGGCCAGCAGTGCGATGCCGTCGTCGATATCGGCCTCGGCATAGCCTTCGCTGCGCATCGCCGACGCCAGCGCCTCGTCCTGGCCCGGCGGCGGCGGATCGCCTTCGCGCCACTCGCGCCAGGCGCCGAAGTCCACCCGCTCCAGCGCGCTGTGGACGACGTTGCCGAAGCGGCTGCCGCCGAAGCGCGCATCGCCCGGCAGCGGCGCCGCCGAGGCGGCCTCGGCCTGGGTCTGCGGTTCGTCCTCGGCGCCGCGCTCGTCCTGCGCGGCCGGGTCGAAACCGGCGTCTTCGTTGGTCAGCTGGGTGAAGCTGTACACCCACCAGTCGCGCGCGGCGCGGCTGCGCGCCTCGCGCGCCGGCGGCACCGCGCCGTCGGCGACCGGCGGCA
>NZ_LXSD01000235.1:0-1092 GCF_017168095.1 Lysobacter enzymogenes | reverse complement strand
CAGCGCGCGGCGGCGGCCGGGGCCGGCGGCGGCGCCGGCGGGGCGCAGCGGCAGTCGATCCGGCGCGGCAGCACCCATTGCGCCGGCGACCACTGCATCAGCTGCGGATAGCTGCGCTGCAGGCGCACGCTGGCGCGGTCGAAGAACAGGTGGATGGGGTGGATCAGACCGATGTGGCTGGGCTGCTCGCACGAGGCCGGCGTCGCCGAATACATCGCCACCACGGCCAGCAGCGCCGAAGCGAGCACGTTGACGATGGGCAAGGCGGTCGTCGTGGAGCGCGGGGCCATGCGGGCTGCCGTCGGCTGCGGGTGGCGCGCATCCTGCGGTGCGCCGGCCGTGCAATATTTGCACGGCATCACGGTTTGGATGCTTGGCTGTTTCACATTTGTTGTTCGATGACATCCATCTCATTTTGGCGACGCAGATCGCATCGCCGGGACTTGACGGATTTGACGCGCGGCCCGGGCGGGCGGCCCTGGCCGGGGGCGGTCCCGCGCGCCGGCCGGCCCGCGGCGCCGAACTGTGAGCGCGGTTCGGCTTGGCTGCACGTTTGTAATCGGTGCACAGGCGTCCAGGCGCTGCGCTCGGACGGCGCATGGCCGCAGCGGGAGCAGGGCGCCCGCGCGGCCGCCCTGCGCGCCGGCAGGGCCGCGCGGCCTCGCGCCGCCTGAAGTCCTGGTGACTGCCGCCGCCGCCGTCCGGTTGGCGCCCCGCCGATGCGGCCCGATAGTGATCGCACGCCCTTCGACCGTATCGCCATGGCCCGCTCGCCCAACCTGCGCAGGATCGTGATGTTGCACGGCATCTGGATGCCCGGCGTGTCGATGGCCTGGCTCGGCGCGCGCCTGGCCGCCGCCGGCTTCCGTCCCGAGACCTTCGCCTACGCCGGCGCCGCCGCCGGCCCGGAAGCGGTGCTGCCGAAACTGGTCGAGAGCCTGGGCCGCGAGCCGGCGCACGTGCTCGCCCACAGCCTCGGCGGCCTGATGACCCTGCGCGCGCTGCGCGAACACCCCGACCTGCCGGTGCGGCGCGTGGTGTGCCTGGGCTCGCCGCTGCTCGGCAGCGCCGCCGCCGGCGGCCTGTCGCGCC
>NZ_LXSD01000234.1:0-4356 GCF_017168095.1 Lysobacter enzymogenes | reverse complement strand
GCCGGCGCCCGTGCCTGCGCCCGCGTGCCCGGGCGCCGCGCGCGCACGCTGCGCGGAGCGCGCGCATGAGCGTCTCGCCGATGGACGTGGTCAAGAAGACAAACCGCAGCGGCCTGTTCTCGCGGCGCCGGATCGTTTCGGCCGCGGCGGCGGTCGTGCTGGCCGCGGCGGCGTTCGCGATCATGGGCCTGGACGAGGCCATGCCCAGCGCCGCGCGCTCGGAGCTGTGGATCGACGAAGTCCAGCGCGGCGACATGGTCCAGGAGATCCGCGCCACCGGAACCCTGGTGCCCAAGCATGTGCGCTGGCTCGCCGCCGACGGCGAGGGCACGGTGCAGGAAGTGCTGGTCCAGCCCGGCGCGCGGGTGAGCGCCGACACGGTCATCCTGCGGCTCGGCAATCCGCTGGCGCTGGCCACGCTGGAGAAGGCGCGCGCCGCGCTGGCCGGCGCCGATGCCGCCATCGCGGCCAAGCGCACCGAGCTCGACGCGCAGCGCCTGGACCAGCAGGCGGCGCTGACCAAGGCCGAATCGCAGCTCAAGATCAGCGCGGCCAAGACCGATGCGCTGCGCCGGGCCCTGGCCGCCGGCGTGATCTCCAAGCTGGAGCTGATGCAGAGCGAAGTCGGCATGGCCCAGGACCAGAGCATGGTCGCGATCGAGAAGCAGCGGGTCAGCGCGGCGCGCAGCAACTTCGTCGCGCAGCTGCAGGCCGAGCGCGCGCGCCGCGACGAACTGGCCAGCGCGCTGCGCCTGGCCGAGCGCAGCGTCGCCGAACTGCAGGTGCGCGCCGGCATCGACGGCATCCTGCAGCAGGTCGGCGTCGAACCCGGCCAGCAGGTGGCGGCCGGCGCGAGCCTGGCGCGGGTGGCGCGGCAGGACGAGCTGATCGCGCGCCTGCTGGTGCCGGAAGTGCTGGCCAAGGATCTGGTGCTGGATCTGCCGGTGCGGGTCGATACCCGCAACGGCGTGGCCGAGGGCCGCATCGGCCGCATCGATCCGGCCGTGCGCGAGGGCCGGGTCACGGTCGACATCGACTTCCCGCAGCCGCTGCCGGCCGGCGCGCGGCCGGACCTGTCGGTGGACGGCAGCATCGTGCTGGCCCGCCTGCGCGATGTGGTCAGCGTCGGCCGCGCGTCCTCGGCGATGCCCGGCGGCGCCTCGACCTTGTTCGTGCTGCGCGACGGCGGCGAGATCGCGCAACGCACGCGCGTGGTCTACGGACGCACTTCCAGCGACCGCATCGAGGTCAAGTCTGGGCTGCGTCCGGGCGACCGCGTGGTCCTGTCCGACACCGCGCAATGGAGCAAATACCCGGCGCTGCGCGTGCGCTGAGCGGCGCGGCGATCTTCAACCCAAGGACGCAACGGCGATGAATCTGGAAACCGGTGTTTTGCCCCTGGACACGGCCGCGCCCGCCGCGGCGGACCGGCCGCTGATCCGCCTGCGCGGCCTGGGCAAGGTGTTCGACGCCGAGGAAGTGCAGACCCACGCGCTGGCGGAGATATCGCTGGACATCCGCGCCGGGGAATTCGTCGCCATCACCGGGCCGTCGGGCTGCGGCAAGTCCACCTTGCTGTCGATCATGGGCCTGCTGGACGCGCCGAGTTCGGGCGAGTACTGGCTCGACGGCACCCCGGTCGCCGGCCTGCGCGCGGCCGAACGCACCCGCCTGCGCAACCGCTCGGTCGGCTTCATCTTCCAGGCGTTCAATCTGATCGCCGACCTCAGCGTCGCGGAGAACGTCGAGCTGCCGCTGACCTACCGCGGCGACATCGGCAAGGCCGAGCGCCAGCGCCGGGTCGAGGAGGCGCTGGAGCGCGTCGACATGGCGCACCGCCGCCGCCATTACCCGGGGCAACTGTCCGGCGGGCAGCAGCAGCGCGTCTCGGTGGCGCGGGCGCTGGTCACCCGGCCGGCGATCCTGCTCGCCGACGAGCCGACCGGCAATCTCGACCGGCACAACGGCGAGTTGGTCATGCGCTTGCTCGAAAGCCTGCACGAAAGCGGGTCGAGCCTGTGCATGGTCAGCCACGATCCGGCGTTCGCCGCGCGCGCCCAGCGGATCGTGCCGATGCTCGACGGCCGCATCGACGCCGGCGCGGCGCTGTCGGCGCGGTCGCGATGAGCGCCGGCGCGATGGATCCGGCGGCGATCCTGGCCGAATGGCGCCAGGCCTGGCGCGCGCTGCTGCGCCGGCCGGGCTATCTGGCCATCGCCTCGCTGACCCTGGCGCTGGGCATCGCCGCGGTCGCGGCCGTGTCCTCGCTGTTCTACCAGGGGCTGCTGCGTCCGCTGCCGTTTCCCGAGGCCGCACAGCTGGCCGCGGTGGGCATGGATTACGGCGACACCGTGGTGTCCGCGCCGGCCATGCTCGACAGCGTGCGCGCGATGCCGGAGACGGCGTCGGCGGGGATCGCGTCGGCGTATCTGCGCAACGTCAACATCGTGCGCGGCGACGCCTTGCTGGTCGGCCCGGTGCTGGCCGCGGACCACGGTTTCCTCGACACCCTGGGCGCGAAAATGGCCCTGGGCCGCAACTTCAGCGCCGAGGAGGACCGCAGCGGCGGCGCCGACGTGGTCGTGCTCAGCCACGACTTCTGGATGCGCCGCTTCGGCGGCCGCGGCGATGCGCTCGGCGCCAGCCTGGTCATGGAGGGACGGCCCGCGACCGTGGTCGGCGTGCTGCCCGAAGGCTTCGCCTGGCCGCAAGCGTTCGACCTGCTGGTGCCGATCCGGCTGCAGCGCGGGCCGCAGGATCTGGACGCCAATCACTACGTGGTCGCGCGCTTCGTCGGCGACGGCGCCGGCCGCGATGCGCGCGTGGATGCGCGCATGCACGCGCTGATCGAAACGCTGCGCGCGAGCCTGCCGGCGGAAAACTACGATTACCTGGCGCGCAACCGCTACAAGGCGATGCCGCTGCGCGACTTCTACACCGGCGGCAGCGGTCCGGCGCTGTGGCTGTTCTTCGCCGCCGCCCTGTGCGTGCTGGCGGTCGCCGCGATCAACCTGGGCAACCTGACGATGCAACGGGCGGTGCAGCGCTCGCACGACAGCGCGGTGCGCGCCGCGCTCGGCGCGCCGGCGCTGCGGCTGGCGATGCCGGCGCTGGGCGAAGGACTGCTGATCGGCGCGGCCGGCGCGGCCGCGGGGCTGGCGCTGGCCTGGGCCGGGCTGCGCCTGCTCAAGCGCATGGCGCCGGCGCACTGGTTGCCCAACGGCGAGATCGCCCTGGTCGATGCGAGCTGGATCTTCGCGCTGGCCACCGGGCTGTTGCTGGCGTTGCTGGCCTCGGCGGTCGGCGTGTGGCGCGCGCACGCCGGATCGCTGACCGCCGAGCTCGTCGGCGGCGGCCGCTCCGGCCTGAGCCGCGGCGCCGGCCGGCTCGCGCGCGCGCTGGTGGTCGCGCAGGTCGCGCTGGCGGCGCTGTTGCTGGTCGTGTCGAGCCTGTTCATGCGCAGCCTGTACGAACTCAACGCCGTGCCGCTGGGCTTCGACGGCGAGTCGGTGCAGGTGTTCCAGCTGTCGCCGGTCAAGCCGCTGTACCCCGACGCGCCGGCGGTCGCCGCGCAGAGCCGGGCGATCCTGGAGCGCCTGCGCGCGCTGCCCGGGGTCGAGCGCGTCGCGATGTCGACCAATCTGCCGATCGGCTCGCAGCTCAACATGCCCGCGACGCTGCCGGACGGCACGGCCGTGCAACCGCAGTTCCGGCCGGTGGACGGCGAGTTCTTCGCGACCTTCGCGATCGCGTCCCTGCGCGGCCGCCGGTTCGACGGCCGCGACGATGCCGGCGCCGAGCCGGTGTGCATCGTGAGCCGGTCCTTCGCCGACAAGTACCTGCGCGGCGACCCGATCGGGCAGTCGCTGCACATGGGCCGCGGCGCGCGCGGCGAGGACGCGCCGGCGATGCGTATCGTCGGGGTGGTCGGCGACGTGCGCCAGTTCGGTCCGGACCAGCCGGCGCCGCCGATCCTGTATGTCCCGTTCGCGCAGCTGTCGCCCAAGCTGTGGGACAAGATCCGCGAGTACGGGCCGCTCAACTACGCAGTGAGCGTGCGCGGCAACGGCGCGGACACCGAGGCGCGGGTGCGCCGCGCGGTCGCCGAAGCGGCGCCGCAGCAGCCTATCGGCGAAGTGCGGCGGATGCGCGCCGTCGTGGACGGCAGCATGCAGCGCAGCGCGATGCAGTTGTTGCTGGTCGGCGTGTTCTCGGCGATGACCTTGCTGCTGGCCGGCATCGGCCTGTACGCGGTGCTGGCCATCGCGGTGGCGACCCGCGGCCACGAGTACGCCGTGCGCGCGGCGATGGGCGCGCCGCCGGCGCGGCTGGTGCGGCGGGTGCTCGGCGACGGCT
>NZ_LXSD01000233.1:0-1223 GCF_017168095.1 Lysobacter enzymogenes | reverse complement strand
TCGCCGGACCGGCGCCCTCCGCCGCGCCGGGCGCGCAGCCCGCCGACCTCGCCGGCCTGCGCCTGGAACCGTTGAGCGCGCTGCCCGCGCCGCCGCAGGAGGACAGCGCCGAGACCGCGAGCGACTGCGCGGTCGAGCCCAAGTCCGCCGAGGCCCGCACCGCCGTGGCCCAGGGCTGGAAGGTGTTCGCCGAGCGCGAGTGGCAGGGCTACCGGGTGGTCGGCGTCGCCGCCGCGCCCGGCGTGCTGGCCGGGATGGGCTGCACCGCCGGCGGCGGGCGGCTGCTGTTCTTCCGCGACGGCCGGGCGGTGGCGCAAGTGGTCGAGCCCGGCGCGCGCGCCGAGGAAGCCGACAGCGGCGTGCAGGGCTTCGACGACGGCGAGGACGCCAAGCTGCGCGGCGGCGACGCGGCGCTGGGCGTGTTCGACTGGGCGGTGCAGCGCGCGCGGGTGCGGGCCGAGGACGGCGCGCTGCGCCTGGTCCCGCTGCCGGAAACCGACCGCTACTGCGGCGGCCGCGCCGCGGTGCCGCGGGTGGAAGGCGTGGCCCTGCCGCAGGCGCGCGAACGCCTGCTCGCGCACGGCTGGCGCGCCGCGCCGCCGCCGCGCGAGGAGCCCGGCTTCGTCGGCGATCTGGTCGCGGCCGGCTTTCCCGAAGTCGAGGACTGCGCCGGCACCGGCCAGGGCTTTTGCAGCTTCGCCTACCGCAACGACGCCGGCGACCGCCTGACCCTGGTCAGCGCCGGCGAACTGTCGCGTCCGGAAAAGCCCGGCGACGAGGAATATTGGCCGCATGCGCGCCATGCCGGGGTCGCCTGCGCCGGTGCGGACGCTGCCGCCGCCGGCGAATAGCGGCGGCGGCGGGTCCGCCGCAGCCGGATCGTCGGCAGTTGAGAACTGTGATTGGTCGCACTTTCCGGGCCGGGGCGGGCATCGGCCGGGCGCTTGACATATCATCGACGCTTCGTCGCGCCACCCCGCCGGGGCCGGCGCGTCTCCCGCACCTTCGTCGTCCGGCCGCGAGTCGCGCCCTTTGATGTCCGATGCCTGCCCATCCGCCTACCCGCAAGACTCGCGCCAGCCTGCGCGCACGGGTGCGCGCATGAGCCTGCGGCTGATGGCGGCCGCGGCGGCGCTGGCCGTGCTCGGCGGCGCGCTGGTGTATGCCCACCGCCGCCACGCCGAAGCGCTGCCGGTCGGCGACGCCGGCGTGGCCCAGGCGCC
>NZ_LXSD01000232.1:0-19172 GCF_017168095.1 Lysobacter enzymogenes | reverse complement strand
GCGGCGCGCCCGCCACGGTGCCGGCGGCTCCCGCCGCGCAGCCGCCGGCGGCGACCCAGCCGGCAGCCCCGGCAAAACAGCCGGCTAACGGCGGCTGAATAAACAGGTTAAAATAGAGTTTCAGCCCCGCCCGGACGGCGAGGCAGGTCAGCGATGACCTAGGCGGCGCGGGTTCCCCGCAATGCCCGGCCAGGACGGCGACAGTAGGTTGGCAGTGCCCAGATGGCGGAATTGGTAGACGCACTACCTTGAGGTGGTAGCGACTTAGGTCGTGGGGGTTCGAGTCCCCCTTTGGGCACCACATCCAACCGATGCTTCATTCAGCAATTCGCACCACGGTACGCAGGTGCGGCACGCACGGCGGGCCGCTCCGCGCGTCCGAACGACTGGGCGCCGCGGCGCCAAGCCAAGGAACGCGAACCTCGCGTCCATGTAGCCGAACAAGTAGCCGAGAGAACACCGCGTGCTGGCCGAATACCTGCCGACTCTGTTGTTCCTGATCGTCGCCAGCGGTATCGGCGTCGCCCTGTTGGTGGTAGGCAATGTGCTCGGGCCCAAGCGCCCGACCGCGGAGAAACTGTCTCCGTACGAATGCGGCTTCGAGGCCTTCGAAGACGCGCGCATGCAGTTCGACGTGCGCTACTACCTCATCGCCATCCAGTTCATCATCTTCGATCTGGAAATCATCTTCATCGTGCCCTGGGCCACCGTGTTCCGAGATCTCGGCGTGGTCGGCCTGATCGAGATGGGCATTTTCGCCAGCATGCTCCTGCTCGGCTTCGTTTACGTCTGGAAGAAGGGAGCGCTCGAATGGGAGTGATCCAAACCGTGTCCGGGTTGATGCACAACCCGTTGCCGGAAGGCCGCCTGGACGACATCCTGCGTCCCGAGGGCGAGAACCCGCTGCTGCAGCAGGGCTTCGTCACCACCAACCTCGACACCCTGTGGAACTGGGCGCGGACCGGCTCGATGTGGCCGATGACCTTCGGCCTGGCCTGCTGCGCGGTCGAGATGATGCACGCCGGCGCCGCGCGCCTGGACCTGGACCGCTACGGCGTCGTGTTCCGCCCGTCGCCGCGCCAGTCCGACGTGATGATCGTCGCCGGCACCCTGGTCAACAAGATGGCCCCGGCGCTGCGCAAGGTCTACGACCAGATGCCCGACCCGAAGTGGGTCATCTCGATGGGCAGCTGCGCCAACGGCGGCGGCTACTACCACTATTCCTACTCGGTGGTGCGCGGCTGCGACCGCGTGGTGCCGGTCGACGTCTACGTCCCGGGCTGCCCGCCGACCGCCGAAGCGCTGGTCTACGGCATCCTGCAGCTGCAGCGCAAGATCCGCCGCGGCACCAACTTCGGCGAAGCCAAGCAGGGTGTGCGCGAATGAGCCCGGCCGACCTCGCCCAGCGCCTGGATGCGCGCTTCCCGCAAGCCACCCTCGTCGTCGCGCAACCGCGCGGCGAAATTACTTTGGAAGTCGCCCACGACCAGTTCCTCGACGCCGCGCGCATCCTGCGCGACGAACTCGGCTTCGAGCAGTGCGTCGACGTCAGCGGCGTGGACTACCTGACCTACGGCAGCGACGAGTGGGACACCGACGTGTCGTCGGAAGGCTTTTCGCGCGGCGTGGAAGGCAAGAGCGCCGGCCGCTTCCGCTGGGGCGAAGAGCCCAACGGCGCCGACGACGCCAAGCCGGCGCGCCGCTTCGCCGCGGTCGCCCACCTGCTGTCGTACCAGCACAACGCGCGCGTGCGCCTGAAGACCTTCGCGCCGAACGACGACCTGCCGGTGGTGCCGTCGCTGACCTCGGTGCACCCGGGCGTCAACTGGTTCGAGCGCGAAGCCTTCGACCTGTACGGCATCGTGTTCGAAGGCCATCCGGACCTGCGCCGCATCCTCACCGACTACGGCTTCGTCGGCCACCCGTTCCGCAAGGATTTCCCGCTGATCGGCAACGTCGAAGTGCGCTACGACGCCGACAAGCGCCGCGTGGTGTACGAGCCGGTCTCGATCGAGCCGCGCGTCGGCGTGCCGCGCGTGATCCGCGAGGACGCGCGCTACCAGACCGCGCAGGGCGAATCGGCCCAGCGCGACGCCGCGCAACGCGAGGTGAAGTGAGATGAGCAACCCCGCGACCGACATGCCCCTGGTGAACCTCAACACCTCCGGCCTCAACAACGCCGAGATCCGCAACTACACCTTCAACTTCGGCCCCCAGCATCCGGCCGCGCACGGCGTGCTGCGCCTGATCCTGGAGATGGACGGCGAAGTGGTGCAGCGCGCCGATCCGCACATCGGCCTGCTCCACCGCGGCACCGAGAAGCTCGCCGAGTCCAAGCCGTTCAACCAGTCGATCGGCTACATGGACCGGCTGGACTACGTGTCGATGATGTGCAACGAGCACGCGTACGTGCGCGCGATCGAGACCCTGCTGGGGATCGAGGCGCCGGCGCGCGCGCAGTACATCCGCACGATGTTCGACGAAATCACCCGCATCCTGAACCACCTGATGTGGGTCGGTTCCAACGCGCTCGACCTTGGCGCGATGGCGGTGTTCCTGTACGCCTTCCGCGAGCGCGAAGAGCTGATGGACTGCTACGAGGCGGTCTCCGGCGCGCGCATGCACGCGGCCTACTACCGTCCCGGCGGCGTCTACCGCGACCTGCCGGACCGGATGCCGAAGTACAAGGAATCGCCCTGGAAGAAGGGCGCCGGCCTCAAGCGCTTCAACGAGTGGCGCGAAGGCTCGATGCTCGATTACCTGGACGCGTTCGCCGACGACTTCCCCAAGCGCGTCGATGAATACGAAACCCTGCTGACCGAAAACCGCATCTGGAAGCAGCGCACCGTCGGCATCGGCGTGGTCTCGCCCGAACAGGCCCTGGCCTGGGGCATGACCGGCCCGATGATCCGCGGCTCCGGCATCGCCTGGGACCTGCGCAAGAAGCAGCCCTACGCCAAGTACGCGGAAGTCGATTTCGACATCCCCGTCGGCGTCAACGGCGACTGCTACGACCGTTACCTGGTGCGCGTCGCCGAGATGCGCGAATCCACCCGCATCATCAAGCAGTGCGTGAAGTGGCTGCGCGCCAACCCCGGCCCCGTGATCGTCGACAACTTCAAGGTCGCCCCGCCCAAGCGCGAGGAGATGAAGGACGACATGGAAGCGCTGATCCACCACTTCAAGCTGTTCTCGGAAGGCTATTGCGTGCCGGCCGGCGAGACCTACTGCGCCGTGGAAGCCCCGAAGGGCGAATTCGGCTGCTACCTGGTCTCCGACGGCGCCAACAAGCCGTTCCGCGTCAAGCTGCGCGCGCCGGGCTTCGCCCACCTCTCGTCGATGGACGAGATCGTCAAGGGCCACATGCTGGCCGACGTGGTGGCGATGATCGGCACCTACGACATCGTGTTCGGCGAGATCGATCGCTGATCTTGCCGCACTAAGGGTTTGTCCCAGACCGGGCGCCGGGGGCGCGCGGTCGCAGAGGAAAGAAGAAATGAAGGCGACAGGCAATTTCGAGGCCGCACAGCACGTGGATCCGATGGTGGCGTTGTCGGATGCGACGCGCGCGCACATCGACCACTGGCTGACCAAGTTCCCGCCGGACCGCAAGCGTTCGGCGGTGCTGCAGGGCCTGCACGCGGCGCAGGAGCAGAACGGCGGTTGGCTGACCGACGAGCTGATCGCCGCGGTGGCCAAGTACCTGAGCCTGCCGCCGGTGTGGGCGTACGAGGTGGCGAGCTTCTACTCGATGTTCGAGACCGAGAAGGTCGGCCGCAACAACGTCGCCTTCTGCACCAACATCAGCTGCTGGCTCAACGGCGCGCAAGACCTGGTCGCGCACGCCGAAAAGAAGCTGGGCTGCAAGCTCGGCGAATCCACCGCCGACGGCCGGGTCTTCCTCAAGCGCGAGGAAGAGTGCCTGGCCGCGTGCTGCGGCGCGCCGGTGGTCGTCGTCAACGGTCATTACCACGAGAAGCTCGACACCGCGAAGGTGGATGAGCTGCTCGATGGTTTGAAGTGAGGTCGGGCGAGATGGCGCACGGTCACCACGATTATTCCAAGGGCTACGGCCCGGTCGGCCCGGCTCCGCAGGAGCATCAGGTCGTCTACACGACGCTGCATTACGAAACCCCCTGGTCCTATGAGAACTATCTCAAGACCGGCGGCTATAGCGCGTTGCGCAAGATCCTCACCGAGAAGACCGACCCCGCGCAGATCATCGACGCGGTCAAGGCCTCGGGCCTGCGCGGCCGCGGCGGCGCGGGCTTCCCGACCGGGCTGAAGTGGAGCTTCATGCCCAAGGGCAGCGGCACCCAGAAGTACATCCTGTGCAACTCGGACGAATCCGAGCCGGGCACGGCCAAGGATCGCGACATCCTGCGCTTCAACCCGCATTCGGTGGTGGAGGGCATGGCGATCGCCTGCTACGCCACCGGTTCGACCGTGGCCTACAACTACCTGCGCGGCGAGTTCCATCACGAGCCGTTCGAGCATTTCGAGCAGGCGCTGAAGGAAGCCTACGAGCACGGCTGGCTGGGCAAGAACGTGCTCGGCAGCGGCGTGGACATCGACATCTACGGCGCGCTCGGCGCCGGCGCCTACATCTGCGGCGAAGAGACCGCGCTGATGGAATCGCTGGAAGGCAAGAAGGGCCAGCCGCGCTTCAAGCCGCCGTTCCCGGCCAACTTCGGCCTGTTCGGCAAGCCGACCACGATCAACAACACCGAGACCTACGCCTCGGTGCCGGCGATCCTGCGCAACGGCGCGGAATGGTTCGCCGGCCTGGGCAAGCCGAACAACGGCGGCCCGAAGATCTTCTCGGTGTCCGGCCACGTCGCCAATCCGGGCAATTTCGAGATCCGCCTGGGCACGCCGTTCGCCGATCTGCTGCAGCTCGCCGGCGGCATCCGCGGCGGGCGCAAGCTCAAGGCGGTGATCCCGGGCGGCTCCTCGATGAAGGTGCTGCCGGCGGCGACGATCATGGAATGCACGATGGACTACGACTCGCTGCAGAAGGCCGGTTCCGGCCTCGGCTCGGGCGCGGTCATCGTGATGGACGAGACCACCTGCATGGTCCGCGCCTGCCAGCGCATCGCCCGGTTCTATTTCAAGGAAAGCTGCGGCCAATGCACGCCGTGCCGCGAAGGCACCGGCTGGATGTACCGCATGCTGACCCGCATCGCTGAAAAGCAGGCGACCTTGGAAGATCTGCAGATGCTGCGCGCCGCCGCGGGCCAGATCGAAGGCCACACCATCTGCGCGTTCGGCGAAGCCGCCGCGTGGCCGGTGCAGGGCTTCCTGCACCACTTCTGGGACGAGTTCGAGTACGCGATCGTCAACAAGCGGTTCCTGGTCGACGATCAGGCCGCTGGCACCGTGGTTGAGAAGAAGGTGGCGGCATGAGCGCGCAGCCCGTGAATCCGAATCTGCCGCCCGACCACGTCACCGTCTTCATCGACGGGGTCGAGCTGGCCGCACCGAAGAACTCGATGATCATCCATGCCGCCGACAAGGCCGGCATTCCGATCCCGCGTTTCTGCTACCACGACAAGCTGGCGATCGCCGCCAACTGCCGCATGTGCCTGGTCGACACCGAGGTCGGCGGCCGCGCCGCGCCGAAGCCGTCGCCGGCCTGCGCCACGCCGGTGATGGACGGGCTGAAGGTGTTCACCCGCAACGAGCGCGCGTTGAAGTCGCAGCGCAACGTGATGGAGTTCCTGCTCGCCAACCACCCGCTGGATTGCCCGATCTGCGACCAGGGCGGCGAATGCGAGCTGCAGGACGTGTCGATGGGCTACGGCCGCTCGGTCAGCCGTTACGCCGAGCGCAAGCGCGTAGTGCCGGACGAGGACATCGGTCCGCTGGTCGCCACCGAGATGACCCGCTGCATCCAGTGCACGCGCTGCGTGCGCTTCACCGCGGAGATCGCCGGTACCTACGAGCTCGGCGGCATGTACCGCGGCGAGAACCTGCAGATCGGCACCTTCGACGGCAAGCCGCTGACCACCGAGCTGTCGGGCAACGTCATCGACGTGTGCCCGGTCGGCGCGCTGACCAACAAGGTGTTCCAGTTCAAGGCGCGTCCGTGGGAACTGACCGCGCGCGAGTCGCTGGGCTACCACGACGCGCTCGGCAGCAACCTGTTCCTGCACGTGCGCCGCGGCGACGTGCTGCGCACCGTGCCGCGCGACAACGAAGCGGTCAATGAGTGCTGGCTGTCGGACCGCGACCGTTACTCGCACCAGGGCCTGTACGCGGAAGACCGCGCCCAGCGTCCGCTGGTCAAGGACGGCGGCGAGTGGCGCGAGGCCTCGTGGGAAGAGGCGCTGAGTCGCGCCGCCAGGATCCTGCGCGACAACGGCGGCGATAACCTCGGCGTGCTCGCGCACCCGGCGACCTCGAACGAAGAAGGCGCGCTGCTGGCGCGCCTGGCCGAAGCGCTGGGCACCGGCAATATCGATCACCGCATCTCGCAGCACGATCTGTCCGACGCCGCCGTGGCCGAGACTTTCGCCATGCCGGTCGCCGAGATCGACCAGGCCGACGTGGTCGTCATCGTCGGCAGCAACCTGCGCCATGAGCTGCCGCTGGTGCAGCAGCGCGTGCGCAAGGCCTACACCCGCGGCGCCAAGGTGCACGCGGTCAATCCGGTCGACTTCGATTTCACCTTCGACCTGACCAGCAAGCGCATCGTCGCGCCGTCGCAGCTCGCCGCCGCGCTCGGCGACGAAGCGCTGCGCGAGATCGCCAAGGCCGGCAATCATGTCGCCCTGATCGTCGGCGGCGTGGCCGAGAACGGCCCGTACGCGGCCGCGATCCGCGCCGCGGCGAAGGCGTTCGCCGACGCCACCGGCGCCAGGCTGTGCCGCATCCCGCAGGGCGCCAACGCGGTCGGTCTGGCCCGCCACGGCGTGCTGCCGACGGCGCGCGACGCCGGCTCGATGCTGCGCGAAGCGCGCGGCGCCTACATCGTCTACGGCATCGAGCCGGGCCTGGATTTCGCCGATACCGAAAGCGCGCTGCGCGCGCTCGGCGCGGCCCAGGTGGTGGCCTTCAGCCATTACGCCTGCCGTTCGACCAAGGCCGTGGCAGACGTGATCCTGCCGATCGCGCTGCTGCCGGAAATCGACGCGACCCTGACCAACCTCGACGGCCGCGACCAGCAGGCCATCGCCGGCGGCAAGCTGCCGGGTTCGGCCCGCGCCGGCTGGCGCGTGCTGCGCGCGCTCGGCGGCGAGCTGGGCGCTGCGGGCTTCGAGTTCACCGACTTCGCCGGCCTGCGCGCGAGCATCGCGCCGCGCGCGGTCGCGCCGGCCGCCGGCCGCGCGCCGAACGTGGCGGGCGAGGGGCTCGAACTCGCGGTCTCCACCGCGATCTACCGCAGCGACGCCACCGTGCGCCGCGCGCCTGCGCTGCAGTCGCACCCGCTCAACCTCGAGCCGCGCGCCGTGCTCAACCCGGCCGACGCCGCCGCGCTGGGCTTCAGCGACGGCATGGTCGGCAAGTTCGGCGCCGGCGCCGGCACCGCGACCCTGCCGGTCGCGATCAGCGCCAAGGTCGCGCCGGGCACGGTGTGGATCGAAAGCGGCCACGGCGCCACCGCGCCGCTGGGCGCGGGCCGCGTGCAGGCGGGGAGGGCCTAAGCCATGACGGACGGAATGTTCATGACCCAGCTGGTCGACCCGCTGCACAACTGGTTCCTGTCGCTGGGCATGGTCGGCGCGGTGCTGTGGATCGTGCTCAAGATCCTGCTGATCGCCATGCCGGTGATCATCACCGTGGCCTTCTACGTGGTCTGGGAGCGCAAGCTGATCGGCTGGATGCACGTGCGCCACGGGCCGATGTACGTCGGCATGGGCATCCTGCAGGCCTTCGCCGACGTGTTCAAACTGCTGTTCAAGGAAGTGATCCAGCCGGCCAAGGCCGAGTCCTTCCTGTACAAGCTGGCGCCGCTGCTGACCCTGGCTCCGGCCTTCGCGGCCTGGGCGGTGGTGCCGTTCGACGCCAAGATGGTGCTGTCCAACGCCAATGCGGGCCTGCTGTACCTGCTGGCGATGACCTCGCTGGGCGTGTACGGCATCATCCTCGCCGGTTGGGCGTCGAACTCGAAGTACGCCTTCCTCGGCGCGATGCGCGCCGCCGCGCAGGTGGTGTCGTACGAAATCGCGATGGGCTTCGCCATGGTCGGCGTGATGGTCGGCGCCGGCAGCCTCAACCTCACCGACATCGTCATGGCCCAGTCGGGCAACGCCGGCGCGCTGGAGTGGTTCGCGCTGCCGATGCTGCCGCTGTTCGTGGTGTATTTCATTTCCGGCGTGGCCGAGACCAACCGCGCGCCGTTCGACGTGGTCGAGGGCGAGTCGGAAATCGTCGCCGGCCACATGGTCGAGTATTCGGGTTCGGCGTTCGCGCTGTTCTTCCTCGCCGAATACGCGAACATGATCCTGATCAGCTTCCTGACCTCGATCTTCTTCCTCGGCGGCTGGCTGAGCCCGTTCCAGGGCCTGGGCATTCCGCTGCTGTCGGTCGACGGCTGGTGGTGGCTGCTCGCGAAGGTGTTCTTCTTCGCCAGCTGCTTCATCTGGTTCCGCGCCTCCTTCCCGCGCTATCGCTACGACCAGATCATGCGTCTGGGCTGGAAGGTGTTCATCCCTCTGACCATCGCCTGGATCGTCGTGGTCGCGTTGATGTCGTATTACGGCGTCTTCCTGCCGGGACAGTGAGGCGGAGCAACTCATGAATCGCATCGTTTCCTATTTCAAGAGCCTGCTCCTGATCGAGCTCGCGCAGGGCCTTGGGCTGACGCTCAAGTACCTGTTCAAGCCCAAGTACACGCTGATGTACCCGATGGAGAAGACGCCGCAGTCGCCGCGCTTCCGCGGCGTGCACGCGCTGCGCCGTTATCCCAACGGCGAAGAGCGCTGCATCGCCTGCAAGCTGTGCGAGGCGGTGTGCCCGGCGCTGGCGATCACCATCGATTCGGAAAAGCGCAGCGACGGCACCCGCCGCACGACCCGCTACGACATCGACCTGTTCAAGTGCATCTTCTGCGGATTCTGCGAGGAATCCTGCCCGGTCGACTCGATCGTGGAGACCCACATCCACGAGTACCACTTCGACCAGCGCGGACAGAACATCGTCACCAAGCCGCAGCTGCTTGCGATCGGCGACCGTCTCGAAACCGAGATCGCCGAGCGCCGCGCCGCCGACGCCGCCTTCCGCTGAGTACACGCCATGGATCTCGCCCAGATCGCCTTCTTCGTCTTCGCCGCCATGGCCACGCTTGCGGCCGTGGCCGTGATCAGCGTCAAGAACCCGGTCCATGCCGCGCTCAGCCTGGTGCTGACCTTCTTCTCGGTCGCCTGCGTGTGGATCATCGCCGGCGCCGAGTTC
The DNA here is from genome assembly GCF_017168095.1 of Lysobacter enzymogenes. GTDB lineage: Bacteria > Pseudomonadota > Gammaproteobacteria > Xanthomonadales > Xanthomonadaceae > Lysobacter > Lysobacter enzymogenes_D. Next base: position 9,776 of record NZ_LXSD01000232.1, on the reverse strand, counting down.
CTCGGCGTGGCCCTGATCCTGGTCTACGTCGGCGCGGTGATGGTGCTGTTCCTGTTCGTGGTGATGATGCTCGACATCGACGTCGCGCCGCTGCGCGAAGGTTATGTCCGCTACCTGCCGGTCGGCCTGCTGGTCGCGGTGGCGATGCTGGTGGAAATGATCACCCTGATCGGGGTCAAGGCCAGCCTCGCCGCGCCGCTGACCGCCGACGCGTCGGGCGGCTCCAACACCAAGTGGCTGGCGACCGCGCTGTTCACCGACTTCCTGCTGCCGTTCGAGATCGCCGCGGTGATCCTGACCGTGGCGGTGATCGCCGCGGTCATGCTGACCCTGCGCCGCCGTCCGGGCGCCAAGCACCAGAACCCGAGCGAGCAGGCGCGCGTGCGCGCCAGCGATCGCATCCGCATGATCAAGATGGATGCCGTGAAGCCCGTCGCCGCCGAACCGGCGCCGGCGGCCGACGCGGCGCAGGAGGCCAAGCCGTGAGCGAATTCTTCGGGTCGGGTCTAGCCCTCGGCCACTTCCTCGCCCTGGGCGCGGTGCTGTTCTGCATCAGCGTCGCCGGCATCTTCCTCAACCGCAAGAACGTGATCGTGCTGCTGATGTCGATCGAGCTGATGCTGCTCGCGGTCAACATCAACTTCGTCGCGTTCTCGCGCCAGCTGGCCGATCCGGCCGGTCAGGTGTTCGTGTTCTTCATCCTGACCGTGGCCGCGGCCGAGGCCGCCATCGGCCTGGCCATCCTGGTCACGCTGTTCCGCAACCGGCGCACGATCAACGTCGCCGAAATCGACACGATGAAGGGCTGATCCGGCATGGAACCCGCAATCTCCAAGTCAATCCTGCTCGCCATCGTGCTCGCGCCGCTGCTCGGCGCGATCCTGGCCGGCTTGTTCGGGCGCAAGATCGGCCGCGCCGGTTCGCACACCGTCACCATCCTCGGCGTCGCGGCGAGCTGCGCGATGTCGATGTACGTGCTGTGGCAGCTGGTCGGGCAGGGCGCCGCGCCGTTCAACGAGAACGTCTACACCTGGTTCCAGATCGGCGGCTATGAGGCCCACGTCGGCTTCATGATCGACAAGCTGACCGCGATGATGATGGTGGTCGTCACCTTCGTTTCGCTGCTGGTGCACATCTACACCATCGGCTACATGGCCGAGGACGACGGCTACCAGCGCTTCTTCAGCTACATCTCGCTGTTCACCTTCTCCATGCTCATGCTGGTCATGAGCAACAACTTCCTGCAGCTGTTCTTCGGCTGGGAAGCGGTGGGCCTGGTGTCGTACCTGCTGATCGGCTTCTGGTTCAAGAAGCCGACCGCGGTGTTCGCCAACATGAAGGCCTTCCTGGTCAACCGCGTCGGCGACTTCGGCTTCCTGCTCGGCATCGGCGCGGTGCTGTGGGCGACCGGTTCGCTCGATTACGGCACCGTGTTCGCCAACGCCCCGACCCTGGCCGAGCGCACCATCACCATCTGGAACAGCGCCGACCCGATCGTGTGGTCGCTGCCGACGGTGATCTGCGTGTGCCTGTTCATCGGCGCCATGGGCAAGTCGGCGCAGGTGCCGCTGCACGTGTGGCTGCCGGACTCGATGGAAGGCCCGACCCCGATCTCGGCGCTGATCCACGCCGCGACGATGGTGACCGCCGGCATCTTCATGGTCGCGCGCATGTCGCCGCTGTTCGAGCTGTCGCAGACCGCGCTCAACTTCGTGCTGTTCATCGGCGCGACCACCGCGTTCTGGACCGGCCTGATCGGCATCGTGCAGAACGACATCAAGCGCGTGGTCGCGTACTCGACCCTGTCGCAGCTGGGCTACATGACCGTCGCGCTGGGCGTGTCGGCGTACTCGGCCGCGGTGTACCACCTGATGACCCACGCCTTCTTCAAGGCGCTGCTGTTCCTGGCGGCCGGCTCGGTCATCATCGGCATGCACCACGAGCAGGACATGCGCAAGATGGGCGGCCTGCGCAAGTACATGCCGATCACCTACTGGACCAGCCTGCTCGGCACGCTGGCCCTGGTCGGCACGCCGTTCTTCGCCGGTTTCTACTCGAAGGACACCATCATCGAGGCGGCCGCGCATGTGGCCCACGGCGAGCACGCGACCTGGGTGTCGCAGTACGCCTACTGGGCGGTGCTGCTGGGCGCGTTCGTGACCTCGTTCTACAGCTTCCGCCTGCTGTACATGACCTTCCACGGCAAGGAGCGCTTCCGCGATGCGCACGCCGATCACGGTCATGGCGACGACCACGCGCACGGCCACGACGATCATGGCCACGCCAAGAAGCACGACGACCATGCGCACGACGACCACGGCCACCACGGCGCGCACGAGCCGCATGAGTCGCCGTGGGTGGTGACCGTGCCGCTGATGCTGCTGGCGATCCCGTCGGTGCTGATCGGCTTCTTCACCGCCGGCCCGATGCTGTTCGGCACCGACTGGTCCGGCCATGTCAAGCAACTGCCTTACTTCCTCGGCGCGATCGATCTGTTGCCCGAGCGCGACACCGTCGCTGAAATGGCCAAGGAAGCCTGGCACGGCCCGATCGCCTTCGCGCTGCACGGCTTCATGGTCCCGGCGTTCTGGCTGGCCTTCGCCGGCTTCGCCCTGGCCACGGTCATGTATCTGTGGAAGCCGGAACTGCCGGCCAAGGCGGCCAGGCTGTTCGCGCTGCCGATCCGCATCCTGGAAAACAAGTACGGCATGGACAACCTCTGGATCGACGGCTTCGCCGGCGGCGGCGTCAAGCTCGGCAAGGCTTCGCGCGCGGTCGACAGCAAGCTGATCGACGGCGCGGTGGTCAACGGCAGCGCCGGCCTGGTCGGCTTCGTCGCCAACCTGGCCCGCCACGTCCAGTCCGGCTACCTCTACCACTACGCCTTCGCGATGATTGTCGGCCTGATCGCTCTGCTCGCCGTCGTCATCAAGTTCTGGCACTAATCGACAAGGACACCCGACGTGATCCCCGTGCCCTTGCTTAGCCTCCTGATCTGGCTGCCGATCCTCGGCGGCTTCGCCACCCTGGCTTTCGGCCAACGCGCCAACGCGGCGCGCTGGTTCGCGTTGATCGTGGCCATCGCCACGCTCGGCCTGAGCCTGTTGATGTTCACCCATGGCGACTTCGCCAGCGCGAGCATGCAACTGGTCGAACAAAAGGCCTGGATCCCGGCCTACGACATCCGCTACCACCTCGGCGTGGACGGCATCTCGGCGGCGCTGATCGCGCTGACCACGCTGACCTCGATGCTGGTGCTGATCAGCGCCTGGACCTCGATCGACAAGCGCGTCAGCCAGTACTACGCCGCGTTCCTGATCCTCGAAGGCCTGATGGTCGGCGTGTTCGCCGCCCTCGACGCGATGCTGTTCTACGTGTTCTTCGAGGGCATGCTAATCCCGATGTTCATCATCATCGGCGTGTGGGGCGGCCCGCGCCGCGTCTACGCCTCGGTGAAATTCTTCCTGTACACCTTCCTCGGCTCGGTGTTCATGCTGGTCGGGCTGATCTACCTGTACCTGAAGGGCGGCAGCTGGCAGATCGCCGACATGTACGGCGTCCAGCTCAGCGCCAGCGAGCAGATGTGGATCTTCTTCGCCTTCCTGATCGCCTTCGCGGTCAAGGTGCCGATGTTCCCGGTCCATACCTGGTTGCCGGACGCGCACGTGGAAGCGCCGACCGCCGGCTCGGTGATCCTGGCCGCGATCATGCTGAAGATCGGCGGTTACGGCTTCCTGCGCTTCGTCCTGCCGATCGTGCCCGACGCCGGCCACGAGTGGGCCTGGCTGGTGATCGCGCTGAGCCTGGTCGCGGTGATCTACGTCGGCCTGGTCGCGCTGGTCCAGGAGGACATGAAGAAGCTGATCGCGTATTCGTCGGTCTCGCACATGGGCTTCGTCACCCTGGGCACCTTCATCGCCTTCGGCCTGGTCCACAGCGGCGACGCCCACGGCGCCGACGCCGCGCGCCTGGGCCTGCAGGGCGCGATGGTGCAGATGATCAGCCACGGCTTCGTGTCGGGCGCGATGTTCACCTGCGTCGGCGTGCTCTACGACCGCATGCACAGCCGCATGATCAAGGACTACGGCGGCGTCGCCAACGTGATGCCGTGGTTCGCCGCGTTCGTGGTGCTGTTCGCGATGGCCAACTCCGGCCTGCCGGGCACCTCGGGTTTCGTCGGCGAGTTCATGGTCATCCTGGCCTCGTTCCAGCACCATCCGCTGATCGCCTTCGGCGCGGCCACCACCCTGATCGTCGGCGCGGGCTACACCCTGTGGCTGGTCAAGCGCGTGATCTGGGGCGAGGTGGGCAACGCACACGTCGCCGAGATGGAAGACATCAACCCGCGCGAAGCGCTGGTGCTGGGCGTGTTCGCGGCCGGCGTGCTGATCCTGGGCGTGTGGCCCAAGCCGCTGACCGACCTGATGGAGCCGGCGATCGCCAATCTGGCCAGCCAGATCGTCGCCAGCAAGCTGTAAGCCGAGAAACGAGTAAGAAGCGAGGAACGAGGAACTGGCGAAAACGGGCGAGTCGAACCTCCACTCGTTGCTCGTTCCTCTTCGCTCGTTCCTAGAGCAAGGCTCAGATCGAGCCTGATCCGCCAAGAGATTCACTAATGAACATGCCCGTACGCTCTCTCGCCGACATCATGCCCCTGCTGCCCGAACTGGTGGTCGTCGTCGGCGCGTTCGCGCTGCTGATGCTCGACCTGTTCGTGGAGGAGCGCAACCGCATCGTCTCCCACGTCTTCTCGATCCTGGTGGTCGCCGCGGCGACCGCGCTGATCGCCTTCGACGTGGGCGGGCACGGCACCGTGCTGAGCGGCATGTTCGTGCGCGACACCGCCGCCGACGTGCTCAAGCTCGGCATCGGCGTGGTCGGCATCCTGTCGCTGATCTACACCTGGCCCTACCTGCGTGCGCGCGGGCTGTACAAGGGCGAGGTCTCGGTGCTGATGCTGTTCGCCATCGCCGGCATGATGTTCCTGGTCTCCGCCGGCAGCCTGACCATGGTCTACGTCGGCCTGGAAATGCTGGCGCTGTGCTCGTACGCGCTGGTCGCGGTCGACCGCGACAGCCCGCTGGCCTCGGAAGCGGCGATCAAGTACTTCGTGCTCGGCGCGCTGGCCTCGGGCCTGCTGCTGTACGGCCTGTCGCTGATCTACGGCGCCACCGGCAGCCTGATGCTCGACCAGATCGCGGTCGCCGCCTCGGTCGGCCCGCGCTCGATGCTGCTGATCACCGGCGTGGTGTTCGTGGTCGCCGGCATCGCCTTCAAGTTCGGCGCCGCGCCGTTCCACATGTGGCTGCCCGACGTCTACCAGGGCGCGCCGACCCCGATCACGCTGTTCATCGGCGCCGCGCCGAAGCTGGCCGCGTTCGGCATGACCTACCGCCTGCTGGAAGTCGGCGCCGGCGGCCTGGACGACCACTGGCGCCTGCTGCTGGCCGGCCTGGCGGTGCTGTCGCTGGCGATCGGCAACCTCAGCGCGCTGCTGCAGACCAACCTCAAGCGCCTGCTCGCGTATTCGACCGTCTCGCACGTCGGCTTCCTGTTCGTCGGCATGGCCGGTGGCGGCGCGCAGGGCTTTGCCGCGGCGATGTTCTACGCGATCAGCTATGCGGTCATGACCGCGGCCGCGTTCGGCGCGATCATCGTCATGTCCAGCCGCGGCTTCGAGGCCGACAGGATCGACGACTACAAGGGCCTGAACACGCGCAATCCGTGGCTGGCCGGCATGATCCTGTGCGTGATGGCCTCGCTGGCCGGCCTGCCGCCGTTCCTGGGCTTCTGGGCCAAGCTGGCCGTGCTCAAGGCCGCGCTGCAGGGCGACATGCTGTGGCTGGCCATCGTCGGCATCGTGTTCGCGGTGATCGGCGCGTTCTACTACCTGCGCGTGATCAAGGCGATGTACTTCGACGAGCCCGAAGGCAAGCTGCCGGCGCCGAGCGAAGACCGCCCGCTGCGCGTGGTGTTCGGCGTCAACGCGCTGGCGCTGCTGGCGCTGGGCATCGCCTGGAACCCGATCATGGAGTGGTGCCAGCGCGCGTTCGCGGCCTGAGGCGCGACGTCCGCTGCGAGCGAAGGGCCGCCGTTGCGCGGCCCTTTCCTTTTGTGCGGGCCTGCGCGGCGTGAGCCGGTGTGGGAGGGCCTTCAGGCCCGACGCTCTTCGCTCGGGTCACAGCGCCTGGAATGAGAGCGCCGGGCCTGAAGGCCCTCCCACAAGTTTCAGGCGGCCTGAACCGAGGTTCATCGAGGCGGGACAGGGAAGGGGAATCGAACCCGCCCGAACCATGCTCAATCGGCCGTGAGAAAAATAATTGCCACAAAACCCTCGCGAGGGCTTGAATTATTTTTCACACAGCCTAAGATTGCCGGCCTGCGAACGCGATACGGAATTTCGCGAAACACCGGGAAACACCGGCAGCGTTCGAAGCGGCAAGCGGCGGTCATGAAAATATGATTGCAGGCTTGCAGAAAGTTAAGCCGATCGTTACACTAGTCGGCCTGATGCGGGGTGGAGCAGTCTGGCAGCTCGTCGGGCTCATAACCCGAAGGTCGTAGGTTCAAATCCTACCCCCGCTACCACTTTTGGCTGTAACGGCCGCGCCCCTGGCGGCAGCCGTTTCGATCGAAAGTCGGGCTTTGTATCGACGCTCTGCTCGCGCCGATACGCCGAAATCCAGTTGTACGGACAAGGGGCCCGATGGGCCCTTTGTCGTTTTCGGCTTTCTGCGATCCGGGGTTTGCGCGAATGCGGCGACGGCGGCGAAACATCGGCCGCCGCTGCCGGGCGCGGCCCGCGGCCGCATCGCATCCGATGATTGGTTTCAGCCGGTCGCACCCTTCAGGAGTTCAGGCGCGTGACGGACAAAGCAACGCAAATCGCCGAATTGCTGGCGCCCACGGTGGCGTCGCTGGGCGTGGAACTGCTCGGCATCGAATACCTGCCCGCGCCGGGCAGCGCGACGCTGCGCGTGTACATCGACGTGCCGGCCGCCGAGGCCGACGCGACGCCGGAAGGCGAGCTGCCGCGTTCGGTGAGCATCGAGGACTGCGAGGCGGTCAGCCGCGAAATCTCGGCCCAGCTCGACGTCGAGGATCCGATCAGCGGCAACTACACCCTGGAGGTGTCGTCGCCGGGCATCGACCGTCCGCTGTTCACGCTGGAGCATTACCGCCGTTTCGCCGGCGAGAGCGCCAAGGTCGGCCTGAAGCTGCCGCACGAAGGTCGCCGCCGCCTGCAGGGCGAGATCGTCGGCGTGGAAGGCGAGCAGGTGGTGTTCGCGATCGACGGCGTGCGCTTCGCGGTGCCGTTCTCGAACATCGACAAGGGCCGGATCGTGCCGGACTGGGAAGCGCTGGGCTTCGCCCCGAGCAAGCCCGGCAAGGGCAAGTCCGGCGCCAAGGACAAGGCCGGCAAGCGGGACGCTTCCGGCAAGTAAGCATCGAAACCTTCAATTACCAACCCGAGAGCCGGCGGCCCACGCCGATCCGTGCGGAGTGACGAGATGAGCAAGGAACTGTTGCTGGTGGTGGATGCGGTCGCCAACGAAAAGGGCGTGCCGCGCGAAGTCATCTTCGAGGCCATCGAGGCCGCGCTGGCGTCGGCGGCGAAGAAGCGCTACCACGACGAGGACGTGCTGGTGCGCGTGTCCATCGATCAGAAGGACGGCAGCTACGAAACCTTCCGCCGCATGGAAGTGGTGGCCGACGACGTGGTGATGGAGTCGGTGGACCGGCAGATCCGCCTGATGGACGCCGTCGACGAAGTCGAAGGCGTGGAAGTCGGCGACTACATCGAAGAGCAGATCGAAAACCCCGAATTCGGCCGCATCGCCGCGCAGGCCGCCAAGCAGGTGATCGTGCAGCGCGTGCGCGAGGCCGAGCGCGCCCAGGTCGTGGACGCGTGGAAGGATCGCGTCGGCGAGCTGGTCACCGGCATCGTCAAGCGGGTGGAGCGCGGCAACATCTACGTCGACCTGGGCGGCAACTCCGAGGCGATCATCCCCAAGGACAAGGGCATCCCGCGCGACGTGCTGCGCGCCGGCGACCGCGTCCGCGGCTATCTGTTCGACGTGCGCACCGAGCCGCGCGGCCCGCAGCTGTTCATCAGCCGCGCCGCGCCGGAATTCATGATGGAGCTGTTCAAGCTGGAAGTGCCGGAAGTCGGCCAGGGCCTGGTCTCTATCAAGGCCTGCGCGCGCGATCCGGGCGACCGCGCCAAGATCGCGGTGCTCGCGCACGACAACCGCACCGATCCGATCGGCGCCTGCATCGGCATGCGCGGTTCGCGCGTGCAGGCGGTGTCGAACGAACTCAACGGCGAACGCGTGGACATCGTGCTGTGGTCGGACAACCCGGCCCAGTTCGTCATCAACGCGATGGCGCCGGCGGAAGTACAGTCGATCATCGTCGACGAAGAGAAGCACTCGATGGACCTGGCCGTGGCCGAGGACCGGCTCGCCCAGGCGATCGGCAAGGGCGGGCAGAACGTGCGCCTGGCCAGCCGCCTGTCGGGCTGGCAGCTCAACGTCATGACCCAGGACCAGGTCACGGCCAAGTCCGAGGCCGAGCAGAACGCCGCGCGCCAGCTGTTCCAGGACAAGCTGGAAGTCGACGAGGAAATCGCCGGCATCCTGGTCTCGGAAGGCTTCAGCACGGTCGAGGAAATCGCCTACGTGCCGGTCGGCGAGCTGCTGGCGGTGGAGGGCTTCGACGAGGACATCGTCGAGGAACTGCGCGCCCGCGCCCGCGACGCGCTGCTCAACGAGGCCCTGGCGGCCGAGGAAGAGCTCGACGAACACCAGCCGGCGGCCGACCTGCTGGAACTGGCGGGAATGGACGAAGGCCTGGCCTTCACCCTGGCCGCCCGGGGCGTCGTCACCCGGGACGACCTGGCCGATCTGGCCTCCGACGAGTTGACCGACATCGAAGGCGTGGACGAGGAACGTGCCGCCGCCCTGATCATGGAAGCGCGCAAGCACTGGTTCGAATGAGGTGAGGAGAGCCGCAAGAGGTCCAAAGGGGCGTCTTGCGGCAAGCCGGCCACGGCCCTGGGGGCCCGGCCGGATTCGCAGGACCGGGCATCGGCCCGGTCCGCGAGCAGGCCGCGAAGGCCTGCGCGAGCCGGACCTTGGGCGCGCGCGGGGCTAGAATGGCGCCATCACGCGTGGGATGCGTCCCGCGCCAAGAGGACACGGAAAACCGAATGTCGCAGCAAACCACCATCCGCAAGCTGGCCGAACTGGTGAACACGCCGGTCGAGAAGTTGCTGGAACAGCTGGCCGAGGCCGGCATGAAGTTCAGCGGCCCCGACCAGGTCGTGACCAGCATCGAGAAAGTCAAGCTGCTCGGCTTCCTCAAGCGTTCGCACGGCAAGGCCGACAAGCCGGTCGACGGCGACGAGGCGGCCAAGAAGATCACCCTCAACCGCAGCCGCAAGCAGGAAATCACCGTCGGCGGCGGCAAGAACCGCACCACGGTCGATGTGGTGGTGCGCAAGAAGGTGACTCTGGTCAAGCCGAACGACTCCGGTGCGCCGGTGAGCGAGGACGACGAGCGCGCCGAGATCCTGCGCAAGCTGGAGGAATCCAAGCAGCGCAACCTCGCCGAGCAGCAGCGCCTGGCCGCCGACGACAAGCGCCGCGCCGAGGCCGCCGACGCGGTGCGCCGCGCCGCCGAGGACGCCGTGCGCGCCAAGGCCGAGGAAGAGGCCAACGCCCGCCGCGCCAGCGAAGCCGCCAACGCTGCGGCCGATCCGGCTCCGGCGAAGG
>NZ_LXSD01000231.1:0-5434 GCF_017168095.1 Lysobacter enzymogenes | reverse complement strand
AGGCGCGCGCGCTCGGCCTGCTCGCCGCGGCGTTGCGGCGCCAGCCGGCGCAGCGGCGCCGGCAGCCGCGCGTTCCAGTTCGCATTGCGCACCGCGCGGCAATAGGCCGAGTGGCCGAAGAACAGCTCGTCGCCGCCGTCGCCGGTCAGGGCGATCGGGCTGCGCCGCGCCACCAGTTCGCTGGCGATCAGGGTCGGCACCTGCGAGGAGTCGGCGAAGGGCTCGCACCACACCTGCGGCAGGCGTTCGATCGCCTCCAGCGCCTCGCGCCCGCCGACCCGGTGTTCGGTGTGGCGGGTGCCCAGCGCGCGCGCCACCTTGCGCGCCCAGTCGCTCTCGTCGTGGCGGTCGTCGTCGAAGCCGATCGCGTAGCTGTCCACCGGCGCCGAGGACTGCGCCTGCATCATCGCGGTGACCAGCGAGGAATCGGTGCCGCCGGACAGGAACGCGCCGACCGCGCACGGCGCGCGCATGCGCGCGCTGACCGCCTGCTGCAGCAGGATTTCGAGCTGATCGACGGCTTCGTCCGCGCCGATCTCAGCGCGCAGCTCGATCGCCTCGGCCATGCGCTGGCGCGGGCACCAGTAGGTCTGCGCGTCGCGCTCGGGCCGGTGCGCGCCGGCGCCGGCGCGCACGGCCTGGAAGTTCATGCGCAGCAAGGTGCCGGGGGCGAGCTTGAACACGCCGCGGTGGATCGAGAACGGCGCGGGAATGTAGTCGTAGCGCAGCAGCAGGCTCAGCGCGTCGCGGTCCACCGGCGCGTCGAAGCCGGGGTGGCGGTGCAGCGCCTTGAGTTCGGAGCCGTAGGCGAAGTCGCCGCCGACCCAGCCGTAATACAGCGGGCGCTCGCCGACCCGGTCGCGGGCCAGCCACAGCTGCCGGTCCTGGCGGTCCCACAGGCTCAGCGCGAACGCGCCGTCGCAGCGCGCCAACGCGCGGCGCAGGCCCCAGCGCACGATCGCGGCGAGCACCAGTTCGGCGTCGCTGGCCTGCTCGCCGACCGCGTCGAACGCGATCAGCGCGCGGTGCAGCGACTCGCGCTGGTACAGCGCGCCGTCCAGGCTCAGCAGATAGCGGCCGTCGGCGCTGGCCACCGGCTGCGCGGCGCCGTGGCGGTCGCGGCAATGGCCGACGGCGACGCCGGCGGCGGGGTCGCTCCACACCGCGTGCGAATGCGCGCCGCGATGCTGCAGGGCGTGGATCATCGAGCGCATGCAATAACGCAGGCGCTCGTCGTCCCAATCCGGCTGCGCGCGCCACAGCCCGGCCAGGCCGCTCATGCCGGCCTCCGGGCATAAGGTCGATGGGGAAGACGGCGGGTCGCGATGGTCATCAGGCGCGCTCGGCGAAAGGAGAACGCGGCGGAAGCGGGCGCGCCGCTTCCGCCGGCGGGTGCGGATCAGAAGCGGTACATCACGCTCAGGCTGGCTTCGCCGGTCTTGATGTCGTCGGCGCCGGCCTTGCGGCGGAAGCTGCCGCCGTCGGCCTTGCTCAGGCCGGTGACGTCCAGGCGCAGGGCGAGCCGATCGGTGAAGTGGTAGTTGGCGCCGATGCCGAGCGAGGCGATGTTGACGCTCTCGCTGGCCTTGCTCAGGCCGGCCGCGCCGCGCGCCGGGCTGAACTCGTTGCGCGCGCGTCCGGCCGAGACCTTGCCGAACAGTTCGAAGCGCTCGCCGATCGGCACGATGCCCAGCGCGCTGAGCTGCAGCGTGCGGGTGTCGTAATCGCCGACGCCGCGACGGCTGATCTCGCCGAACATGTCGTGGTAGGAGCCTTCCACGGCGAAGTATTGGTTGAAGCGGTAGCCGCCGCCGAGCACGTAGCTGGCGCCGGTCTTGTCCTGGCTGCGCTTCTGCCCGGCCGGAACGGCCGAACGCTTGGCGTCCCATTGGGTCGCCGCGGCGCCGACGCCGCCGAATACGTAGAAACCCTCGCGATCGCCGGCGCCCTGGGCGTTGGCGGCGGTCGAGAGGCACAGCGCGAGCGCGGCGGCGCTCAGCGCGAACAGCTTGCGTTGCATGGGGGAAATGCTCCGTCGTGGGGGGACGGAACCATGCTGCGGCGGGGCAAGCGCGACGTCAGTTGCAGAATCAGGGCGCGCGAGTGACGGCCGGCGACGCTCGGTAACGGAGTGTTACCGGCGAAGGGGGTGGCGCTGCGGCCGCCCGATCGGCCGTCGTAAGGGAGCGCTTACGCCGCCGCTGCGAACGCGCCCGGCGCGCGGGCGCGCTTACTGCGCCGGCAGATCGATGCGCAAGCGCGCGCCGCCCAGCGCCGATTCGCCGACCGTGGCACGGCCGCCGTGCTTCTCCGCGACCACCCGCACCAGCGCCAGGCCCAGGCCGAAGCCTTCGGGATGCTTGCGCAACTGCGCGAACGGCTGGAACACGCGCTCGCGTTCGGCCTCGGGCACGCCCTCGCCGTCGTCGTCCACGCACAGCGCATAACCCTCGTCGGTGCGCGCCACGCTCACCGCCACGCGCGTGCGCGCATGGCGCAGGGCGTTGCCGATCAGGTTGCGCAGCGCCAGCTCCAGCGCCTCGCGATGCGCCGGCAGGGTGTCGATGCCGCCGCTGTCGAAGCTCAGCAGCAGCGGTGGCTCGGGATCGAACACATCGGCCAGATCGGCCAGCAGCGCGCTCACCGGCACCGGCGCGCGCTCGATCCCGACCATGCGCCCGATCCGCGCATACGCCACGCTGTGCGAGGCCAGGTGCTCCAGCCGCTGGATGTCGGTCTCCAGGCCTTCGCGCAGATGCGCGCGCTCCTCGTCGCCGCCGGCCTGCTCGAGCATCTCCAGGCCGAAGCGCATGCGCGCCAGCGGCGTGCGGATCTCGTGCGCGACCGCCTGGGCCAGGATGCGCTGGCTTTCCAGCACCTGCTGCACCTGCCCGGCCATGTGGTTGAGCGCGTGGCCGAGCGGATTGACCAGGCGCGTGGTGACCTCCGGCGCGCGCGCGTCCAACTCGCCCGCGCTCAGCGCCTCGGCGGTGGTGCGCAGCCGGCGCAGATCGCGCCAGAAGCGGTAGACCAGGAAATACAGCGGCAGCGCGATGGCGAGGAAGTACATCGCCAGGATCACGATCGAATCGATCAGGTCTAGGTCGCTCCAAGGCACGCCCTGCACCATCACATCGTCGAAATTGCCCAGCGCCACCGCCTGGTCGCTGCCGGGCAGGCGCTGGTAGGTGTAGGCCTCGTCCTCGCTTTCCATCACCACTTCGCCGCGCTGCAGGCGTTCGTACTCGCGCGGGGTCAGCGACTCGCGCAGCTCCGCCAGCGGCGCCAGCCGCACCGGATAGGCGAAGTGTTCGCTCAGTTCCTCGCCCAGCGCCGGCCATTCCTCGCGCGGCGTGCCGAGATAGCGCTGCTCGATCAGGTAATGGGTGCCGCGCAGTTGCGCCTCGCCGTAGGCGCGGCTGTTCTCGGCGGTGATGCTGAGCCAGGCCGAGATGCCGCCGACCACGACCAGGGCGTAGATCAGCACCACGATCAGGTAATAGCGTACGAACAGGCCGAAGTGGCCCTGCCTGGCCGGATCGCGCCTGGCCGTCCCGGCGCTCGCCGAGCCCGGCTTGCGCGGCAGCCGCTGCCGCAGCCATTGCGCCGCGGTCATTCCCACGCGGCCCGATTGAACAGATAGCCCTTGCCGCGCACGGTCTTGATCCGCTCGGGTTCCTCGGCCAGGTCGCCGAGCTTGCGCCGCAGGCGCGAGATGCGCGCGTCGATGGAACGGTCGAGCCCATCGAACTGGATGCCGCGCAGCGCCTGCAGCAAATCGTCGCGGCTCAGGATCTGGCCGGCGCGGCCGGCCAGCAGCACCAGCAGGTCGAACTCGGCCGTGGTCAGGTCGATGCGCGCCTCGCGCAAGGTCGCCTCGCGGGTTTCGCAATCGATGCGCAGTTGCCCGAAACGCATCACCCGGCCGCTGTGGCGCGCGGCGTGGTCGCGGCGCAGGTGCGCGCGCAGCCGCGCCAGCAGCACGCGCGGCTCGATCGGCTTGCCGATGTAGTCGTCCGCGCCCAGCTCCAGGCCCAGCACCTGGTCGATGTCGTCGGTGCGCGCGGTCAGCATGCAGATCACCCCGGCGTAGCGCGAACGCACCGCGCGGCAGATCTCGAATCCGTCCTGCCCGGGCAGCGACAAGTCCAGCAGCACTACCGCCGGTTGCAGTTCCAGGATCGCCGCGACCGCGCGCGCGCCGTCGGTTTCCAGGGCTACCTCGTAGCCGTGCTTGCCCAGGTAATTGGCTACCAGCGAGCCAAGGCGTTCGTCGTCTTCGATGAGCAGGATGTCGGTCATAACCACGCAGCCGGGAGTGCGAGCGCGCCCGCGCGGCGGGCGTGCGCTGCGCCGCGGCGCGGGGCCGGGCGGAAAGCGGTCAAGTATTGCCCGCCGGGCCGCAGTTGAATCGTTCCGGCCCCCGCCCGCTTCAGCCGGAAGTCGGAGACCTGACTGGTCGCGGGCACGGCGTTCAGGCACGCGGCCGGCGCCGACGCTGCGGCGCGGCGGCCGCGCAGGCGCGAGAACGCGGCGTTCGGGCTCGATCGCGGGCTCGGCGACGGGATCGGTCGGGGCTGGGCGCATGCGGACGTATCGGCTCGATCCGGCCCGATCCGATGCGCGGCGTTCGCGCGCGGGCATCGCGATGCGCACCTGCCGCCGTTCTCGCGCGCAAACGAAAAAACCCCGCTTTCGCGGGGTTTTTCGTTCGCTTCGTCGCGGTGCGCCGAAGCTATGTAGTGGTGCCCAGGAGAGGACTCGAACCTCCACGGTTTTACCCGCTAGTACCTGAAACTAGTGCGTCTACCAATTCCGCCACCTGGGCCTTCCGCTTCGTTGCCGATGAACCGGCGCCGCTGCGAGGAGGCGTATGTTGCGTTGCGACGACGCGGCTGTCAACGGTTATTTCAAAAAATTTTCGCGTGCCGCCGCGAAGGCCGGGACCGGCCCCGCGCGACCCGTGCGCGCCGGCGCAATCACAACGCGATGTTGCCTTTCGCCACCACCGGCCCGGTCGGCACGCCGTGCGGGGCGCCGCCCTTGGGCTCCAGGGTGATCGCCAGGGTCGCGCCGGCGGCGAGCTTGGCCACCGCCTCGGCCGGCACCTTCACCGAGTCGGCCCATTCGGTCGAGATCAGGCCCAGCGAACGCGGCGGCTCGCCCTGGGGAATCAGCCACAGTTCGGCGACGCGGCCCTGCGGATCCTGCGGCGCGGGCACCGGCATGGTCATGACCTTGGCGTGGCGCTGGTCGATCGAGGCCAGCCAGCCGGCGCTGCCGTCGTCGCGCGCGAGCCGGGTGACCGGGAACGCGGGCTGGTGCTCGATCATCACCGGCGCTTGCTGCGCCAGCTTCGGCGGCAACGGCGACGGCGCGCGCCCGCTCCACAGCGCCACCGCGGCCAGCGCCGCGGCGGCCGCGGTGGCGCCGC
>NZ_LXSD01000230.1:0-27300 GCF_017168095.1 Lysobacter enzymogenes | reverse complement strand
GACGCCGCGGCCGCGCGCAACGCCGACGCGCCCGCCTCGCCCTCGCGCGCCGACGCGAACGCAAACGCCGGCGCCGCGCCCGAACCCGTTCCGCCTCCGGCTCCCGCCCTTACCGACTGAAGGAAACGCGCATGACGACATTGATTGTCTCCGACCCCTGGGACATCCACGCCCGCTCGGTGGCCTGGGCGCTGGAGAACGAAGGCGAACGCGTCCACGTCTGGTACACCCACGACTATCCGCAGAAGCACGGCGTGAGCCTGCGCACCGGCGGCGGCCCGGCGGCGGTGTCGCTGCACTGCCTGCGCCACGAATGCGACTTCGACACTGCCGACGTCGATGCGGTGTGGCTGCGCCGCTGGTACCAGCCGGCGCCGTCGCAGCAGCTGCACCCGGCCGATGTCCGCTTCGCCCAACTGGAATCCACCGAGTTCGTACGCGCGACCATCAACCTGCTCGATGCGCAGCGCGAGCGCTTCTGGGTCAACCCGGTGCGGGCCAAGGCGCTGGCCGACCGCAAGGCGGTGCAGTTGCACCACGCCGCCGCGGTCGGCCTGGACACGCCGCCGACGCTGATCTCCAACGACCCCGAGGCGATCCGCGCGTTCTACCGCGAGCACGGCGGCCGCGCGATCTACAAGCCGATCACCGCCGCGGCCTGGATCAGCGAGAGCGAGGAAAAGGTCCGCGGCACCTTCACCACCGCGCTGACCGACGAGTTGCTGCGCGAGGACGCGGCGCTGTCGAACGCGCCGGGCATCTACCAGCCGCTGCTGGACAAGGCCTACGAGCTGCGGGTGACGGTGATGGGCCATACCGTGATCGCCGCGCGCCTGCACTCCCAGCGCGAAGGCGACTACCTCACCGACTGGCGCGCCAACGACTTCGACGAACGCATGGGCTGCGAGCGCTACGCCCTGCCCGAGGCGGTGCAGGCGCGCTGCCTGCAGGTCATGGCGCGGCTGGGGCTGGTGTTCGGCTGCATCGACATCGTGGTCACCCGCGACGGCCGCTACGTATTCCTGGAAGTCAACGAAATGGGCCAGTTCATGTGGCTGGAGGCGATCAACCCCGGCCTACAGCTGATGGATTGCGCGGTCGCGTTCCTGCGCAGCCGCGACCCGGCCTTCGTCTACGACTGGCGGGAACCGGCGTACCGCTATCGCGACTACTGGGAATCGCGCGGCGAACGCGGCGAGGCCGAGCCGGACGCGCAGCGCCACGTGCCGCTGCCGCAGGTGTTCCAGATGCGCGAGTGAGCGCCGCCGGCGCGGGCGCCGCGCCCGCGCGGCCGCGGAAAACGAACGGGCCGGGAGGCGTCGCCTCCCGGCCCGTGGCCATCTTGCGCAGTCCGGGAAGGCCGGATTACGGAATATGGTCGCCGTTGTCGGCGAAATCGATCTCGTTGAACGGGCTGGTGCGGCGATAGGTCGTCGCGGCCACGAACGCGGCGTTCTGCTCGGCGCCTTCCATCTGCTCGGATTCGATCGCGACCATGCGGCCGATCAGGCGGGTCTGTTCGCTCATAACCTACTACTCCGTTAGCAAGGCGGCGGATCGCCGCGATCCGAAGATAGGAAGCCGGGTTCGCACGCGGCAAGACGCCTGGCCCCGTCAATTGTTCCAGTGCCGCCGGACAGGCGGAAAAAAAGTGCCTGTGGGCAAGCAGTTAGCGCCCGCAAAAGGCACCGGGCGACACGCCAAATTCGGCAAAGCAGCCTACTTCCGGGCTCAAATGGCGTGAAGAAAAAGTGACGACGGTTGCGCGCCTGCGCAAGCCGCCGCAGCGCGGCGAAAACCCGGCTGGATACGGGAAAACTCCGTAGCTCGCAGCCCTGGCGCAGCGCTCGCCTTGGACTGCCCGGGCCTCGCTGCCGAAGCCGGCCGACATGGACGAGCCGCGCTCGACCCGAGACGGCCGCGACCGCGGGAGCGATGCCACCGCGATGACACCCGGCCGCGCAAGCGAAAACGGCGGAGCCCCGAAAGGCCCCGCCGTTCAATCGCTTAAATTGGTGGGCGATACAGGGTTCGAACCTGTGACCCCTACCATGTCAAGGTAGTGCTCTACCGCTGAGCTAATCGCCCGTCGCCGAATCTTTCGTGAAGCTCCCCGGCGAAGGGAGCGCAGTCTAGCCCAGAGCCCGACGCGGGACAAGCGTTTTTTTGCGCCGCCGCAACCGTCGCCGCGGCGCAGACCCGCAGCCGCGGCGAACCCGCGGCCGCGGACGCCTCAGGCGCCGAAACCGGCGTCCTTGAGTTGCCGCAACTGGTCGCGCACCGCTGCGGCCTGCTCGAATTCCAGGTCGCGCGCGTGCTGGTACATCTGCTGTTCCAGCTGCTTGATCCGGGCCGCGAACTGGGCCGGCGACAGCGCCGCGTACTCGGCCCGCTCCTCGGCCACCCGGCGCGCCTTGCCGCGCGCCTTGAGCGCCTCGGGATCGACCCGCGCGCCTTCCATGATGTCGACCACGGCCTTGGCCACCGACTTGGGCACGATCCCGTGCTGCTCGTTGTATTCGACCTGGCGCTGCCGGCGCCGGTCGGTCTCCTCGATCGCCCGCTGCATCGAATTGGTGATGCGGTCGGCGTAGAGGATCGCCTTGCCGCGCAGGTTGCGCGCGGCGCGGCCGATGGTCTGGATCAGCGAGCCGGTCGAACGCAGGAAGCCTTCCTTGTCGGCGTCGAGGATCGCCACCAGCGACACCTCGGGCATGTCCAGGCCTTCGCGCAGCAGGTTGATGCCGACCAGCACGTCGAACTTGCCCAGGCGCAGGTCGCGGATGATTTCCACGCGCTCGACCGTGTCCACGTCCGAATGCAGGTAGCGCACCTTGACCCCGTGCTCGCCCAGGTACTCGGTGAGGTTCTCGGCCATGCGCTTGGTCAGGGTGGTGATCAGCACGCGGTCGCCGATCGCCACGCGCTCGCGAATCTCGCCGAGCACGTCGTCGACCTGGGTCGCGACCGGGCGGATCTCCACCTGCGGATCGACCAGGCCGGTCGGGCGTACCACCAGCTCGGTGATCTCGCCCTCGGAAGTGCGCAGCTCGTACGGGCCCGGCGTGGCCGAGACGAAGATCGCGCGCGGCGAGCGCCCTTCCCACTCCTCGAAGCGCAGCGGCCGGTTGTCCAGCGCCGAGGGCATGCGGAAACCGAATTCGACCAGGGTTTCCTTGCGCGAGCGGTCGCCTTTGTACATCGCGCCGATCTGCGGGATGGTCACGTGCGATTCGTCGACCACCAGCAGCGCGTCCGGCGGCAGGTAGTCGAACAGGCACGGCGGCGGCTCGCCGGGCATGTGTCCGCTGAGGTGGCGCGAATAGTTTTCGATGCCGTTGCAGTAGCCGACCTCGGCCAGCATCTCCAGGTCGAACTGGGTGCGCTGGGCCAGGCGCTGCGCCTCGACCAGCTTGTTGTTGGCGTACAGGTACTCCAGGCGCTCGCGCAGCTCTTCCTTGATCGTCTCGATCGCGTCGAGCACGGTGCGGCGCGTGGTGACGTAGTGCGAGCCCGGATAGATCGTGTAGCGCGGCACCTTTTCCAGGGTTTCGCCGGTCAGCGGATCGAACAGCGAGAGGTTCTCGATCTCGCCGTCGAACAGCTCGATCCGCAGCGCCTGGGCGTCGCTTTCGGCCGGATGCACGTCGATGACCTCGCCGCGCACGCGGTAGGTGGCGCGGCGCAGTTCGGTGTCGTTGCGGGTGTACTGCATCTCGGTCAGGCGGCGGATCAGCTCGCGCTGGTCGATGCGCTCGCCGCGCACCATGTGCAGGACCATGCGGAAGTATTCGTTCGGATCGCCCAGGCCGTAGATCGCCGACACGGTGCATACGATCAAGGCGTCGCGGCGTTCGAGCAGGGCCTTGGTCGCCGACAGCCGCATCTGTTCGATGTGCTCGTTGACCGAGCTGTCCTTCTCGATGAAGGTGTCGCTGGACGGGACGTAGGCTTCGGGCTGGTAATAGTCGTAATAGCTGACGAAGTACTCGACCGCGTTGTGCGGGAAGAACGCCTTGAACTCGCCGTACAGCTGCGCCGCCAAAGTCTTGTTCGGCGCCATCACCAGGGTCGGCTTCTGCACCCGCTGGACCACGTTGGCGATGGTGTAGGTCTTGCCCGAGCCGGTGACGCCGAGCAGGGTCTGGTGGGCCAGGCCGTTCTCGAAACCGGCGCTGAGCCGCTCGATCGCCTGCGGCTGGTCGCCCGCCGGCTCATACGGCGCTACCAAGCGGAATTCGGAGGACTGGGGGGTGTCGTCCATTGCTGCGGCCCGCGCTTGTGCGAATCGGGCAGTTTAGCGAATGCCGTCTCAGCGGGTGAGACGGCCTCGGCGGCGCGGGACGCTGCGGTCAGGAACCTGCAGCCGGACACCCAGCCGCCAGAATCGGCACGGCCCGCCCGCCTGACCGGCGAACGGGCCGCGCGCGGCCGGCGGCGGACGCCGGGCCTCAGTTCCAGCACTTCTCCGGCGTCGCCGGCTCTTTCTTGCCGGTGTTGTCGATCGACAAGGTGCCGCAGACGTCCTTTTCCTGGCCGGTGCCGGCGACCGGCTTGGCCACGATCTTGAACGTACCCGCGGCGACCGCGCCGCTGAAGGACAGATCGTAGAACTTGGTGCCCTTCTGCGGCGACTGGCCGAAGCCGGCGTAGTCGGCCACGGTGGTCTTGCCGCCGCCCACGTAGGAGTTGTTCAGCGTGTAGAAGCGCTCCATCGCCTGCGCGGCCTCGGCCAGGTCGGCCTTGGCCTGGCCGCGCCGGCTCTTGCGCACGCTGTCCTGGTAGGTGGGCACCGCCACCCCCACCAGGATCGCCACGATCGCCAGCGCGATCAGCAGCTCGATGATGGTGAAACCCCGCTCGGCCCGCGCCGAGGCTTGCTTGTCCCGCTGCAGCTTCATCTGGGTTCCTCAGTTATCGGATCTGGCGCCAGGACTGGCGACCGCAGGGGCGCGGCAGGTAGTACGGCCGCGAGCCGGACGCCTGCGCCATGAACGAGCACCGCGAATTCTTGGCGTCCTCGATGTCCTTGCCGGTGGCGGTGTCGGACACGTAGCTGATCTTGTCCATCGCCATCACCCCCACTTCGGTCACCGGCGCGGTGATCGGCGTGCTGGTCGAGGACTTGAGCTTCTCCGCGCCGGTGCCGGCCGCCAGCTTGGTCCCGTTCGGACCGTCGATGGTGGCGTAGTCCAGGCCGGCGCTGCCGTCGACCGCGCCCAGACCGTACAGCCAGTTGTTGCCGTCGGTGGCGCAGGCGTCGGTGCTGCTCGGGTCGTAGGTCGGCACGAACAGGATGCCGCTCTGCAGGCGCGGGTAGCCGATCATGCGTTCGCCGGTGGCGACCGGGTTTCCGCTGCCGGACGTATCCACGCCCAGGTCGACGAACCAGCCGCGCTGCGCCGCCGCCAGGCGGCTGTTGCTGATCATGCGCGAGCCGTTCGACTCGGCGCTGATGAACTGCTGGCGCAGCTTGCTGCGGCCATCGACGACGGTGCCGTTGTCGATGATGCCGTAGATGCTCTGCATGTCCTTGTTGGTCGGGTCGTTGTTGAAGGCGAAACTGCCCGTGCCGAAGTAGATCATCACGTTGTTGCGCACGGTGGTGGCTTCGAAGCCGCCGATGATCGGCTGGCGCTTGTTGTAGTCGTCCTGCGAGCGGGCGATGAACAGCGGCGCGCCGTTGAAGGCGACGGAATTGTTGCGCAGATCGAACTTCCACACCGCGCCGTTGAGGTCGCCGGCATAGACGGTGTCGGCGTAGCCGTCGCGCACGGTCGCGCCGGTGGTGCCCTGGTAGCGGTCGATCACCACCACGTTGCCCAGGCCGTTCTTGGCGCGCGTCGGCTTGTTGGCGCCGGTTTCCTCGGCGGTGATGGTCTTGACGCTGCCGTCCATCATGTCGACCACGAACAGCACGGCCTTGCCGTTGACGCTGTTGTAGCCGTTGCCGAAGATCGCCTTCCACTTCACGGTGCCGCCGGCGTCGATCACCGGCACGATCGCGGCCTTGCCGAGCACGCTGCCGATGTCGTTGCCGCCGTTGGCGGCGCCGGACTTGTCGGTGATCTCCCACAGCACGTTCAGCGTGGTCTGGGCCGACACGTCCATGCCGAACACGCCGCGGCCGCCGGCGCCGACGCTGCCGACCAGCACGGTCTTCCAGTTGCCGCCGTCGTAGGCGTCGGACACGGTGATCTTGCCGTCGACGAAATAGCGGTGGGTAAAGATCTGGTTGTTGCGGTCGGCGGCGTTGTACGGGAACAGCAGGTTGCCCATGTGGCCGAGCGCGGTCGACGGGATGTAGCCGAACGCCTCGCGGCCGTCGGTGCCGTCGAAGGCGTGCAGCATGCCGTCGTTGGCGCCGACATAGACGAAGGGCTTGCGGTTGGCGTCGACCTTCGACTTCAGATAGGCGGCGTAGTTGAAGCGGTCCAGCCCGCCGGCGCTGGTGCGCAGGCCGCGATAGCCGTAGTCGTCGCCCTTGGCCGACAGCACCGGCGTGGAGTTGACGATGTCGCCGAGCAAGGTGGTGCGCTTGCGCAGGCGCTTGCCGTCGTCGGTGCGCGAGCCGCGCAGGTAGGCCACCGCCGCCGCGGCCGGAATGCCGTTGCCGTTGTCGATGCGGTTGAACTTGCCCGAGCAGGTCTGCAGCGAGTCGCTGCACAGCGCAGCCAGCGCGGCCGCGTCGGTGGCGCCGAGGTTGGTGGCCTGGAAGTCCTTGAGCGTGGGCTTGACCGTGCCGGCGGCGAGCGCGCCATAGCGGATGTTGCGGCTGGCGCCTTCGAGCAGGGCCGAGGCTTCCCACATCGCGGTGAAGGTGACCTTGCCGGAGACCTGGTCGAAGTTGGCCTTGTCGGCGTTGAGCTTGCTGAACCAGTCGGTGCCGTTGTTGGCGATCTCGTAGCTCGGCGTCACCGAGAAGGTGTTGGCGCCGACGCGCGCGCCGGTCAGGCCGAGGCTGCCCGACGGCGTCGCGCCGCCGCCGACCGAGGCCAGGATCTCGCGCATCGCGTTGGTGATGTCGGCCGGGGTGGTGGCGTTGATGAACTTGCCGCGCGCGTTCATCGTCGCGTGCCAGATTTCGTCGACCGTGCTCGGATTGTCGTTCTGGCGCGCTTCCCAGGCCGGGAAGGTCACGTACGGATCCGGCGTGTTGGTCTTGGGATCGTAGGTGTTGCCGTAGATGTTGCCCTTGGCGCCGAGGGTGACGCCGTAGAAATTCATGTGCGGATTCTTGTTGCAATCCAGGCGCGGATCGTCCGGCGTGGTCTTGCACGCGTCCGGCACCGGCACCTTGCCCTGGGCCATGTCGGGGCGCAGGTTGGTCTGGTAGTACGCCGCGGCGGTGTCGGCCAGGGTGTTGTTGAACGAATCCTTCAGCGGCGCCGGCATGTTGCCGTCGCCGAGCAGGCCGGTGTCCAGGCCGGGGCCGTCGCTGTTGCTGTAGCCGTCGGTGAACAGCATGCCGGCGTTGATCTGGCAGGCCGACTTGACCGGCGCCGCGTCGTCGGTGCGCCTGAACTGGCGGCCCAGATGGCGAACCGCCCAACGGTTCGGCGTGCCGCCGTTGGCGCCCAGCGTGAGCAGCGACTCTTCGTACAGCGCCTTCTTGTCCGCGCTGGAGTTCATGTCGCGCATGGCGACATTGGCGTAGGTGGGATTGCTCACGTCGCCGGTGTAGCTGTTGATCGTGAACATACCCACGTTCATCTTCGTCACCGATTCCAGCGACAACGTCAGCGCGGCCTTCATGGCGCGGCTGCGGTTGCCGTAGTAGCTGAACCAGTTCGCGAAGTTGGTGATGGCCTTCTGGTAGTCGGCGGCCGCCGCATAGTTGCCGGAAACGATTTCGTACTTGTACAGCGCGCAGCCCTTGCCGCAGGCGTTGTCGACCTTGAGCGGCGTCGCGGTGTAGCCCGAAGCGACACCGGCCTTGTCCGAGGTCGAGAAGTACACCGCCGGCCGATACTTCAACGCGACGTAGCAGCTGCGGGTCATGCGCAGGCCGCCGGCAGGGACCTTGTCGAGGGTGTTCGGGATCGCGGTCCGCGAGGTCAGGCCGCCGCAGTTGTTGACATTGTTGTTGATGTTGGCGGCCCGGGCCAGGTAGTACTCGGTGCCGGCCGGGATCGTCATCCCTTGCGGGACCATGAAGTACTCGCGGTAGCTGGTCGCCGGTTCGAAGGCGAACAGCATCCCGCTCAGGTCGTACTTGGCCGCATTGACGTCGTTGGGATCGGAACTGGCGGCCTTGGGATCGGAATCGGGGAAGTCGACGATTTCCTGGGCGGCGTTGGGCCTCTTCCAGCGCGCGTAGGTCACGTCCGGATTGAAGTAGGCCGGGTTGAATTCCGAGGAACGGGCGAAGCCGTACTTGTCGAACGGCGGAATCGCGCCTCGGCCGATGTTTCTGAAGTCGGTCTGCAGATAGGCGTTGCGCTGCGGCAGCACGTACTGGAAATCGTCGACATCGAACGAGTCGTTCTGCGTGCGCAGGCGCGCGCTGGCGTTGCTGCCGGTAAAGAAGCCGTTGCCTTTGCCGGCGCCGCCGTCGTCCTCGCCGGCGATGCTCCAGAACGCGGTGCCGTCGCGCCCCGGGAACAAGGTCTGGAAGGTCATCGAACCCGAGTCGTCCACCGCCATGACGAACGACGGCGGCACGGTCACCACCGAGTTCAGCGGCGACTGGGCCAGGTCGCCTTCGGCCTGCAGCGCGTTGGCGGCGTACCACCAGTAGGCGCCGCCCGCGCCGACGAGCAGCAGCGAAGCGGCGAGCAAAGAACGGTAGGAAGTCATGACGAGTTCCTCAGGGAACGAAAATGGTGTCGATGACCGAATCCGAGCCGGGATTCGTGCCGCGGTCGACCGCGTAGGCCGTGACCTGGAAGATCAGGTTGGTGTTCTCGCTGACCGGCTCCTTGCCGGAGCTGATGCTGCCGCCGGCGCTGACGCATTCGTCGATGCGGCGCACGTAGCTGAGCTTGGCGTCGGCCGGCAGCGGATTGGCGTATTTGAGGTTTTCCGCCCAGCCGCTGGGATCGAAGCCCTCGGCGCTGCAGATCGGCGCATCGATCTGCAGGGCTTCCACGCCGCTGCTCTTGACCTGGCGGGCGATCGCGATCTCGCGTTCGCGCGCGCGGCCTTCGGCGCCCTGGAAGGCCAGGTTGGCCGAGCGGTAGCTGGCGGTCATGCGTTCCTGCAGGCCGGTGACCTGCATCGCGGTGACGCCGATCAGCGCCAGCAGCACCAGCATCATGAGCGCGACGTACAGCACGGCGCCGCGTTGGCTGCGCGGGCCGGCGATGCTGCGGCCGGTGCGGCGGTGGCGATGGATGCTCATGGCGGCCTCAGTTCCCATACAGGCGGTTGCGCAGCGCGATGCTGGTTTCGTAAGTGGTGCGGAAGCGGCCGTCGTTGGGCAGCTTGAAACTCACCCCCAGCGACTGCGGCGAGCTGGCGCGCTGGCCCGAGGCCGCCGGGTCGGAACTGCTGACCAGCAGGCCGACCTGCATCGCGCCCACGCGCTGCCAGGCGGTGCGCTGGTCGCCCGCCGGCAGCAGCTGGTCGGCGCGGCGAGTCGATTCGATCAGGCCGATCGGCGCCTTGCCCGCATCGGTGACCGAGTCCTGGCCGTACAGCAACTGCAGGTTCTCCACGCCGTCGACCAACTGTTCCGACGCGCCGCCGGCCAGGGTGATCGCGCCGCTGCCCGGCTCGACGTTGTAGCGCGCGCGGTACAGCGACGGCAGCTTCTGGTCGTTGAGGCCGACGTAATAGACGAAGCTGTCGGCGCGATAGACGCGGGCCTGGCCCGGGGCGAAAGTGTCGGAGCCGTCGAAGGTGCTCTGGTTGACGCCGCTGGCGGCGATCGTCAGCGTCGTCGCGGTCGCGCCTTCGGTGACCTGATTAGCGGCGAAGACCACGACCTGGCGGCAGTCGGCGAGGCCGAACAGCCCGCCCTTGTCCAGATCCTTCTTCAACACCGGCCACTGGGTCGGATTGACGTTGATGGTCGCGTTCGGGCCGGCTTCGCCCGGCAGGGTGAAGCTGAGGATGTCGGCGCTTTCGGCCGAGAGGAAGCGCAGCGCCAGCACGTCGCTGCCCTTGATCGGCGCGGGCTTGAGCGCGAGCATGCTGGCCGGCAGCGCCGGGGTCCAATCCGAGGCGGCGCCATCGGGCAGCGTCGCGGCGGTCAGGTCTACCGTATCGCCCGAGGACGAGCCCTTGGCCTCGAAACCCTGGATCGAGAAGTCGAAATTCAGCGCTTCCTTGTTGGCGATGTTCGGCAGCGTGGTGTAGTTGTTGCGGTCCGACAGGAACAGTTCGCCGAACATGCCGTGGCCGGCGTAGATGTGGACCTGGTCGTTGACGCAACCGAACTGCCCGGCCATGCGCGCGTCGCGCTGCAGGTAGTCGATGGCGAAGCGCGAGGTTTCCTGCACCCGCGCCAGGCCCTGGGCCATCTGGTAGGACGCGCGCGAGGCGGAGAAGATCTGCACCAGGCCGACCAGCAGCAGGCCGCTGAGCAGCAGCGCGACCATCAGTTCGATCAGCGAAAGACCGGCTTGCGAGGACCGCGATTGCGGACGGACGTGCGGCTTCACAGGGCGGTCTCCATCGAGAACGAAGTGGCGCCTTCCAGCGCCTTCCAACGCTTGGCGTCGTCCCAGTCCAGCTGGATGGACACGCGGCCGGTGCTGGTGTTGACCTGGACCACGGCGACCGCGCTGGCGCCCAGCGCCTGCTTCATCTTGCAGGCGAATTCGTCGGTCTGGTCTTTGGGCGTCATCGCGCCGATCTTGGTGCAGGCGGTGGCGGTGACGTCGGCGGCCTTGTAGGTGCCGGTGTACTTGGTCGCCACCAGACGGTTGGTGCGGATGTCGTCGAGCAGGTCGTTCGACAGATTGGTCGCGATCGTGCGCTGGTTGCTGCTCTGGGCCAGGCGCAGATTGGTCGTCTGCAGCATCGCCAGGCCGAGCAGGCCCAGGCCGAGCACCAGCACGCTCATCAGCACCTCGATCAGGCTCAGGCCGCGCATCCGCGCCGGCGCGGACGGACCGCCTCGCATAGCCACGCGCTTCATACGCATTTCTCCCGCTTGACCTGGACCCGGCCGACGCCGCTGACGGAGATCGAGCGCTTGGTCTCTTCGTTGCTCTTGCACACCGACGGCTTGATCACGACCGTGTAGCTGGTGCGGTTGAAGGTGCGGCCGCGGTCGTCGAAGACGATCTCGCTGGTGCTGGCCGGGTCCATCGAAATCTGGATGTCGCGCGGCGTATCGACGATGCGCTTGACCTCGGTGTCCTGCCGGTTCTTGTCGTTGTTCTCGTCGGTCCAGATCAGCAGGCCGCGGCTCCAGTCGCTGCCGCAGGCCTTGCCGGACACCGGCGCCGGACAGACCCGCGCGCTGGTCTTGCTGCGCAGCGCCTCGGCGCGGGCCAGGTTCAACGAGGCCAGGGTCAGATTGGTGGCCGAGCTGACCCGGTTGGACCGCAACGCCGCAGTGAACGACGGCAGGGCCAGGGCCAGCAGGATCGCGGCGACCGCGACGGTCACCAGCAATTCGATCAACGTGAAACCAGCTCGCCGACGACGGCTCATGAGCGATCTCTTCCCCATACAAGACGGGAAGGATGCTAACAGTCGGAATTACCTCAAAAAGGTGCCACACCGACGAGCGGTCAGGCGGAGTCGGTCAGTGGTTTTTGAGCCTAAGAATAGTCCGACAGGCGTCACGCCTTAGCCTTACCGACGGTCGCGCCCTGCGCCGCTGGTCGTCCCGGGCGCTCCCCGGCGAAGCTGTGCCTCCCAAGCACGCCGCGCATCCGCCAAGGGAATGGCCCATGCGAATCAATAAGTTGGACGCTTACGAGTTCTTCGCTGCATTTCTGCTGGCGAATCTGCTGAGCCTGCTGGTGAGCCCGGGATCGGGCGCCAGCTTCGGCGATTCGCCGGCGCGGGCGTTCGCCCGGGGCCTCAACGGCCTGTATGCCCAGGCCGCCCGCCACGCCGAACGCCGCGCGGTGCCGGTGCTGCTGTGCCCGGTGCGCTGGATCTACTTCGAATGCGACCCCGGCATCGACTGGAGCCGCGGCCTGATGGGCTTCGCCGACAACGACCGCAGCCGCCACCTCAACGAGGGCGACGAACTGCTGCGGCGCCAGCTTCCTCTGCCCTCGTACCTGCGCCTGCGCGCGCTCGGCCGGGCAGGACCGATCCGCTTCGAACCCGGCACCGGGCGGGTCGGCCACGACGCGCCGCTGCTGCTGTGCGACCTGCGCGGGCCGCCACGCGGCTGGGTGCTGCGCTATCGCAACGGCCGCGGGTTTGCGACGCGCGATGCGCAGGCGGCGGAGTTGGCGCAATGCCGCGTCGACGGGTGAGATCGCGAACCGAACCCGCGCGAATGGCGAATCGGTCCTGTGCGATCGCGTCGTCGCTCCGCTCCCGAGCCGCCTGCGCGATCGGCACGCTGGACTCGCGACCATCGTGCATGCCTCGACGAGAGCTCGACTGCAGCGCGTCGGAACCTAGCGGCCAGACAAAGCGCGCGGCTCGAACGTCCATCGGCGGCGCGCGGCGAAACCCGGGAGCGGTGGCCGGATTCCACGGAGCGGGAAAACGGCAGACAAAAAAGAAGGCCGCGATCGCTCGCGGCCTTCTCGAATTTGGCGCCCGAAGTTGGACTCGAACCAACGACCCCCTGATTAACAGTCAAGTGCTCTAACCGGCTGAGCTATTCGGGCGGGGCTGCATATGATGCTGATTCAGCACCCCGGCGTCAACACTTTCGGATCAGGAAAGCGCGTTGCCGCCGGAGCCCGACATCATACCCGTTCAGGTCACGACGCGGTAGCAGGGGCGGTACTCGCCGGCGATCTTCATCCGCCGCTGCTCGACGAAGGCGCGCAGCAGTTCGTCCAGCGACTGCATCATGTCCGGGTCGCCGTGGATCTCGAACGGCCCGAACTGCTCGATCCGGCGCATGCCGTCTTCCTTGACGTTGCCGGCGACGATGCCCGAGAACGCCCGGCGCAGATCCGCGGCCAGCTCGTGCGGCTTGCGGCCGTGGTGCAGGTCCAGCGCGGCCATCGCCTCGTGGGTCGGCACGAACGGCTTCTGGAACGCCAGCGGGATGTCGATCGACCAGTTGAAGAAGAACGAGTCCTTGTGCTCGATGCGGTACTCGCGCACCTTGCGGATGCCGTGCGACATGGCGCGGGCGACGCGCTCGGGGTCGCCGACGATGATCTCGTAGCGCTGGGTCGCGACCTCGCCCAGGGTCAGGCGCAGGAACTTGTCGATCTGCTCGAAGTACGGCGCCGACGCGGTCGGGCCGGTCAGGATCAGCGGGAACGGCAGGCCGGCGTTCTCCTCGCGCAGCAGGATGCCGAGCAGGTACAGGATCTCCTCGGCGGTGCCCACGCCGCCCGGGAACACGATGATGCCGTGGCCCATGCGGACGAAGGCCTCCAGGCGCTTCTCGATGTCCGGCATGATCACCAGGTGGTTGACGATCGGGTTCGGCGACTCGGCGGCGATGATGCCCGGCTCGGTGATGCCGATGTAGCGCATCGCGCGGCGGCGCTGCTTGGCGTGAGCGATGGTCGCGCCCTTCATCGGGCCCTTCATCGCGCCCGGGCCGCAGCCGGTGCAGATGTCCAGGCCGCGCAGGCCCAGCTCGTAGCCGACCTGCTTGGTGTAGATGTACTCGTCGCGCGAGATCGAGTGGCCGCCCCAGCACACCACCAGGTTCGGATCGGCCGGGTGCAGGATCCGGGCGTTGCGCAGCAGGCCGAACACCGAATCGGTGAGGCCGTCGCTGGATTCCAGGTCGCGGCCGCCGCCCTTGCCGAGCTCGATCGCGGTGTAGGCCAGGTCGCGGACCACGGCGAACAGCAGCTCGGCCACGCCGCGGATGATCTCGCCGTCGACGAAGGCCATCGCCGGGGCGCGGGTCAGGTCGATGCGCATGCCGCGGTCCTGCTGATGCACTTCGATGTCGAAATCCGGATACAGCTCGCGCGCGGCGCGCGGGTCGTCGGAGGCGCTGCCGCTGGTCAGCACCGCCAGGGCGCAGCGGCGCAGCAGGTCGTGCATGCCGGTGGAGGCGTCGCGCAGGCGCGCGACCTCGTCGCGGGACAGGACGTCGAGCCCGCCCTTGGGGTAGATGCGTGCGTTGACCGTCGGCAGGACGGTCGCGGTGGGGGGTGCGGTCATTGCGGGTTTCTCTGTCGTTTTCATCGTTTAGTGTCGGAACTTTAGCAGCTTGCGGGCCGACCCGGAGGGTGCTCCCGTTTGCCGTCCGGAGACTAAATAAGAGGCCCTCCCACCGGTAGACGCCGTCTTGCTCCTACCTGGATCGAACTCCCTCATAAAACGAAGGCGGCCGGAGGGCACCCGGCCGCCGTTTACATTAAAAGCCCTGCCGTGCCGTCGCCAGCACCGCACGCATCGTCAAGGCGTCTGACAAAAGCGCTCGTCCGCCTCAAGTGGATAACCGCCATTGAGCGGATGGGTCGCCTCCTGTGAATGATAGAGGTACGCGCGAGCCAGCCCATCAGCGAACGTGACAACGGTGTAGTCCCCGTCGCCGATCTGCGTCGAGAGCACAGGCATGTAAGCCTGCACGGCATTCAGCACATAAGCCTTTCTTTCCGCATACGAACTTCCGGCACAGGACACATATGCATAGGGATTATCGGTATTACGGGGGACATACCAGTTGTTCCACCCCTCACCGCCGCCGCCGATAGGCCCGCCCGACCACGGCGGGCAGTACTCCGTGTAGATGTCGCAGGTAGCGCCCGTACAAGTCACATCGTACGGATGAAGTTCGCAGAAAGTTTTTTCCTTTTCAGCAGCATGAACGGAACCGGCCGGACTTCCCGGAACAACGCTCGAGGCCAGCACCAGCAGAGCCGCCATAACCGTCGCAGCGAGTGAAGCGAGCCAATTGCGATGTACGGCCATGCCCTTGCATTCGAACAGTCGCATGAACTTCTCCTTGAATTAGTCAGAATCCGTATCGACCTGAGCGCATCGCGCCAAGACGCGACCGACTCGACTCGAATCTAGCATGGCGAAATATGCATACCTGAGACAAAAAAAGGCCGGCGAATTCGCCGGCCTTTTTTCGTACTCGTCCTACCGCATAAATCAGAAGCGGTAGCGGAAGCTCACCTGAGCCGCCCAACGCGAGATGCCCTTCTCGTCGTAGATCTGCTCGGGATCCGGGGTGTTGAAGCGGTAGACGTACTTGCCGGTGGCCTGATCGATACCGCCGTACTCGACGACGCCGCGCATGCCCGGGAACGCCACTTCTTCGACGCGGCCCCACTTCTTATTGAGCAGGTTGCCGACGTTCATGATGTCCACGGCCAGCTCGGCCTTGTGGCCGGTCATGAAGCCCGGCAGCTCCTGCGCGATGTGCAGGTCGAACTGGTTGACCCACTTGCCGCGCACATCGTTGCGCTTGGCGACCTGGCCCAGGTGGCTGCGCAGGTACTCGTTGCCGTTGACGTAGTTCCAGAACGCCGCTTCTTCGCCGGCGCTGCCGAACAGCACGTCGCCCAGGCCCTTCGGGATGTACAGCAGGTCGTTCAGACGGCCGTCGCCGTTGGCGTCGTTGTCGAACGCGTAGCTGTACGGACGACCCGAGCGACCTTCGTACACCAGCGAGACGATGGTGTTGTAGTCGCCGAAGAACGCGTGCTTCCAATTGACGTTGGCGGTGAAGCGATCGCGGATCTCGTAGGCCGAGCGCGCGGCGACTTCCTCGTTGGCCTGGAACACGCCGACGTTGCCGAGCTGCGAGCTCGAGGTCGAGCTGGTCAGCGGGCTGACTTCGGTGGCGTGGGTGTAGGTGTACGCGACGCCCCAGGCCCAATCGCTGTTGTTGAACGGCTTGTTCAACGAAACGGTGAACTGCTGGCTCTCACCCTTGGAGGTGTTGCGGGCGATGATGGCGTCGTTGTAGGCGGTGGAACGGCCGGCGCGCGCGTTGGTACCGCTGTTGAGGCATGACGGCCCACCGGCCAGGCCCGTGTCGCGCAAGCACGCACTGCCGTCCTGGTTCCAGCTCAGCCGGCTCTGGCCAGCGGTATTCCAGTAGATGTTGCGGCCATCCTGGCCGACGCGCTGCACCGCACCGAGGTTGAGCTGCTGGTAGTACAAGGCGTCCTCGACCTTGGTGACCACGCCTTCCACCGCAGCGACGATGCCGTACCACGGCAGTTCGGTATCGAACGCCAGGTTGGCCTTCCACACCGACGGCAGGCTCAGATCCTTCTCGAGGAAGTCGACCGACTGCTGGCCGGCGCCGGTGGGATTGAACAGGGTCAGCTGAGCGGCCGGGTCCGGGCTGAACTTGGTGATGCCGTTCTGGACGAGATAGTCGGTGTACGACAGACCGTTATTGGAGTACGGATTGGCCAGCCACACGGTCGGCGAACCGCCCTTGAACAGGCCGATGCCGCCGCGCAGCTGGGTCGGACGCTCGCTGTCGAAGGTGTAATTGAAGCCGAAGCGCGGCTGCCACAGATCGCTGCCGTCGATGGTGTTGTCGTTGCGCACGCCGAACAGGTTCGACGCGGCCGCGTTATAGGTCGGCTTGTCGTCGACCATGGCGCGATCGTAGCGCACGCCGAAGGTCAGGGTCAGGCGGTCGGTGAGCGCCCACGTGTCCTGCAGGAACAGGCCGAGATTCTTCTGAGTGAACCCGGCAGCCATGTTGTCCAGGTCGCCGCCGCGCGGGGCAAATAGCTGGTAACGGCTGGAAACGCCGGCGCGGTAGTTGGCGATCGAGTTGAAGGTGTAGACGCCGTTGATGCGGCGGCCGAACAGGTTGTAGACCTCGTTCGACTCGTAGTCGGCGCCGAACTTGACGGTGTGCTCGCCCAGGAACAGGTTGCCGGCGAAGAAGCCGTTCCAGGTCTTGGTCTCGAGGATGTTGGCCTGGGTGTTCTCTTCGGTGCCGAAGTTCAGGGTGTTGCTGCCCACGCGCACGCCGATCGCCGGCAGGTCGAACTGCGGGTTGCGCACGGCGGAGTAGTCGCGGTACGAGACCTTGGCTTCGGTGGAGAAGTTGTCGGTCCAGTCGCTGAACAGCTGCGCGGTGTAGGTCTTGAACTCGAAGTCCTGCACGTAGTGGTAGGTGCTCAGCGCCAGCGAGTTGCTGCCGAAGCCCTGCAGGAACGCGGTGCTCTGCTTGCTCTGCGCGTAGCGGAAGTTGGCGCGGTGCTTATCGCTGATGTTCCAGTCGATCTTCAGGCCGTATTCCTCGCTCTTGGTGTCGAGCGACGGCAGCGACAGGCTACCCGGATCGAAGCCCCAGACGTTCTTGGAGATGTCGATGATCTCGGCGATCTGGGCCGGGGTGATGTTGACGATGTTGTTGGCGCCCGAGCCCGGAGGACCGAAGCTGGAGTTGCCGGTGAACAGTTCCTTGCCGGTGTACTTCTCGTAGTTGGCGAAGAAGAACAGCTTGTCCTTGATCAGCGGGCCGCCGAAGGTGCCGCCGTAGGTGCTTTCGGTGTCGAACAGCTTCGGACGCACGTCGGCCGAATTCTTGCCCGACCAGTCGTTGTCGCGGTAGACGCCGTAGACCGAGCCGTGGAAGTCGTTGGTGCCCGACTTGGTGACGGCGTTGATCACGCCGCCGGTGCCGCCGGCGATGGTGACGTCGTAGTTGGCGACGTCGATGGAGACTTCGTCGATGACGTCCATCGAGAACGGCTGCTTCGGGGTCGGCAGGCCGTTGCCGCCGAGGCCGAAGGAGTCGTTGGTGCTGACGCCGTCGACGCGGATGACGTTGTAGCGCGGGTTCTGGCCGCCGACCGAGATCTCGTTGCGCGACTTGTCGGTCTGGACCACGCGCGGGTCGAGGCGGACGAAGTCCTGCAGGTTGCGGTTGATGGTCGGCATCTGCTCGAGCTGCTGGCGGGTGACCACCGAGCCGGCGCCCATCTTGTTGGCCGAGAACACTTCCGAGCCGACCGCGGCGACCGCCTGGACCGCGCCCAGGGTGGTGACCGAGTTGTTCAGCGAGACGTCGACGTTGTTGACCTTGTCCAGGTTGAGGTAGACCCCGTCCTGGCTGCCGGCGCCGGCGCCTTCCTTGTTGATGGTGACCGTGTACGGGCCGCCCACGCGCAGGCCGCGGGCGTTGTAGCGGCCGTCGGCGTCGGTGGTGGCGCGGCTGACGGTGCCCGATTCCGTGTGGGTGATCGTCACTTCGGCGTTGGCGACCGGCTGGCCGTCGGCGCCGAGGACGCGGCCGGCGATACCGGCGGCGTTGCTCTGGGCGAAGACCGGAGCGGTGGCGAAGACGGCGAGCAGGCCAAGCGTGAGCTTGGACATGCGGACGCGGTTCTGATAGGTCATTACGATGGCCTCGGTACAGTGGAATGCGTGGCGGAGAAGGTCGGCGGGCGCGGCTTCGCGCCGCTGCCGGTCCAGACCTGCGTTATTGGCTAGCCCCTAGACCCGCGCGGCGCCGTGGCCGCCGGGGTTAACAGCAGTTTAACAGGCTAGGCAGGGTGTGTGACAGAGACGTGACCGGCATCAAGCCTTGTCACACGGTGACTGCGTGCACACCTGAACTGCCATGCAGCGCAAAGTTGTATAAGCCGCGCCCGAAGCCCCTGCCCATGCGGGTGCGAATGGGCGCCGGGCGACAGCACCCTGGCACAACTACGCCACTCGAAATCGCGAACGGCCGCCCCGCCCTCGCCGGCGCGGGCCGGTGCGGGCATAACCGTTCGTCGGAACCGGCGCGGCTCCCGCCGCGCCTTCAAGCCGTCGCGAGCGCTGCAGCAGCCTCGCGGCCGACGCTAGCGGCCGGCGCTCACGGCGGACCCGGCAGGTAGGCGCCGAGGCCGTCGAGGATCATCTGCACCGAAATCGCCACCAGCAGCATGCCCATCAGCCGCTCGATCGCGATCAGCGCGCGCCGGCCGAGCAACTTGTAGAGGATGGTGGCCGAGAACAGGATCGCCGCGGTCGCGCCCCAGGCGATCATCAGCGCCAGGCTCCAGTCGCCCAGGCGCGCGGGGTCGTTGCTGCCCATCAGCATCACCGCGGCCATGCCCGAGGGGCCGGCGACCAGCGGGATCGCCATCGGCACGATGAAGGGCTCGCCGTCGGGGATCTCGCCCATCAGCCCTTCCGGCGGCGGGAAGATCATGCGGATGCCGATCAGGAACAGGACGATGCCGCCGGCGATCGACACCGACTCCTGGCGCAGGTGCATCAGCTCCAGCG
Organism: Lysobacter enzymogenes; assembly: GCF_017168095.1. GTDB lineage: Bacteria > Pseudomonadota > Gammaproteobacteria > Xanthomonadales > Xanthomonadaceae > Lysobacter > Lysobacter enzymogenes_D. Next base: position 8,031 of record NZ_LXSD01000230.1, on the reverse strand, counting down.
CATACTTGCCGCCCCACAGGAACAGCATCAGCACGCCCAGCGCGATCAGCAGTTCGCGCGCGAGCACGATGCGCTGGCGCTTGGGCGGCAGCCCGCGCAGCAGGCTCAGGAACACCGGGATGTTGCCGAGCGGGTCGAGGATGATGAACAGCAGCAGCGCGGCCGAAGCGATGGTCATGGCGCGGCCTCAGGCGTCCGGCGTCCAGACCGAGCCGCGATGCGCCGCGCCTTCGGCCGACAGCAGCGAAACGCAGGCCGCGGCGTAGGCCGCCGGCTCGCGCGCGGAGCGGTCGCTTTCTTCGACGTAGGCGCGCGCGCGCAGCGGCGTGCGCATCGGCCCCGGACGCAGGCCGGACACGCGCACGCTGGAATTGGCCAGCTCGGCGTGCAGGATCCCGACCAGCGCGGCGAGCCCGTGCTGGGCCGCGCCGTAGCCGCCCCAGTACGCCTGGCCGACCCGCTTGGGATCGTCGAGGGCGAACACCAGCGCGGCGTCGCCGGCCTTGGCCAGCAGCGGCAAACAGGCCTGCGACAGCCACCACGGCGCGGTCAGGTTGATGTGCACGGCGCGCGCGAACGCGGCCGGGTCGGTCTGCATCAGCGGGGTCAGGCCGGGGAAATCGGCGGCGCAGTGCAGCACGCCGTCGAGGCGGCCGAGTTCGGATTCGATCCGCTGCGCCATCTCGGCGTAGTCGTCGGGCTGGGCGCCTTCCAGGTCGAGCGGATACAGCAGCGGCTCGGGCCCGGCCTGGGCCGCCGCGTCGTAGATCCGGTTCAACTTAGGCACTTTGCGCCCGAGCAGGACCACGGTGGCGCCGGCGGCGGCGCAGGCCACCGAAGCGGCCGAGCCGAGGCCGCCGGCGGCGCCGGTGACCAGCACCACCCGGCCGGCCAGCGCGCCGGCCTGGGAATCGCCAGTACGGGCGGCGGCCTGGGTCACTGCGACTGGGTCTCGCTGATCATGCGCGCCAGCTCGCCGGACTCGTACAGCTCCAGGGTGATGTCGCAACCGCCGATCAGCTCGCCGTGGATGAAGAGCTGCGGGAAGGTCGGCCAATTCGAATAGCGCGGCAGGTTGGCGCGAATTTCCGGATCTTCCAGCACGTTGACCGTGTGCAGCGAAGTGGCGCCCGCGGCCTTCAGCGCCTGCACCGCGCGGCTGGAAAAGCCGCACATCGGGAACTGCGCGGTGCCCTTCATGAACAACACGACCGGATGGGACTCGACCTCGGTCTGGATCCGTTCGATAACCGACATGGGTACTGCTCCTGACAAGGTTTGTTGCCGAGTTTGACGGTTCGGCAACCTTGGGTGGGGATAGAATGTGAATTGTAAGCCTTCGCGGCGTCGCCGACGCGTCCGCTCCCGGAACCCAACGGTCCACGACCGCACGGTCCCGGGTCGGGACCGCCGGCCGCGGCGCCCTCCGCTAGCCAGCCCCCTCGAACTCCAGGAGCCCGCCAATGGCCATCGAATTGCCTGCCCTGCCCTACGACCGCACCGCGCTGGAGCCGACCATCTCGGCCGAGACCATCGACTACCACTACGGCAAGCACCACAAGGCCTACGTCGACAACCTCAACAAGATGATCGAAGGCACCGAGTTCGCCTCGCTGTCGCTGGAAGAGATCATCAAGAAGTCGCAGGGCGGCATGTTCAACAACGCCGCCCAGATCTGGAACCACACCTTCTATTGGAACTGCCTGTCGCCCAAGGGCGGCGGCGAGCCGACCGGCAAGCTGGCCGAACTCATCAACAAGGCCTTCGGCGACTTCGCCAAGTTCAAGGAAGAGTTCACCAAGACCGCGGTCGGCACCTTCGGCTCGGGCTGGGGCTGGCTGGTGCAGCGTCCGGACGGCTCGCTGGCCCTGGTCAGCACCCCCAACGCCGCCACCCCGCTGACCGGCGAAGACACCGCGCTGCTGACCTGCGACGTGTGGGAACACGCCTACTACATCGACTACCGCAACGCCCGCCCGAAGTACGTCGAGGCGTTCTGGAACCTGGTCAACTGGGACTTCGTGGCGTCCAACCTCAAGTAAGCCGCCGCGTCGCCGCAATGCCGAAACGGCCGGGGAAACCCGGCCGTTTTTTGTTATCGGCGAATCCCCCTGCGCCCCCTGTAGGAGCGGCGCAAGCCGCGACCGCGCCACCCCGCCAACCGACGCCCCCCACCGTCAGCCCGCGCAAACCACCCGCCCGCAACACGCCCGCTTGCAGCGCCCCACCCCACGCGCGCAAGCTCATCCAGCCGCGCACCGCGGCCACCGGAACCCCGCCCCATGGCCTCGCCGATCGCCGCCACCGCCCCGTACTGGCTACCCGCGCTGTCGATGCTGCTGATCTACCGCCGCATCCGCCGCAACTTCGGCGTGCAGCCGTGGCGGCCGGTGCGCAGCGGGATCCGGCTCGGCATCCTGGCCCTGGTCGCGGCGCTGCTGTGCGTCGCCGGCGCGGCGATGCCGCACCTGGCGCTCGGCCTGGGCATCGGCGCGGCGCTGGGCGCGCCGCTCGGCCTGCTCGCGCTCAAGCACACCCACGTCGCCTGGCGCGACGGCCGCCGTACCTACACGCCGAACCCGTGGATCGGCGGCGCGTTGACCGTCCTGCTGCTCGGCCGCATGGCCTGGCGCTACACCCACGAAGGCTTCGCCGCGGCGCAGGCGCCGAGCGCGCTGACGATGGGCATGGCGGCGGTGTTGATCGGCTATTCGCTGGTCTACACGATCGGGTTGATGGTGCAGATGCGCAGGCTGGCGAACGAACGCGCGGCCGAGACCGTCGCCGCCGCGACGCTGCCGGGCCGAACCGGCCCGGACTGACCCGCGCCGTCGCCGCAGATCCGCGGCGCGCGCATCGGGATCAGCCGCGCCGCGTCGCCAACGAACACGCCGGCGCGCTGTCGCCGAAGCGCCAGCGATAGTTGAAACCGAGCCAGCCCTGGCGCAGATCGCAAGCCAGGCGGTCGCCGACCGCGACTTCGCCGAACAGCGCCGAGCTCACGACCATTTCGATCTCGCGGCCGCTGCCGCCGTCGCGGAAGCTCAGCACGTGCGCGTCCGAACGGCGGCTGGAAACGACCCGCTTGCTCAGCACCGGCCCGGCCAGGCGCAGCGGACCGCGATCGCCGATCGCGTTGACTACCGCGAGATACGGCCAGCCCATCAGCAAGCCCATCAGATACACCGCGACCGCGCCGCCCAGCACCCGCCAGGCGCGCCGCTGGCGTTCGCACAGCCAGCGCCAATAGCGGCCGACGAACGCGGCCACCATCAGCAACCACGGCAGCCACAGCCAACTCACGGCCTGGGCGAGACCGCCGTTGAGTTCGCCCTCCACGCACAGCATGCCGGCGACGCCGCCGACCACGAACGCCATGAAAGCGGCGCCGCCCCAGCGCGCCAGCGGCGGCGCGCGGTGCGGCCGCGTCAACCAGGTCGGCATCGCTCAGCGCAGGCGTTCGATCACCGGCGCGACCTGCTCCTCGCGCCCCAAGGCCGCGCCGACCCGGCGCAAGGCCTCGGCGAGCTCGGCCGCGCTGTCGCCGCGCAGCGTCGCATGCCCGACCTTGCGTCCTTCGCGCGGCGACTTGCCGTAGTCGTGCCAGTGCCCGCCGGCTTCGGCCAGCACCGGCGCGGCGTCGGGCATCGCGCCGATCCAGTTGAGCATGCAGGCGTGGCCGAGCATGCGTGTGTCGCCCAGCGGCAGGCCGAGCACGGCGCGCAGATGGTTCTGGAATTGCGAGGTCTCCGCGCCTTCGATGGTCCAGTGGCCGGAGTTGTGCACGCGCGGCGCCAGCTCGTTGGCCAGCAGCACGCCGTCGCGGCAGAACAGTTCCAGCGCGAACACGCCGACGTAGTCGAGCGCTTCGCCGAGCTTGCGCGCGTGCGCGACCGCGGTCGCCACCAGCGCGGCGTCGGCAGCGGCCGGCGCGAGGCTGGCCGAGAGCACGCCGTCGACGTGCCAGTTCTCGGTGAGCGGCCAGGCGCGGAATTCGCCGTCGCGGCCGCGCACGGCGACCACCGACAGCTCGCGCTCGAAACGCACGAAGCCTTCCAGGATCAGGCCGACGGTTTCGGCCTGGGCGCCGAGCGCGGCCCAGGCCGCCTCGGCGTCGGCCGGGGTCTTGATCCGGAACTGGCCCTTGCCGTCGTAGCCCAGGCGCCGGGTCTTGAGGATGCACGGGGTGCCGATGGACTGCAGCGCGGCGTCGAGGCCGGCGCGCGAATCGATCGGCGCGAAATCGGGCACCGGGATGCCGAGTTCGCGGAACAGGGTCTTCTCGGCCAGGCGGTCCTGCGCCACGGCCAGCGCGCGCGGGCTCGGGAACACCGGCCGGCGCTCGGCCAGCCAGCGCGCCGATTCGGCCGGCACGTTCTCGAAATCGAAGGTGGCCACGTCGATCTTCGAGGCGAACTCGGCCAGCGCGGCCTGATCGGTGTAGTCGCCCACCACCATCGGCGCGAACTGGCCGGCGCAGGCGTCGGCGGTGTTGTCCAGGACCAGGAAGCGCAGGCCCAGCGGGGCGCCCGACAGCGCCAGCATGCGGGCCAGCTGCCCGCCTCCGAGGATGCCGACGGTGGTCATTGGCGCGGGTCGTCGTTGGCCAGCACGTCGTCGGTCTGGCGCGCGCGAAACGCGCCCAGCGCCGCGCCGATGGCCGGGTATTCCGGCGCCAGCAGGGCGGCGGCGAACAGCGCGGCGTTGGCGGCGCCGGCGTTGCCGATGGCGAAGGTCGCCACCGGGATGCCGGCCGGCATCTGCACGATCGACAGCAGCGAATCCATGCCGTTGAGCGCCTTGGACTGCACCGGCACGCCGAGCACCGGCACCGCGGTCTTCGACGCCAGCATGCCCGGCAGGTGGGCGGCGCCGCCGGCGCCGGCGACGATCGCGCGCAGGCCGCGCGCGGCCGCCGATTCGGCGTACTGGAACAGCACGTCCGGGGTGCGGTGCGCGGACACCACCCGCACCTCGTGCGGCACGCCCAGGGCTTCGAGCTTGGCGGCGGCGTGCTGCATGGTCTCCCAGTCCGAGCGCGAGCCCATGACGATGCCCACGAGCGGGGCGGGAGAGGCGGAGGCGGAACTCTGGGCTGGGGACATGGGACGTGCCTTGGCGCAAAGACGTATTCTAGCGCCCTGTCCCGTCGTACCGGCACCAAACCGTATGGATCGCAAACTGCTCGACCTGCTCGTCTGCCCCACCACCCGGCAACCGCTGTTCCCGCTCGACGGCCGCGGGCTGCAGGCGCTGAACGCCGCCATCGCCCGCGGCGGCGTGGTCCGCGGCAGCGGCGACGCCCAGACCCAGGCGCTGCGCGAGGCGCTGGTCACCCGCGACCGCAAGACCGTCTACATCGTCGACGACGGCATCCCGCTGCTGGACGCCGAAAACGCCCTGGCCACGGCCCAGGTCGAGGGTTTCCCCGCCGCATGAACGCCGCCGCCCGCGACCTGACCCCGCCGCCGGCGGCCGAAATCGAGGCCGATGTCGCCGACGCCCTGGCCGAAGACCTCGGCAGCGGCGACGTCACCGCCGACCTGCTGCCCGACAGCGCCGACATCGCCTACCTGCTGTGCAAGCAAGACGCGGTGATCTGCGGCCGGCCGTGGTTCGACGCCTGCCATCGCGCGCTCGACCCGCAGGTCGAGATCGACTGGAAAGTCGCCGAGGGCGACGCGGTGGCCAAGGGCACGGTGCTGGCGACCTTGCGCGGACGCTCGCGCGCCTTGGTCAGCGCCGAGCGCGCCTCGCTGAATTTCCTGCAGACCCTGTCGGGCACCGCCACCGTCACCGCCCAGTACGTGGCCGCGGTCGCCGGTACCGGCACCCGCATCCTCGACACCCGCAAGACCCTGCCCGGCCTGCGCCTGGCGCAGAAGTACGCGGTGCGCTGCGGCGGCGGGGTCAACCACCGCATCGGTTTGTTCGATGCGGTGATGCTCAAGGAAAACCACATCCGCGCCGCCGGCTCGCTGGTCGCGGCGATCCGCCACGCGCGCGAGCGCCACCCCGGGCTGCCGCTGATCGTCGAGGTCGAGACCCTGGCGCAGCTGCGCGAGGCGCTGACCGAAGGCTGCGACCGCATCCTCATCGACGACTTCGACGCCGAGGCCCGCCGCGAGGCGGTGCGGATCGCGCGCGCCGCGCCGTTCGACGGGCGCATCCCGCTGGAAGTCTCCGGCGGCGTCGACTTCGACGGCCTGCGCGCGATCGCCGAAGACGGCGTGGACTGCATCTCCATCGGCGGGCTCACCAAACATGTGCGCGCCATCGATCTTTCGCTGAAGCTCGGGCCGCCGCCGGGCTGATCCGGCGCGCTGTCCCCTTGCGTAGCGCCGCCTTCGCCGCCAAGAAAACGTCATGCCTACCTTGATCCTGCTGATGATCGTCGGCGCCGCCGCGTTCTCGTTCTGGAGCGCCGGCCGCGCCGCCGCCGAACGCGCCGAAGTCGTCGGCCGCGACGCCTGCCGCGCGGCCGGGGTGCAATGGCTCGACCAGAGCGTGCACGCGTTCGGCCTGCGGGTGATCCGCCGCGAGAGCGGCTGGCTCGGCTTCGAGCGCACCTTCCGCTTCGACTACTCCATCGACGGCGAAGACCGCCATGTCGGCCGGCTGGTCCTGCGCGGCGACCGGCTGGTCGCCTTCAGCGGCCCGGTCACGCGCGAGCCGGCGCAGTTGCACTGAGCCGCACGCGGCGCTGCCGCGATAGCCTCTGTAGGAGCGGCGCAAGCCGCGACCGCGCCCCCACAGCTACCGCGCGCCCGCTCAACGCGCGCGTTCGACATGCGCTGCTTGCTGCTCCGGCATTCCCGTAACCCCTCCTGCCGTCGTTCCGGCGAACGCCGGAATCCATTTCACCGTGGCGCTTGCGCGACGTGCACGGGACTGCAACGGCAAAATCAAAATGGGTTCCGGCGTTCGCCGGAATGACGGCAGGTGGGATTACCGGATGCGGGGCGTCCGCCGCGGTCGCGGTGGCGCGGTCGCGGCTTGCGCCGCTCCTACAGGGAGCATGCGAGGTGACGTTGTGCGCTTGGGCTACGCGAGCGGCCTGCAACGGCAGAATCAAAATGGGTTCCGGCGTTCGCCGGAATGACGGCAGCGGGGATTAGCGGATGCGGGGCGTTCGCCGCGTTCGTGGTGGCGCGGTCGCGGCTTGCGCCGCTCCTACAGCGAGCATGCGTGGCGACGTTGTGAGCCTGGGGCTACGCGCGCGGCCTGCCGCGGCAAAATCAAAATGGGTTCCGGCGTTCGCCGGAATGACGGCAGCGGGGATCAGCGGATGCGGGGCGTTCGCCGCGTTCGTGGTGGCGCGGTCGCGGCTTGCGCCGCTCCTACACAGGGAGCGGGCGTGGCGACATGTGCGTTGGGGCTGCGCGAGCGGCGCCGACGAGGCGGCGCCCGCACGGCCTATTTGACGATGCGCAGGTGCCCGCCGCGGCGCGGAGTCGGGGTCGGGCTGGGCGGGCCGTCGTCGTCGCCTTCCGGCGCGGGGTCGCTGGGCACCGCGCTGAGTTGCGGCGGCGAGGACGCCTCCGGGGTGTCGGCGTCGTCGTCGAGCGCGGCGTCTTCCAGGTTCGCGTCTTCCGGCAGGGCCATGCCCTGGCCGGTCTCGCGCGCATAGATCGCCAGCACCGCGCCGACCGGCACCGAGACCGGGTGGCTGACGCCGCCGAAGCGCGCGCTGAAGCGGATGAAGTCGTTGCCCATCTCCAGGTGCGACACGGCGCGCGCGGCGACGTTGAGCACGATCTTGCCGTCCTTGACCGCGTGCGCCGGCACCTGCACCGCCGGACGCGTGGCGTCCACCAGCAGGTGCGGGGTCATGCCGTTGTCGGCGATCCATTCGTACAGCGCCCGCAACAGGTAGGGGCGGTGGCTGGTCATCGGGATGCTGCTTTCGCTCATGCGCGCAGTTTAACGCCTGATGCGGCCCGGCGACGGGTCGGCGCGAGGATGGCGGCGATGGCGCCGCATGCGGCACGGCCGCGCCGGCTCGCGCACGGCTGCGCCACGGGCGGCCGG
>NZ_LXSD01000229.1:0-735 GCF_017168095.1 Lysobacter enzymogenes | reverse complement strand
CGACGCCGGCCGCGCCACCGCGCTGCGCCTGCGCGCCGGCGACGCGGCCGCGGCGTGGTGGGTCGCCACCGAAGGCCTGCCGCAGGCGCTGGCGCTGTTTCCGCAGGCTCGGGCCGAACCTGCGGTGCAGGTGCCGCCGGAGTACGCACAGGCCGAATGGAGCGAAGACACGGCCTTGATCGAAGCGTTGCGCTCGCGCCTGACCGCGCTGGGCCCGACCACGGCCGCGGCGTTGGCTGCCGCTGCGCGGCGCGAGCCGGGCGAGGTGGAACTGGCGCTGCTGCGGCTGGAATCGGAAGGCTACGTCATGCGCGGCCGTTTCGATCCCGACAGCCTGCTCGGCGGCGCCGAGCAATGGTGCGAGCGGCATCTGCTCGCGCGCATCCACCGCTACACGGTCGGCCGCCTGCGCCGCGAGATCGAGCCGGTGGCGCCGCGCGATTACGCCCGCTTCCTGTTCGACTGGCAGAAATTGTCGCGGCGCGCGCGCATGAGCGGCCCGCAGGCGCTGCAGGCGGTGCTGGAGCAACTGGAAGGCTTCGAGGCGCCGGCCTCGGTGTGGGAAGGCGAGCTGCTGCCGGCGCGCATCGGCGATTACGAATCGGGCTGGCTCGACGAACTGTGCGCGGCCGGCCGGGTGACCTGGGCGCGCCTGCGCCCGCACAGCGCCGCCGCCGGCGCCGGCGCCGAAGCGGCGGTGCCGCAGGGCGTGCCGAGCGTGCGCCAGACCCCGAT
>NZ_LXSD01000228.1:0-580 GCF_017168095.1 Lysobacter enzymogenes | reverse complement strand
GTTCGCCGCCGCCGCGCGCCGCGCGCGTCCGCCACTTTCGCGTAGCGTTTCGCGCGCGCATCGCCGCGCCGCGTCGCGCGCGTTCCGACAGCTTCGCGACATCCGCGCCGGGCCGCCGTCGCCGCGTGCGCGCCGCGTTCGAGCGCGCCGGATCGGCCCGCGCATCCCGAGCCCAAGCGCGCGCGGTGTGCGTCGCGCGCGCTGCGCATGCACCTCGAACCTCGCCGCCTGCGCCATCGCCGGCATCGCCGCGCGCGTCGGCGGCGGACGCCTTCGAACGCGTCCAGCGTCGGCGAAGGGCCGACCGACGGTCGCCGACGGCGGAAAAAAGTTTGCGCACTTTCGCGCATTCGGGCTTGTGCGGCGCGAAATCGGCGGCGTCCGCGGAACGGAATTTTTTCTTCCGATACAGGTCGCCGCGCGCGCGCCGAACGCGTCGGCGAACGCGCGCACGCATCGATCGATGCGCGCGAAAGAAAAACGCGAACGCGCCGAAACCCGCGCCACGCTTGGGTTTCAGCGATGCGATGGAAATTCGTTCGCGCGCGGCGCGGCGCGCGCGCGCGTTCGCCGACGACGC
>NZ_LXSD01000227.1:0-1489 GCF_017168095.1 Lysobacter enzymogenes | reverse complement strand
AGGCCAGGCCGACGTGGGCCTGGCCTTCGCCGGCGATGCGCGCGGCGGCGGGCGCAGCGGCCTGCGCGAGCGCCGGCGCGGTCAACGCCGCGGTCAAGGTCAATACCGCCCACCATTGCGGGCGGCGGTTGCGGAAAGGTTCGGACGGATGGCTCACGGCGCGGTTCCCCTGCTGAAAGTTCGTGGCGGCGCGCGCTGTCGCAACAACGGCCTTGCAAACACTCCCCAGACGAGTGCGGCGCGCCGGTGGATTGCAGCCGAGCGCGTCATGACGCAACAGTGGAGGCTGTCACCTCCCCTCCAGGCTGTGATCGCGGTCGCGTACCGGCGCTGGCGCGAATGGCCCGCAGTTGCGCGTTCGCCGGCCCGGCTTTGCGCAAGCGGCGCAATCGCGCTCGCGGGCAGGCGACGCCGCGATCGCGGGACAACCTCGGCGCCGGCGCGCCGCTAGCGTGAGCGCACCTTCCGCCGTAGACAGGAGCGCGTCATGGTTCTCCCGCAACTTTCCTTCCGCCGCATCGCCTCGATTCTCGCCAGCGCCCTCGCATTGGGCGGCGCCAGCGCCGCCGCCTGCGCCGCCGGGCCGGCCGCCGACGCCGGCGCGAACGCGCCGCAGAACCCGCTGCATCGCTGGTGCGCGCACCAGTTCGACACCGCCCAGCGCGTGGACATGGAATCCTTCCGCGACTACGACGCCGACACCTTCCGCGCCGGCCACGACGAGCGCGCGGTGACCGTGTTCGACAGCGGCGCGGTACGCACCGGCATCGACGCGATCATGGCCGCGCTCGCCGGCCACTTCCAGAACCGCGAGGCCAAGTGGAGCTGGAGCGAGCGCTATCGCGTGGTCGACGGCTGCCGCTCGGCCTACATCCTGTATGAGACCGTGTACGAGATCCCGCGCATCGGTTATCGCCAACGGGCGATGACCGGGGTGACGTACACCCACAACGGTTGGCAGTGGCTGGCGGTGGCCGACCAGGGCACGCGCCTGCCCTGAGCCCGGCAGCGCCGAAGAAAAAGGCGGCCGCGCGGCCGCCTTTTTGTTGTCGCGCAAGCGCGCTCAGATCACCTTGCAGCAACGCACATAGGTCTGCACATTGCGCGGCGTGCTGTTCTGGTTGTCGACCCAGGTGCGCCAGCCGTTGCTCAGCGGGATGTGCATCACCCAGATGCCGGGCACGCCGAGGCTGCCCTCGTGGAAGTAGTAGCCGCCGCCGGTGGCGGTGCGGTCGGAGGGGCAGTTCGCGTCCACCGCGGTCCAGGTATTGAACGGTGCGGGAGTGACGGCGGAGGTGTAGTTGGCGCAGTCCAGGGTCGCGGCGGTCGCGGCCGGCACGGCGGCGGCGAGCACGGCGGTGAGCGCGCAACGGATCAGGGCATGACGGGACGTGCGGCGATTCATGTTCGGCTCCTTGAGTTGAGTGAGACCACACTGGCGCCGGCGCGCCGCATCGCGGCTGCGCCGGGCTTGCGGCCGCGCGCACGG
>NZ_LXSD01000226.1:0-12878 GCF_017168095.1 Lysobacter enzymogenes | reverse complement strand
CGGCGCCCGCGGCGCTGGCCGCCACCGCGCCCGCGGTTGCCGCCGCCGCCGCCGACGCCGAAGCGCCGGTGCGCGAAGGGTTCCGCCGCGCCCTGGTCGAGCTGATGCTCGGCGCGATCGAAGCCTGGGAGCGCGGCACCGGCACCAGCCGCCTGGAACTGGCGGAGAAAAGCCGGATCTGGCGGGTCAACATCGACGACGGCCGCCTGCGCGCCCGCGCGCTGGAGCGTTACCTGGCGGTGTCGCGGCTGCCGCGCAATCCGCGCTGGCGCGACGTGCTGCGTTCGGCCTATTTCGTGCTCGGCAAATGCGACGGACTGTCGGCCGAGGCGCGCGCGGAACTGCAGGCGCGCATCGACACGGTGCTGGCCTATACCCGGCGCGACGCGCTGGTCTGAGCCGCGGGGCTGCCGGCCGGGCGGAATCGCTCAACGACCCGACGCCGCGGCCTTGTCGCCGCGCTGGGTGCGCGGCGCGCACACCGCGCAGGCGCCGCTGATGCCTTCGTCGAGGTCGTAGACGCTGTGATGATGGTCGGACAGATAGCTGTCGGGCCCGAACACGAACGGCACCGCATCGTCCTTGGGCGCGGCGAGCTTGCAGTACTCGATCACTCCCTTGGTGGCGCCGCGCCACTGGTCCTTCTCGACGATGCCGCACTTGGCCAGGAATCCGCGCAGTTCCTTGCCGTCCATGTCGAAGCGGGCGACGATCTTCGGCTCGCGCTGGTCCTGCAAACACCAGTCGGGCGGGATCACCTCGTGCGCCGCGCACAGCGGCGACAGCGCCATCGAGACGGCGAAACAGCACAGGGCGAAGCGGATACGCGAGGGCGACATGACGACTCCTGTCGTTGGGGTGCGTGGTCCACGGTACGTCTGCCGCGGCGCCGGCCTCCAGCGCGGTCGCGGGTATAAAACGGGAATCTTTGCGCGCAAGTGTTTGTTTCGCTTCCGAACAGGCCCTGCCTGGCGGCGGCCGCGCGGGTCGGCCTTGCGACTGCGGTCGCGTTCGCGCAGTGCAGCGGTGCGCGTGAGGCGGCCACGGCCTGGCGCATTGCGGTGCGATTGCGCAGCGCCGCTGCCATTCGCCGCGCTCGCGTGCGCCCCGTTGCGGCCGCGTCCGGCGGCTTCTTGACAAGACCGCTCATATGAAACATTAATTGTTACATGATTTTCCGCCTCCCGACCCCGGGCCGCGCCCTCGATCCCTTGCCCGCGATGAACCCCGCCGACGTCTTTTCCGACCCGCTCGCCGTCTCGCGCTATGCCGAGCGCACCGCGCGCATCGTCCCCGGCCTGCGCGACCTGCACGCGATGGCCGGCCTGCTGCTGGCCGAGCGCGCGCCGGCCGACGCGCGGGTGCTGGTGCTCGGCGCCGGCGGCGGGCTGGAACTGGCCGCGTTCGCCGGCGCCCGCCCGGGCTGGCGCTTCGACGGCGTCGACCCGTCGGCGGAAATGCTGCGTCTGGCCGCGGCCACGCTCGGCCCGCTGGCGCCGCGCGCGCGCCTGCACCACGGCTACATCGACAGCGCCCCGGACGGCCCGTTCGACGCCGCGGCCTGCCTGCTGACCCTGCACTTCCTGCCCGAACCCGAACGCCGCGCGACCTTGGCCGAGGTCCGTCGCCGGCTCAAGCCCGGCGCCGCGTTCGTGGTCGCCCACCACAGCTTCGGCGCCGACGAGGCCGACCGCTGGCTCGCGCGCAACGCCGCGTTCGCGGCCGCCTCCGGGGTGCCGGCGGAGCAGGCCGAAGGCTCCATCGCCGCGATCCGCGAACGCCTGCCGGTGCTCGCGCCCGAGCGCGACGCGGCGTTGCTGCGCGAGGCGGGCTTCGCCGGGGTCGAGCTGTTCTATGCGGCGTTCACCTTCAAGGCGTGGGTGGCTTACGCCGCGTGAGGCTCGGTTCGCCGCGTGTTGAGCGCGCGCAAGCGGCTGATGCGGCCGCGGCAGCTGCCTGCAGGAGCGGCGCGAGCCGCGGCCGCGCCAGGACGACGATTGCGCAAGCTGCGTCGTAGCTGCGATGCCGCGGTCGCGGCTTGCGCCGCTCCTGCAAGGGACTGCGGTTGGTTACGGCGCGGCGATCAGGCGGCGTTCGCGACGCCGTCGCGCAGCCGCGCGACGACCTTGATCTCGAAGTCGAACCCGGCCAGCCAGTTGACGCCGATCGCGGTCCAGTTCGGATACGGTTCGCCGCCCAGCATTTCCAGGCGCACTTGCTGGACGGTGTCGAACTGCCGCTGCGGATCGGTGTGGAAGGTGGTGACGTCGACGATGTCGTCGAACGTGCAGCCGGCCGCGGCGAGCACGGCGGCGAGGTTGTCGAAGGCCAGCCGCACCTGCGCGGCGAACTCCGGTTCCGGCGAGCCGTCCTCGCGGCTGCCGACCTGGCCGGAAACGAACAGGAAGCCGCCGCTGCGGATCGCCGGCGAGTAGCGGTGCTGGCGGTACAGATCGTGGCGGGCGGCGGGGAATACGACATCGCGCTGGGACATGGGGGATTTTCCGGTGGAAAGGGGCGTTGCGCCGGCTGTCGGCGATGCAACGCGATTACTGTAATTCCTGCGCCCGTTGGCGATAATCGCCATAGAATTCAAATCACTCGTGCATCCGATGCAGGAACGAAGCGGCGCCGAACTGCAGCAGATCGAGGCTTTCGCCGCGGTGGCCGAACACGGCGGCTTCGCCGCGGCGGCGCGCGCGCTGGGGCGCGACGCTTCGGTGGTGTCGCGGCGCATCGATGCGCTGGAAGCGCGATTGGGCGTGCGCCTGCTGTCGCGCACGACCCGGCGGGTAGCGTTGACCGAAGTCGGTGCGACTTACTTGCGCAGGGTGCATACGATCCTCGGCGAACTCGCCGCGGCCGACGTCGAAGCCGCCGAAGCCGCGGCCGCGCCGCAGGGCGTGTTGCGTCTGGCGCTGCCGGCCGAATTCGCCCAGCGCTGGATCGCGCCGTGGCTGGCCGACTTCCTCGCCGAACATCCCAAGCTGCGGCTGGAGCTGTCGCATAGCGATCGTTTCGTCGACCTGGTCGCCGAGGGCTTCGATGCGGCGGTGCGCATCGGCGAGCTCGCCGACAGCAGCCTGCTCGCGCGGCGCCTGGCCGGGTTCGAAACCTTGCTGTGCGCTGCGCCGTCGTATCTGCAGCGCCGCGGCCATCCGCATCGTCCCGACGATCTGCAGCGCCACGCCTGCCTGGGCATGCCGAAGGCGCGGTTCTGGCCGGACTGGAAGCTGGTCAGCGGCCGCCGGCGCAGCGTGCAGCGCATCCCCGCGGCGATCGTGTCCGACGATGGCGAAGGGTTGCTGGCGGCTTGCATCGCCGGCGCCGGGATTATGCCCGCGCCGGAATGGCTGATCGGCCGCGAACTCGCGCAAGGGCAGCTGCTGCGGGTGTTGCCGCAATGGCGCGTGGACTACGACGGCGCCGTGCACGCGGTGCTGCCGCCGGGCCGTCTGGTGCCGGCGAAGACGCGCGCGTTCGTGGACCGGCTGGTGCGCGAGTTCGAACCGCAGCCGCCGTGGCTGCGCGCGGAGCCGGTGCGTGCGCGTTCGCGACGGCGATAACGTCGGCTCCCGCGCGCGCCGCGGCGCGCGAGGGAGCCGCGATGCTTCGAATCAGGCGGCTCAGCGCTTGGACACGCCGCTGCCGACGCCGGTCACCGAACTGGCCGGGCGGCCGTTCTTGGTCGGCGCCGACTTGTAGTAGACGTGGGATCCGGCGCCGACGATCTCGACCCGCGCGACCGCATCCACCTGCACGGTATTGCCCGCGCCGTTGACCGACACCAGCGACAGCGGCCCGGACACGGTGATGCGGTTGTTGGCGCCGACCAGGTGCAGCTCGCCGCCGGTGGCGACGAAGTTGCGTTGCAGGTGGGTGCCTTCGATCGAGATCCTGCCGTCTTCTTCGACGACCTCGCCGGTCTCGCCGGCGCCCAGCGGCGCGGCGTGCAGCAGGCCGGAAAGGCCCAGGGACAGCAGCAGGGTCAGCGACGCGATCTGATTCTTCATGCGTGAACTTCCTTCCTTGAGAGGGGGGCGCTATGCCGCGCGGCCGAGGCGGCCGGCGCAAGCCCGGCGATTCTAGCCAGCCGATGCGGGCAGGTTTGCGACAGGTCTTGCGGAAGAGGCGCCGCCGCTGCGTTCGCGCCGCGTCGAAACGCAGGCGACGGCAGGCTTCGAGCACAGCGCAAACCGCCGCAAACCCTTGTGCAGGCGCGGTTGCGCGCCGGGCGGGGCGATGTGGCGATATGAACGAAGACTAAGCCGGACCTGCGGCGAGCACCGCGCAACGCGGACGAACGCGACAGCGCGCGCGACCGGGGCGCGTCACGGCGCCCCGGCGCGGCTGCGCGTCAGTGCGCCGGCGGCCGCTCGCCGCCGCCGCGATGGCGCAGGCCGCCGAGCTTCTGCGCTGCGCGCCGCACCAGCAGATAGAACAGCGGGATGTAGAACACCGCCAGCACCGTCGCGGTGAGGGTGCCGCCGACCACCGCGGTGCCGATCTCGATGCGGCTATTGGCGCCGCCGCCGGTCGACAGCGCCAGCGGCAGCGCGCCGAAGATGAAGGCGAAGCTGGTCATCAGGATCGGCCGCAGGCGCAGGCGCGCGGCTTCCAGCGCCGCCTCGACCGTGCCGGCGCCGCGGTGCTCGGCCTGTTCGGCGAATTCGACGATCAGGATCGCGTTCTTCGCCGCCAGGCCCATCGTGGTGATCAGGCCGATCTGGAAATACACATCGTTCTCGAGCCCGCGCAGGGTCACCGCGACCACCGCGCCGATCAGGCCCAGCGGCACCACCAGCAGCACCGCAACCGGGATCGACCAGCTCTCGTACAGCGCGGCCAGGCACAGGAACACCAGCAGCAGCGCCAGCGCGTACAGCAGCGGCGCCTGGCCGGTCGACAGGCGTTCCTGATACGACAGGCCGGACCAGGCCACGCTCACGCCGGGAATCGCGCGCGCGAGTTCCTCCATCCGCGCCATCGCCGTGCCGCTGCTGACGCCGGGCGCGGGCGTGCCCTGCAACTCGGTGGCGGGCACGCCGTTGAAGCGCAGCAGCGCGGTCGGCGACTGCGCCCAGCCGAGCGTGGCGAAGGCCGAGAACGGCGTCATCTGCCCGTCGGCGCCGCGCACATGCCACTGGTACAGGCTCTGCGGCTCGTTGCGGAACGGCGCATCGCCCTGCACGTAGACGCGCTTGACCCGGCCGCGGTCGATGAAGTCGTTGACGTAGCTGCCGCCCCAGGCGGTGGACAGGGTGGCGTTCACCGCATCCTGGGTGAGGCCGAGGCTGGACAGCATCTGCGCATCGCTGTTGACCCGCAGCGTCGGCGTGTCCGGCAGCAGGGTCGGGCGCACCGAACCCAGCAGCGGGTCGCGCTGGGCGGCGGAGATCAGCTTGTCGCTGGCGGCGGCGAAGTCGGCGCGCGACATGCCGCTGGTGTTCTGCAATTCCATGGTGAAGCCGGTGGTCTGGCCGAAGCCGCGGATCGGCGGCGGCGCCAGCACGAACACGCTGGCGTCGCGCAGGCCCGACAGCGCCTTGGACACGCGGCCGATCATCGCGTCGGCGCTGCCGTCCTCGGTCTCGCGCTGCGACCAGTCGACCAGGCTGACGAAGCCCTGGCCGGAGTTCTGCGACGCGGTCGGGCCGCCGCCGCCGGCGACGATGAAGGCCGCGCTGATCAGTCCGGATTCGTTCTTGCTCAGATAGTCGTTGACCTGATCGCGCACTTCGCTGGTGCGGCCCAGGGTGGCGCCGCCAGGCAGGCGGAACTGCACGTTGACCCGGCCCTGGTCTTCCGACGGCAGGAAGCCGGTGGGCAGGCGCAGGAACAGCACGCCGAGCGCGGCGGCGATCAGGACATAGCTCAGCAGCGCGATCCAGCGATGGCGGAAGATCGACCGCACGCTGCTCAGGTAGCGTCCGGTGGCGCCGTCCAGCGTGCGGTTGAAGCCGCCGCCCAGGCGCGCCGGCAGCGCCGCCAGCCTGGGCGCGCGCCGCGCCAGCCAGCCCGGCCCTTCGGCGGCCTGCGCGTGCGGCGACTTCAGCAAGGTCGCGGTCAGCGCCGGGCTCAGCACCAGCGCGACCAGCACCGACAGCGCCATCGACGAGACGATCGTCAGCGAGAACTGGCGGTAGATCACCCCGGTGGAGCCGCCGAACATCACCATCGGCAGGAACACCGCCGACAGCACCAGGGCGATGGCGATCAGGGCGACGTTGATCTCGCGCATCGAGGCGATGGTGGCCTGGCGCGGGGTCATGCTCGGGTTTTCGTGCATCAGCCGCTCGACGTTCTCGACCACGACGATGGCGTCGTCGACGAGCAGGCCGATCGCCAGCACCAGGCCGAACAAGGTCAGCGTGTTGATCGAGAAGCCGGCGGCGTAAATGATGCCGAACGTGCCCAGCAGCACCACCGGCACCGCGATCGCCGGGATCAGCGTCGCGCGCCAGCTCTGCAGGAACACGAACATCACGATCACCACCAGCACGATCGCCTCGATCAGGGTCTTGACCACTTCGCTGATCGACAGCTTGATGAAGTCGGTGGCGTCGTTGAGGTAGGCGACCTTCCAGCCCGGCGGCAGGTTGGCCGACAGGCGCGTGACTTCGGCGCGGACCAGTTCGGCCGATTCCAGCGCGTTCGCGCCCGGCGCGAGCTGCAGCGCCATGCCGGCGGCGGGGTGGCCGTTGAGCAGGCTGGAGGAGTTGTAGTTCTCCGAACCGATCTCGACCCGCGACACGTCGCCGAGCCGCACCGAGGCGCCGTTGGCCTGGGTCTTGAGCACGATCTGGCGGAACTGCTCGGCGGTCTGCAGGCGCGTCTGCGCGGTCACCAGCGCGTTGAGCATCTGCGTGGCCGGCTGCGGCTGGTCGCCGATCTGGCCGGCGGCGACTTCGGCGTTCTGGCTGCGGATCGCCGCCAGCACGTCGCTGGGCATGAGCTGGAACGAGGCCAGCTTGGCCGGATCCAGCCACACCCGCATCGCGTACGGGCTGCCGAACACGTTGGCGTCGCCGATGCCGGCGATGCGCGAGATCGGATCCTGGAAGTTGGTGGTGAGGTAGTCGGCGATGTCGCGGTTGGTGACGAGGTTGTTCTCGTCGTAGATCGCCACCAGCATCAGGTCGTCGGGATTGGCCTTGCGCACCACGATGCCCTGCTGCTGCACCTGCTGCGGCAGGCGCGGAATCGCCTGCTGGACCTGGTTCTGCACCTGCACCTGGGCGATGTCGGGATCGACGTTGGTGTCGAAGGTGACCGAGATGGTGACCTGGCCGCGCGAGGTCGAGGTCGAGCTGAAGTACAGCATCCCGTCGATGCCGGTGAGCGTCTGCTCGATGACCTGGGTGACGCTGTTCTCGATGGTCTCGGCCGAGGCGCCGGGGTAGTTGGCGCGGATGCTGACGTTGGGCGGGGCGACGTTGGGGTACTGCGAGATCGGCAGGTTGCGGATCGCGAACGCGCCGGCCAGCATCACCACGATGGCCAGCACCCAGGCGAAGATCGGGCGCTCGATGAAAACGCGGGAGATCATGCGCGCCTCAGCCTTGCTTCGCGGGCCGGGCGCCCGGCGCCTGCAGCTTCTGCGGCGTGGAGGCCGGCACCGCGCGCACGCTGGCGTCGCGGCGCAGCGAGCCGATGCCCTGGGTGATCACCTTGTCGCCGGGGTTGAGGCCGGTGCTGACGATCCAGTCGGCGCCATCGACGCGGTCGGCGCCGATCGGCCGCTGCACCGCCTTGTTGTCGGCGCCGACCACCCATACGAACGCATCGCCGGTGGGGCCGCGCACCAGCGCCTGCTGCGGCAGGCGATAGGCCTGCGCCTGGGTCGCCTGGGCCAGCCGCGCGCGCACGAACATGCCCGGCAGCAGCAGGCCGTCGGGGTTGGGCACGCGGATGCGCAGGGTGACCGTGCCGGTGGCTTCGTCGACCAGCACCTCGGAGAACTGCAGCGTGCCCGGCTGCGGGTAGTCGCTGCCGTTGGGCAGGACGATGCGCGCGCTGGTCTGGCTGGCCTGCACGCTGCCGGACGAGAGTTGCTCGCGCAGCGCCAGCAACTGCTGCGCCGATTGCTGCACGTCGACGTAGATCGGATCCAGGCGCTGGATCGTCGCCAGCGGCGAGGCCTGGTCGGGCGTGACCAGGGCGCCGACGGTGACCAGCGAACGGCCGATGCGGCCGTCGATCGGCGCCGGCACGGTGGTGAAGCGCTGGTTGATGCGCGCGGTCGACAGCGCCGCCTCGCGCTGGGCCACGGCCGCGCGCGCCTGGTCGGCGGCGGCGACGGCGTTGTCGTAGTCCTGGCGGCTGATCATCTGCGTGGCGACCAGCGACTTGTTGCGCTGGGCCAGCAGGTCGGCGGCCTTGAGCGCGGCGCGCGCGTTGCTGAGGTCGGCTTCGGCCTGCTCGGCCGAGGCGCGGTACAGGCTCGGATCGATCTGGTACAGCGGCTGGCCGGCGCGCACCAGGCTGCCTTCCTCGAACATCAGCTTCTGCACCAGCCCGCCGACCTGCGGGCGCACCTGCGAACTCTGGAATGCGACCGCGCGGCCGTTGAATTCGTTGGTCAGCGCCACCGTGGTCGGCTGCATGACCACATAGCCGACCTCGATCGCGCGGTCCTTGCCGTCGCCGGCGGGCTTGTCCTTGCCGCCGCCGCAGGCGGCCAGGGCCGCGCAGACGGCGACGAGCATGAGCGGGCGCCGGACGGAGCCGAGGCGCGAGCGGACGGGGCGGGCGGCGGATAAGACGGCGAACGGGCTGATAGTCATAGTCCTGTGAAGCGCCGCGCGGGGGTAGGCCGCGGGCGACATTAGCATCCCTTAACGGTCGCGGCGCTGACGCGAAACTGACAAGCGCGCCAGCGGGCGCGCCCGTTCACGAGGAATCGGGCGGCAAACCTTGCCGGATCCGGTCGCTCGGCGCGGCTCAGGTGCGCAAGGCCTCGGCCGCGGTTTCGCGCAGCACCTGGCCGATGCGTTGCAGCACGCTGGAACGCACCGCCGCGTGCTGCCAGTACAGCGGCACGTCGAGGTGGCGCCGGGCGTCGATCAGCACGATCCGCCCGGCGCGCAGGTAGGGCTCGGCCAGCGGCTGCGGCGCCAGGCACCAGCCCAGCCCGCGCGCGGCGGCTTCGACGAAGCCGCTGGAGGTGGGCACGTAGTTGATCGGCGGCGTCAGCCGCGCGCGGGTGATGCGGCGGACGAAGCGCCACTGCAGTTCGTCCTTGCGGTTGAACACGATCATCGGCGCCTGCGCCAGCGAATGCGCGTCGACGCCGTCGGCGAAATGGCGCGCGGCGAACTCGGGCGAGGCGATGGCGCCATAGCGCATCACCCCCAGCGGATGCACGTTGCAGCCCTGCAAGGCGTTGGCTTCGGCGGTGATCGCGCCGAGCACGCTGCCGTTGCGCAGCAGGTCCAGGGTGTGGTCCTGGTCGTCCACGCGCACGTCGAACAGATAGCCGTACTGCCGGTGCAACTGCGCCATCGCCGCGAGGAACCAGGTGTCGAGCGAATCGTCGTTGACCGCGATCGCCACCGGCCGGGTCGCCGCGCTGGCGCGGTCCTCGACCAGGAAGTCGGCCAGCGCCTCGGCTTCCAGCGCCTGCATCGGCCGCACCCGGCGCAGCAGGCGCTCGCCGGCGCGGGTCGGCCGGCACGGCGCCTGGCGCACCACCAGCACCTGGCCGAGCCGGTCTTCCAGCGCCTTGATCCGCTGCGACACCGCCGAGGAGGTGACCGACAGCCGGCGCGCCGCGCCCTCGAAGCTGCCTTCCTCCAGCACCGCGGCGAACGCGGCCAGCTGCGGGTGGAGAAGGTCCATGGCGCGCTCCCGGCCGACGGCCTGCATTAGAAATTCTTGATACTGTAAAGGAAAATTAGCTGGCCTTAAGCGGCCCCGGGCGGCAGGATGCGTCGTCCCCGCCATTGCAACCGTTCCGGAGTCCGCCATGTTGTCCGCCGCCGCCCTTGCCGGCTTTCTCGCCAGCGCCGGCCTGATCATCGCCATCGGCGCGCAGAACGCCTTCGTCCTGCGCCAGGGCCTGGCCCAGCGCCACGTCGGCCCGGTGGTGGCGATCTGCGCGCTGAGCGACATCGCCCTGATCCTGGCCGGCGTGGCCGGCATCGGCGCGCTGGTGCAGGCCTGGCCGGCGCTGCTGCAGGCGCTGCGCTTCGGCGGCGCCGCGTTCCTGGGCATCTACGGGTTCCTGGCCGCGCGCCGCGCCTGGCAGGGCAGCGGCGGGCTCGACGCCAGCAACGCCCAGCAGCAGACCCTGCGCACCGCGGTGCTGACCTGCCTGGCCTTCACCTTCCTCAACCCGCACGTCTATCTGGACACGATGATCCTGCTCGGCAGCCTGTCCACGCGCTACGCCGGCGAGTTGCGCTGGGCGTTCGCGATCGGCGCCTGCGCGGCCAGCATCGTCTGGTTCGTCTCGCTCGGCTTCGGCGCGCGCCTGCTGCAGCCGGTGTTCCGCAACCCGCGCGCGTGGCGGGTGCTCGACGGCGGCATCGCGGCGTTCATGTGGGCGCTGTGCGCGATGTTGCTGTGGCAGCCGTTGGGCTGAGCGCGGCCGCACCCGCGCGAACGGACGAACGCCCGCGTAAACGCGGGCGTTCGCATTTTCCGGCGCGCGTCGGCGCTGCGGTCACTTCTTGCCCTGCGCCGCCTGCTCGATCAGCTTGGCCACCGCGTCGGGCTGCGACACGTAGATCGCATGGCTGCCCTTGGCCTCGACCACGCTGGCGCCGGCGCGCTTGGCCATCTGGCGCTGCGCCGCGGGCGGGATCATGCGGTCGTCGCTGGCGACCAGATACCAGCTCGGCTTGGACTTCCACGCCGGCACCGCGACCTTGCCGGCCAACGCTTCCACGCCCCACGGCACCTGCGAATCGGCCATGAAGCGCGCTTCCCCGGCGGATACGTCGGCGGCGAAGGACGCGGCGAACTTGGCCGGATCCAGGAACAGGAAGCCATCGCGCGGCGGCAGGATCGGCGGCACCGGCGCGCCCGGCGCGGGGTTGGCGATCAGGGTCTGCACCGATTCGCCCGCATCCGGCGCGAACGCGGCGATGTAGACCAGGCGCTCGACCTTGGGATCGGTGCCGGCTTCGGAGATCACTACGCCGCCGTAAGAGTGGCCGACCAGCACCACCGGGCCGTCTTGCTGGGCGATGGCGCGCTTGACCACGGCCACGTCGTCGGCGAGCGAGGTGGTCGGGTTCTGCGCCACGGTGACCCGGTAACCGTCCTTGGCCAGGCGATCGTAGACCCGCTTCCAGCCGGAGCCGTCGACGAAGCCGCCGTGCACCAGCACAACGTTCCTGGCTTCGGTCGGGGCGGCGGTCTTAGGGGCGGCAGCGGCGGTGCCGGCGACGGTCAGGGCGGCGGCAGTGGCGAGAGCGAGCACAGTAGCGTTCATGAGAAGTCTCCAGGGCGTAGGGAACTGCGGGGTTCGAGAGGCGGAAGGGGCTTGCCTTCCGTGGGATGCAGGTTGCGCCCGCGCTGCCTGCGCCACCATCGGTTGAACGACCGAGGCAGGCGCGGGCGCGGCGCCGCTAGACTGCGCTGCGGCCCGGCCGCGTTCGCTCACTCAATCTCTCTTGATCTATAGAGCCGCCCGCATGGACCTTGCCTGCGTACCCTTGCTCGACGCGATCCGCTCGCTGGCTTTCGTCGGCGACCTGTCGATGGGTCAGCCGATCGACCATTCGCCGCGCGCGGCCTGGATGGCCGTGCAACTGGTCCGCGCCGCCGGCGGCGACGAAGCGGCCTGTGCGCAGGCCGCGGCAGTGTCCTTGCTGCGCTGGTCGGGCTGCACCGCCAACGCGCCGGACTTCGCGCAGTTGTTCGGCGACGATGTCGGCGGACGCAAGGCCTTGCTGGCCGCGCGTTCGGCCGGCAGCGGCTTTCGCGCCGCCTCGCGCGGCAAGCCGTCGGCGTTTCGTTCGCTGTCGCGGATCCATTGCGAAGTCTCGGCCACGATCGCCGCGCAACTGGGCCTGGACGAGACGACCCGCTTCGCGCTCGGCCATCTGTTCGAAAGCTACGACGGTAGCGGCGCGCCGGAAGGGTTGGCCGGCGACGCGGTGCCAGCGTCGGTGTACCTGGCGGCGATCGCGGGCGACCTGGACATCTTCGGCCGGCTCTACGGCGTCGGGCAGGCCCGCGCCCTGATCGGCCAGCGCGCCGGCGCGCTGTATCCGCGCGCGTTGACCGCGCCGGCCGTCGCTCACGCGGCCGATTGGCTGGCCGCGCTCGACGCCGATCCCGGCCTGTCCGGCCGCTGCTCGCTCGGTGCCGCGTTCGCGGGGCGGGAAACGCCGCTGGAACTGCTGGCCCATGTCGTCGACCTCAAGCTGCCGTGGATGACCGGTCACTCGTTGCGGGTCGCGCAACTGGCGCGCGACGCGGCGCAGACGCTGGGGCTGGACGCTGCCAGCCAGCAACGGCTGTACCGCGCCGGATTGATTCATGGCATGGGGCGCGCCTCGGTGCCCAACGCGGTCTGGGACACGCCCGGCCCGCTGCCGCGATGGGCCTGGGAACGGGTGCGGCTGGCGCCGTACTGGACCGGGCGCGCGGCGCGCCAGATCGGCTCGCTCGCGGACGAGGCGCAGCTGGCGTCGTGCGCTTACGAACGGCTCGACGGTTCGGGTTACTTCCGCGAAGCCGACGCGGGATCGTCGACGCCGCAGGCGCGTATTCTCGCCGCAGCCGCCGCGTGGGCGGCGTTGCGCAGCGCGCGGCCGTGGCGCGAGGCGTTTTCCGAAGAGCAGGCCGCGGCGATCCTGCAGGCCGATGCCGCGGCCGGGCGCCTGGATGCGCAGGCGGTGCGCGCGCTGCTGCGGCCGCACGCG
>NZ_LXSD01000225.1:0-263 GCF_017168095.1 Lysobacter enzymogenes | reverse complement strand
GGCCAGGGCCGGGTCGCGCTCGACCAGCACCGCGCCGGCGGCGCCGCGCGACAAGGCCTCCATGCCCAGCGCGCCGCTGCCGGCGAACAGGTCGAGCGCGCGCGCGCCGGGCAGCATCGGCTGCAGCCAGTTGAACAAGGTCTCGCGGACCCGGTCGGAGGTCGGGCGCAGGCCCGGCGCGTCGCCGACGTTCAGGCGGGTGCCGCGCCAGCGGCCGCCGATGATGCGGACCTTGCCGGCCTGGCCGCGCCCGGGCGCGTTGC
>NZ_LXSD01000224.1:0-2253 GCF_017168095.1 Lysobacter enzymogenes | reverse complement strand
GCTCGCGCTGCGCCCGGCACGCCGGCGCCTGCGGCGCGCCGCGCTTGTCGAGGTAGCGCTGCAGCATCATGCGGATGCGGCCGACCTCGCGGCCGTCCAGCGCCGCGGGGTCGCGCGCGCAACGCGCCAGCAGGCGCCGCAGCTGGGCCGGATGGCGGCGCTCGCGGCTGCGCCCGGCGCACAGCGGATGCCGTTCGCGCAAGGATTCGTATTCGTCCGCCAGCGCCTGCGCGCGCTGCGCCCAATCGCCGGGATAACGCCGGCACGGCCAACCGTCTTCGACGGTTTCCAGGAACAAGGCCACCACCCGGTCGTGGTGCGGCAACCACACCGCCGCGGCTTCCTGCTGCGCGCGCACCCGCGGCTGCGGCCGCTTGCGCTCCAGCGCCGCGGCCACCCAGCCCGCGTCGCGCACGCTGACGCGGCCGTCGTCGGGCCCGGCCGCGTCGGCGGGTTCGGGATAGAAGCGCACGCGTTCGAAATAGGGGGCGATCGTCGCCGTCAGTTCGGTCGCCGCATCGGCGCGGCCGTGCGCGATCAAGGCCGCCACCGCGAGCAGCGCGCCCTGTTCGGGCACGTCGATGCGATAGCGGCCGTCGCGCAGTCGCTCGGTCAACGCCGCCAGGCCGGCCTCGCCGAGGTACCAGGCGTTGATGACGGCGCGCGCCTGCGCCTTGTCGGCGCGCAGTTCGCCCGCCAGCGCGAGTTCGTGCGGCGACAGCTCGCCGCCGGCCTTGAGCGCGCCGCTGGCGAAACCGCCGTGCATCACCTCGGGCGTCAGCCATGCCGGCGTCGCCGCGATCGGCGCGCGCGAACCGTGCGAAAGCCGGCCCGCGGCCATGTCCAGCAGCATCCGCCGCCAACGCTGCGCGCGCTGCTGCGCGCGCGCGCGCACCTCCGGATCGGCGTGATCGCGCGCCTGCGCCATCGCCCGCAGCAACTGCGCCGTGGCATAGCCGGCGCCGGTGCCGTGCGCGCCGGCGGATTCGTCGTCCTGTTCGTCGCGGCCGCTGCTCATGGCAAGTCCGGATGGGTCCGGGGGCTGGATTCGAACCAGCGTCCACCCGGTAATCAGCCAGGTGTTCTACCGCTGAACTACCCCGGAGCGGTGATCGAAACGATGCACATCGCGCATCTTCGCCATCCTCGCACGGAAGCGGCGCGCGTTCGCGGCCGCCGGTACGGCGACCGGCGGCGCCGACCGCGGCGCAGCGCTGCGCGCAAGCGCGCAAAAAGAAAAAGGAGGCGCGAGGCCTCCTTCAAAACCGGCTTGCGCCGGAGAGTGCGAGTTGTGGCATGGCCCCGGCCGAAGCCGGGATGCGGGCAGACTAACGCTGCGGATAAGTTAATGCAACACCTGAAATATTGCCATGTAAGCTATTGATTTAAATAATAAACACGTCGCCGAATCAGCTGAGACGCCTTACGGCGCCACATCCAGCGCGCGGCGCTTGGCCTCGCGCCGCGCCTCGCGCGACTGGCTGTAGTCGTTGTTGAAGGTCATCGCTTCCCACGAGCCGTAGCTCGGGTTCGGCAGCATCCACCAACGCTCGCCGAACCAATCGTGGTACTGCTGCAGCAGCGCGTCGCGGCCTTCGGGCGTGTTCGCCACCACCTGCACGAAGTCGCCGAGCTGATCGCCGAACTGCATCAGCACGCGGTACTTCTTGCCGGCCAGCAGGCGGCGGCAATTTTTCTCGCTGCCGTTCTGCTCGCAACCTTCGACCACGGTGCCCAGGCCGAGGAACACCTCGTCGTCGGCGACCGGCAAACCGGCGCTGCGCAGGTTGGCCAGCGTCGCGTCCTTCAGATGCACTGCGCGGTTGGACAGATAAATGATCGTCACGCCCTTGGCCTGCGCGGCCTTGGCGAACTCGACCACGCCGGGGACCGGCTTGGCCTTCTTCTCCGCCACCCACGCGTCCCAGGTGACCTCGTCGTATTCCTTGCCGTCGCGCACCAGCCGCGCCTGATAGGGCGAGTTGTCGAGCACGGTCTCATCGACGTCCATCACCACCGCAGGCTTGAGGCCCTTGGCGGCGTTGCCGCGCTCCTCCGGCACCAGCGCGTCCCAGTTGGGCTGCTTGAGCGCGGCGTCGAGCTTGTCGGCGGCGGCGCGATAAATCGTCTCGGCGCTGGCGCGGTATTCGACCGAACGCTGCATCCACAGCACCGCGTTGAGGTTGTCGTCGGCGCCGCTCGGCTTCGCTGCGGCGGCGGGCGCCGGCGCTGCCGGCTGGGCGGCGGCATCGG
>NZ_LXSD01000223.1:0-8905 GCF_017168095.1 Lysobacter enzymogenes | reverse complement strand
GGCCGGCCCCGCCCCCGCGGGCGCCGTCGCGGCGCGCGCCGCAGGCGCCCGCCGCATCCGCAAGCGCAGTCCAATCGTCCGTTTATCAAGGAGAGAACCGATGAAAGGCTTGTCCGCCCGCCGCACGATGCTGTTCGCCGCCGTCGCCCTGTTCGGGTTCTCGGCCACGGTCTACGCCGCCTGCCAGGACCGCTGGTGCACCAAGAACTACAACCAGTGCCTCATGGAGGGCCGCGCCGACGGCACGCTCACCGACGCCGAATTCCAGAAGTGCTTCGACGAATGGAGCAAGTGCCTGCTGGCCAACGGCTGCCAGGCGCCGTAATCGCGCGGCCCGCGCCGGGCTTGCCTCGCGCATGCGCGCAAGCCCGGCGTTGCGGCCGTGCGACCTCGGCCGCGCGCTGCCGGCTCGCAGGCGCGCCAGGCAGGCGCCGCATCGAAACCCGCCGCATCGTTCGGCGCGGCGATGCGGCATCGACGCGATCACATGGTCCTGACCTGCACCTTGTGCTGCTCGTTCGACTGATTCGCCTGATTCGCCTGATTCAACTGCGTCGCCGAAACCGACGGCAGAGTGGTCTGTGCAGCGAGCTGGGTCGCCTGGGTCTGGCCCGGCCGGAACGGCTCCACGCCCTGCACCGACACCGGCCCGGACACCATCAGCTGCGGGTACTGGAACAGCTTCACCAACTGCATCGTGGCGCGATCCTTGGCCGCCCCCTCGCCCGGCGCCGTCGCCTCGTTGAGCATGCCGTAGAGCTTGTAGTCCTTGTTCTGGGTCGGATCCACGCTCTTCTCGCCCTTGGACAGGCCATAGGCGGCCTTGTACAAACCGAGCTCGACGTTCGCCTTCAAGGCCTCCAGCGAGTCGCCCTTCACGAACACCCGGCGGGCGGAGTCGTAGCTGTCGGTTTCGGTGCCGAACTTGCGCGTGGCGGTTCCCATCGCCGGCGTGCCGCCGCTGTAGCTCGCGAGCCCTTCCTTGCCCTCCATCCGCGCCTTGACCTCGGCCTCGCTGCCGCCATGGGTCGGACGCACCGGGTCGCGCAAGGTCAGCAGGGTCAGCCGCTGCGCGCCGTCCTGGGTCTGGTTGACCAGCCCGGGCAGATTGAAGCTGAAGGACTGCGCGTCCTTGGCGATCGGCGAACCGGCGATTTCGGGTTTCTCGCACAGATAACGGGTCGCCGACAGCATCTGCTTCTGCATCTCGGGATTGGTCGCCGGATACACGTTGAAGAACGCGAAATCGTGCGACTTCAGATAGCGCGTGTTGTACTCGGAGGTGTGCGACACGCTCTGCGGCTGCGACTTGTTGTTGGTCAGCGCCTGGGCGAATTCCTGGATCTGCTCGCGGTCGGAGGTCGCCAGGATGTGCCCGGCGATGGGCCGGTTGCTGGCGTGCGAGGCGATGCCTTGCGCATAGCGCTCGCCGACGTCGGCGACGAACGCATCGATCTTCTTGCCGAAGGTGTCGCTCATGCCGTTGGCGGCGTGCAGTTCCTTGTACTTGGCGATCTCGTCGCGCATCTCCTGCAGATTGGAGCGCGAGATCGCCTCGAGCTTGCCGACCGAACCGAGCTTGTCGAAGCCATCCGCCGCGCGCGCCGGATGGCCGGCGAGCATCGGGCTGGCCAGCAGCGTCTTGGCGTCCTGCTCCGGATCGTGCGGGCGCGCGTAGCCCGCGTACAGCTTCTCCTCGACCCGGTCGCGATCGAGCTTGCCCTCGGTCGTGGTGCCGCGCATCAGCGAGGCGGCCATCGCCATGCGCTTGTCGGGATTCAGCGCGTCCACTTCGCGGCCGATGCGCTCGTAGGCCTGCGACATGATTTCCTTCGCCCGCTCCGGCGCAACGTCCTTCGGCGGGAAGTTGAAACCGACCACGAGCTTGCCCTTGCCGCCGCACAGATCGCGGTAGCAACTCTCGTCCTTCAGCACGGTGTTGAGCCATCTCACCGTAGTGTCGCTCTCTTTCTTCGCCGCCTTGTCGCCGGAAAAGTAGAACCCCTGCGCGTCCTGCAACACGACCTTCAGCTGTGCGCCCGTGCTCACTGGTCAATCCCCTTTGTTCGATATCGATCCGAAACCGGATTCGGCGCGAGCGCGAGGCTGGGCCGAACGATGCGAAAGAGTAGCCATGCTTTGCCTGCGCCGGAGCGGCCCGCATCGCCAATCCGTGATGGCAATCGCGGCGATCCGGCGCGACGTCGATGCGCTTTACGCGAATGGGCGGAAACGCGCGCGACGATGCGTCGGTTGCGCGACGGCGCGCGCATACGGCGCGTGTTCGAGACCGCCGCAGCGGCGACAAGATGGGCCAAGCGCGCGCCGCGACGACGGGCCTGCCGCACGACGGATCGCGGGCAAAAAAAAACCTCCGCGAGGGAGGTTTCTTTGACTCTGCGGACCGATCGGAAAAACCACCGCAGATCGAAATCGTGGTGGCCGGGGAGGGAATCGAACCCCCGACACGGGGATTTTCAATCCCCTGCTCTACCAACTGAGCTACCCGGCCAATTCACGGGCAACCCGTGAGAGAGGCGGCATGATACGGAGGCTTTCGGCGGATGGCAAGCCTCCCCGCCGCTGAACGATTCGGGCCGCCGATGCGGCGGCCGCGCGCGCCGGGCGCATGATGGCGGCGCAAGCCCCACCGGCGGCTTGGCCGCCAAAGGAAACCCGTATGAAACGCCTGCTTTCGCAAGGTTCGCGTGCGCAGTCCGCGCGTTCGCCGGCTGCGCATCCGCATGTTCCGCGGCGCCGCGGCGCCGCGTTGTCGGCCGCGGTATTGGCCGCGGCCTTGCTCGCCGGTTGCGCCAGCTCCGGCCCCAAGCTCGACGATGCCCAACGCCTGGCGCTGTATCGCCAACACGCCGGCGCGCCGGTCGATCGCTTCCAGTACTTCGGCAGCATCGACGGCTGGACGCCGCTGGGCGACAGCGCGCTGGCGCTGTGGACGCGACCGAACCAGGCCTATCTGCTCGAGCTGCAGGGCCGCTGCCAGGATCTCGACTTCGCCCAGGCGATTTCGGTGACCAACCAGATGGGCAGCGTGCATCGCCGCTTCGACAAGGTCATCGTGCTCGGCCAGCAGTCGATCAAGATTCCCTGCTTCATCGAGCGGATCCTGCCGCTCGACGTCAAGGCGTTGAAGCAGGCGCAGAGGGAGATGCGCTCGGCCGGGACCATGCCGGAAGAGCCGAAGTCCTGAGCCAGGGCGGCAACGCGCGGATGCGGCGGCGATGCGCGCCGCGCCTGCGCGGATGCCGGGCGCGACCCCTGCGTGGAAACACCCAGGACCGCCCCTGCTCCCGGGTCGGTCAGCCGACGCAGTCCGCATCCTCGGCGTGACGGATGTCAGAAAAATCCTACACGCCGCCGCGCTGTCGGCCGACTGTGCCGGCCGGGCGCCCAGGCGCAATCTGTGCGGGCCCCGGCAGCACGGCCATGCGACGACACGGACGCCGCTCAGCAAAGGACGAGGCCGCCGCCTTGAGCAAGCGATGCTGCGGAGCTGGGGCCACTGATTACAGAAGTTGGGGTTAGCGGCAATGCACGGCAAACAGGACGTGGCGCCGACGGTCAGGACGGCCGTTCGGTCGATCCCGCGAGGAGTGCGCGGGGGGCGTGCATGAAGGCAGCGATCTGGGTCCAGGATTCGTTCCGCGCGCTGCCGCGCTATCTCTTCGTACTGACCGCCGTCTCGGCGCTGGCGCTGTTGGCCCGAGCGGCGGTTCCTTCTTCTGTCCCGTCCCCACCCCGACTCCCTGAGCCCGTCGCTTCGGCCTTCGCCGTCGCGGCGGCCGCCGCCGCGCTCGATCCGGCGCCGCGCACGGCCCGCCGGCCGATGACGCCGATCGCGGCATCGCCGCTGGGCCCTACGCTCCCTGTACAGACGCGCCTGCCTGGGCCGTACCGGCCGGATTCGCGTACGCCGACGCATCTGCATTATTTCGCTGCGGCGCAGACGCCGCTTGCCGCGCCCCCGCATTGACGGCGCGGCGGCCGCGTTCGCGCTGAGCGGCCCGTCGGCGTCGCCTCGCGCGGCGCGCCCCTCGACGCTCTGCTGTCGGCCATCGCCCGATGCGCCGCCCGCGCCCATCGGCACCGCACCCGCGCAACCGCGTCGCCGCCAAAAAAAACGGATGCCCGCACCTTCCCGGACATCCGTTCATGACAAGCGCTGCACTGCTTCTTCCAGATCTGCGGAGAGATCGCCCGCAGCGCCGGGGACGCGACGCTGCGGGCGGAGAACGGGCGGGGTTCGCCACCCACCCGAACGGGGCGACCGGCCCGCGCGCGCACCCGCCGCGCGCGACCGGCCTGCCGGCGGTTACCGGCGTTGAATCGACGACGGCCGGACGCTCACCACGCGTTGGCCACGCCCACCGCCTCGTAAGCGTCGACGTGGCCGCTGCCGACTTCGAAGCGCTGCCGCCCGGCCATCGGATTGGCGGTCTGGGCGAGGATCTGCTTGACCTCCAACGGCTTGAGCGAGGGCTTGGCTTCCAGCAGCAGGGCGACGATGCCGGCCACGTGCGGCGTCGCCATCGAGGTGCCGCTCATGTGGGTATAGAACGGTGCGCGCGCGCCGAGCGCGGCGTCCTGCTGCGCGGCCAGCAGCGGCAGCGCGCCGGTCAGCGCGCGGGTGGAGACGATGTCCACGCCGGTGGCGACCAGGGTCGGCTCGTTGACATAGGTCCAGCGCTGCCCGTCGGACATGGTGAAGCTTGCGCTCTCGCCCGGATTGCCGCGCGAGGAGAAGTCGGCGAGCGTGCCGTCCTTGTTGCCGGCGCCGACCGAGATCACCCACGGCGCCTGCGCATACGGGTTGTGGGTGTTGGCGTCGGGACCGTCGTTGCCGGCGGCGAACACGCTGACGATGCCGTTCTTGTAGGCCTCGTAGCTGGCCAGGTTGACCGGGTCGGTCGGGTCGAACGCGCCCGAGCTGCCCCAGGAGTTGGAGATCACCCGGATCGGCGAGGCGAAGCTGTTCTTGTGCGAGATCGCGTAGTCGTAGCCGCCGACCGCGTCGAGGATCGAGATCACCGCGCCGGAGCCGTAGCCGACCAGGTCCGCGCCGGTGGCCACGCCGCGGTACAGCCCGCCGGACTGCGCGCCGCTGCCGCCGACGGTGCCGGCGCAGTGGGTGCCGTGGCCGGAGCTGATGTCGGTGTTGAGCTGGTTCTCCAGCACCGTCACCGGCAGGAAGTCCAGCAGCGAATGCAGGTTGGTCAGCGCCTGTACGTTCTGCACCACGCGCTGGCCGTACTTGAGGTCGGCGTGGGTGGCGTCGATGCCCGAGTCGTTGATCATCACCGCCACGCCGCGGCCGGTGAACGGCACGGTGCGGCCGAAATCGCCGGGATTGGCCTGGACCCGATTGACCCCGGACAGCTCGCGCGCTTCCTGGTTGTAGTAGCGCAGCGGCTTGTTGAGATGGATCGACAGCACGTCGCCGCGCTGGGCCAGGGCGCGGATCTGCGCCGGGGTCGCCAGCGCGCCGGCGATCGGCAGCGCGCGCATGCTGACGCCCTGGCCGATGCCGAGCAGCTTGAGCGCCTGCACCTGGGCCGCACGCAACGGACCGGGCTGGTCGTAGGACACCACCACTTCCAGCGGGGCGGCGGCGTCGGCGGTAGCCAGGGCGCGCTCGAGCGCGGCGTCGAGGCGGGCGGCGGCGAGGCTGACGCCGCTGGCGGCCATGCCCAGGGCCAGCGCGGTCAGCTTGAGAAGGGTGCGGCGGTTGCGTTGCATATCGTGCGGACTCCCCTGGCGATCCCCGAACATCGGGTGAGCCACCTTGGCCCGGCCGCGACCGGCGGCGACATCCGGAAGACCGCCCAGCCGGCATGGGGGAAAACCCCTACAGACCGGCGACCGGACGCACAGTAGCCTCGGGATCGCGGTCGCCCGGCGCGAACGCGGGCGCGCGGGTTCATGTGCGTGCGACGGGTTCCGGGTTACCGTCGCGACGGCCGCCGCGGCCTGCGATCCGGACGCCGCCGCGACACCGATACGATCCTGACGCTCCAGACCAAGCACGCCTGCTCCAGACCCAGCACGCCCGTTCCAGACCACGCACGCCCGCGACGACGCACAGGGGACCGCCACGACATGAGCCACACCGACCCAACCCCGCGCGCCACCCGCGCCGCGCGCCGCGCCCTGCCCCGGCTGGCCGCCTGGATCGTCGCCGTCGGGCTGTTGCTGGGCGCCGGCGCCGCCGCCGCCCAGATCCCGCTGCCGGTGACGGTCGCCGCCGCCGGCAACCACGCCGAAGCGACCGTGCGCCTGCCGTTCCTGCCCGGCTGGCCCGGACCGGTGCTGGCCGAACTGCTGCTCGACTTCGACGACGCCAGCGGGCTCAGCCCGGCCAGCCTCGGCGTGTCGGCGCGCACGGTGAGCCTGTACGACCCGAACCTGATCGCGCGCCTGCCCGACACCGACCTGACCACGATCCCCGGCAGCCTGCCGCTGCTGGTGACGGTGCAGCCGCCGCTGTCCGGCGGGCTGACGTTCAAGGGCAGCGGCCGCGCCGAAATCCACACCCACTGGCTGCCCTACGCCGCCGGCACCCGCCTGCGTTTGTTCAAGGCGCCGCTGGGCGGCGCGTTCTACGACATCACCGACGAAATCGCCGCCGGCAGCGTGCGCGCGCGCGGCACCTACGGCGGTTTCTCGCAGTTCCTGATCCTCGCCGACGGGCGCCCGACGCCGGTGGTGATCGCTTCCAAGCTGCAGCGCCTGCGCGATCGCGTCGACCTGCTGCCGGCGAGCGAACAACCCGGCTTCGACGCCCTGCTCGACGACGTCGAAACCGCGCTGGCGGTGCCCGACTACGCCGCCGCGCTGGCCGCCGCCGACGCCGTGCGCGCGCGCGCCGTCGCCCGCGGCGGCAGCTTCATCGACAACGAGTGGCGGGCCACGCGCACCCATCGCAACGATGCCGGCGAACTCGTCGCCGGCGCTGCGACCTTGCGCTTCAGCCTGGCCTACCTGCGCGACTACGGACCTTGAGCGCGCCGCCGCGGCGCCGCGCCGGCGCCGTCGCGATCGCGAAAGTTGCGCGTAAGATGCGGCCATGCCGGCGCGCCTGATCGTTTACCCGCCCGAAGCCGCAGCCATCAGCCGATGGATCCCCGCCGGTTCGCGTTTGCGCATCGGCCGCGATCCCGTGTGCGAGCTGCGGATCGACCATCCTTCCGTCTCGCGCCAGCACGCCGAGCTGATCCACGACGACGAGGGCTGGCGGCTGCTCGACCTGGGCAGCAAGAACGGCTCGCACGTCGACGGCATCCAGGTCGTCCAGGCCCTGCTCGAACGCAGCGAAGGCTGGCTGCGCTTCGGCGACGTGCTGTGCGAGTTCTCGCTGCACGACGAGGCCGAAGCGCGCGCCTGGCAGGAACGCGAGCGCGAGCGCCGCGCGCTGTCGGCGGCGTGGACGCGGCGACTGGAAGGCGGCGGCGCCGACGCGCCCGCCCCGGCCGACGAGGTTGCCGGCGCCGGCGCCGGCCTGGCCGACGACATCCTGCGCGGCGTGGTCGAGCTGGCCGGCTGCAGCCGCGGCTTCGTGCTGCTGGCCCAGGGCGAGGACTTCCTGGTCCAGGCCAGCCTGTCGCTGGAGCGCGAAGACCTCAACGCGCGCGCCTTCTCCGGCAGCGTCGGCGCGGTCCAGCGCTGCCTGCGCGAACGCCAGCCGGTGGTGGTGAACTGGATCGACGACGACCCGTGGCTGGCGCAGCGCTCCTCGGTAGTCACCGGCGGCCTGCAAAGCCTGGTGTGCCTGCCGCTGCTGCACGCCGGGCGCGTGCTCGGCGCGGTCTACGCCGACCGCCGCGGCGCCGGCGAGGCGATCAGCCAGTTCGACCTGGAACTGCTCGCCGCCTTCGCCGACAGCGCCGCGCTGTGGCTGCTGGCGCAGCGCGCCTTCGACGCGCTGGAACCGGCGGCTGCGCCGCTGCGCTGGGCCCGCGTGGTCGGCGCGCAGGCTACGTCGTCGTGACCGACGACGCCACCGCGACCGGCCGCTACGCGGGCCGCGGCCTCGCCCCCGGCAGCCTGCTGGCCGGACGTTTCCGCATCGAAGCCTTGCTCGGCCTGGGCGGCATGGGCGAGGTCTACCGCGCCTTCGACACCACCCTGGACATCCAGGTCGCGCTCAAGCTGCTGCGCCCGGAACTGGCCGCGCGCAGCGATGCGTTCGAACGCTTCCGCCAGGAACTGCTGACCGCGCGCCAGGTGTCGAGCCCGCGCGTGGTGCGCATCCACGACCTGTTCCGCCACGAAGGCCAGTGGCTGATCGGCATGGACTGGATCGACGGCGAAGCGCTGGACCGGCGCCTGGACCGCGACGGCGCGCTGGCCGTCGACGCCGCCGTGCGCATCGCCCGCCAGATCGCCGAAGGTCTGGCCGCGGCGCATGCGCGCGGGGTGATCCATCGCGATCTCAAGCCCGCCAACGTGCTGCTCGACCGCAACGGCGATGCGCTGATCGCCGACTTCGGCGTGGCCCGCTCGCTCGCCGGCAGCGGCCTGACCCAGACCGGCGCGATCGTCGGCACCCCGGATTACCTCTCGCCCGAGCAGGCGCGCGGCGAAGGCGCCGACGCGCGCAGCGACTTGTACGCGCTCGGCCTGATCCTGCACGAGATGCTGACCGCGCGCATGCCCTTCGCCGGCGGCACCGCCAGCGAAGTGCTGGCCCAGCGCATGCTGCGCACGCCGCCGCCGGTGGACCGGCTGCGCGCGGATACGCCGGCGTGGCTGGTGCGGTTGATTGACCGCCTGCTGCGCCCGCAGCCCGCGCATCGCCTGGCCGATGCCGAGGCGGTGATCGCCGCGATCGACCGCCGCCATGTGCCGCGCGATTGGCGGCCAAGCCGGCGCGCGTGGATCGGCCTGGCCG
>NZ_LXSD01000222.1:0-8383 GCF_017168095.1 Lysobacter enzymogenes | reverse complement strand
CTCCGCGCCGCCCCCGCGCGCCGACGACGCGCCGGCCGCAGCGCCCGCGACGCAGGAGGGCTGGCAACGCCTGCCCGCGCGCGCGATTCCGCTGTGCACGATCGACATCAGCCTGTCGCTGGCGGTGGTGTTCGCGATCGCCGCGGTCATCGTCGGCGTGCTCAGCCTGGGCCGCCACAGCGGACTCGCCAGCGGTCTCATCGGCGCGCTGCTGGGCGCCGGCATCGGCATGTGGATCGGCTTCCGCCGCTACCGCAACACCTTGTGGAAGCTCGACACGCACGGGTTCGCGGTGCGCCGCGGCGTGGCCTGGCAGCGCGAGACCACCGTGCCGCTGACCCGGGTCCAGCACCTGGACCTCAAGCACGGCCCGCTGCAACGCATGCGCCGGCTGGCGACGCTGGTGGTGCATACCGCCGGCACCCGCCACAGCTCGGTCGCGATCGACCACCTCGATGTCGGCGACGCCCAGCGCCTGCGCGAGCGCCTGAGCCGCCAGCTCGACCTCGAAGACGACGAGGCCCGATGAGCGCCCCCGTCCACGACGACGGCCGCGCCGGCGCGGGCGCGGCCGCCGAACCGGTCGCCGACCGCCGCCTGCATCCGATGTCGTGGCTGTTCGTGCTGGTGCAGCACCTGCGCCAGTACATCGTGCCGCTGTTGATCCTGATCTTCCTCGGCCGCGGCGACCGCAACGAGCTGTGGTCGCTGATCGGCGTCGGCGTGCTGGTGCTGTTCTCGCTGTGGCGCTACTTCACCTATCGCTACGGCGTCGGCGCCAACGGGCTGGTGGTGCGCAGCGGCCTGCTCAACCGCAGCCTGCGGGTGATTCCGTTCGTGCGCATCCAGAACGTGGGCGTGCACCAGACCGTGCTGCACCGCCTGTTCGGCGTGGCCGAGGTGCGCCTGGAATCGGCCGGCGGCAAGGAACCCGAAGCGCAGATGCGCGTGCTCAAGCTGGCCGACGCGCTGGCGCTGGAAACCCTGGTGCGGCGCCGCGGCGGCGACCCGAGCCAGCCCGCGGAGGAACACGCCGACAGCCTGCTGCGGCTGTCGCCGGCCGAGGTGCTGCGGCTGGGCCTGGTCTCCAACGGCGGCCTGATCCTGGTCGGCGCGGGCCTGGCCGCGATCATGCAGAGCGTCCCCGACTTCAACGGCCGCGTGCCCGAGCGGATGCTGCGCGTCGGCGTGCGCTGGCTGTTCGGCCGGGTCGAGGGCTATCACCTCGACGCCGCCGGCTACGCGCTGCTGGCGGTCGCCGGCATCGCCTTCGTCGCCGCCGCGCTCAAGGGCCTGTCGATGACCCTGGCGCTGCTGCGCTACTACGGTTTCGAACTCAGCGAACAAGGCCGCCGGCTGACCGCCGAGCGCGGCCTGCTGGCGCGCTGGCGCACCACCGTGCCGCGCCGGCGCATCCAGGCCTGGACGCTCGAGGAAGGCGTGCTGCACCGGCTGCTGCGCCGGCGCCGGCTGGCGGTGGACACGGTCGGCGGCGATGAGCACGAGGACGGCCGCGCGCTCAAGGAACTCGCGCCGATCGCCGCACCGGCGGTCTGCGACGGCCTGATCGCGCACCTGCTGCCGCATGCGCGCTGGGACGCGCTGGACTGGCGGGCGCTGCCGAAGGCGGTGTGGTGGCGGTTGTTCCTGCCCGACCTGCCGTGGACCGCGCTGGCCGTGTCCGTCGCTTACTGGCAGGTCGGCGAATGGGGCCTGCTGGCGCTGCTGTGGCTGCCGTGGGCGGCGTTCAAGGCGCAGCGGCGCGCGCGGCGCATGGGCTATGCGATGGACGCCGAACTGATCGCGGTGCGCGAAGGCTGGTGGCGGCGCTACTGGCGCTTCGCCGAACTCGACAAGCTGCAGGTCCTGCAGATCACCCGCTCGCCGCTGGACCGCCGCTGCGGCACCGCGACGCTGTGGCTGGACACCGCCGGCGCCGGCGCGCTGGGGCCGCCGTTGCGCATCCGCTTCCTGCCGCTGGACGAGGCGCAGCGGCTGTACGAACGCTTGGCGGCGTCGCTGGCGAAGCGGCCGTTGCGGTGGTGATGCGGGCTGGCGCTGGGCTCAACGCGGCAACGAACGCAGAACCCGCCGCGGAACGCCCGCTGCAGGAGCGGCGCGAGCCGCGACCGCGAATACCCAACTACGACGAAGCCAACGACGTGGCTGCGTATTCGCGGTCGCGGCTCGCGCCGCTCCTGCAGTCGGATACGAATCTTCGCGACGACGCGGCCGCCGCGCTCAGCTCCCGCGCCCCCAATAGCCCAATTCGCGCCGAATCTGCAGCCCGCGAATCCACGCAGACAGCGGCTTGCCGCGCAGCGTTCCCAGGCGCCCGTCCAGCAAATCCTCGGTCGCCGCCATCACCCGCTGCGACGAGCGTCCGTCGCGGTACGGATGGATCGCCTCGGCATACGCGTCGATCGCCGCCTGCAGCTGCGGCGTCGGCGCGAAGGCTTGCGCGAGGCGCTGCTCCAGCTCGGCCGGATCGTCGAAATCGATCATGTGCGGCTTCGGCGCGCGGTTGCGGAAGGTCACCACCGGCTTGCGCTGGACCACGAACTCGGACACCACCGAGGTCGTGTCGGCCACCAGCACGTCGGCGGCGCGCTGCGCGGCGATCAGCGCTTCGGTTTCGACGAAGGCCGCGTTGGCGCCGGCCAGCGCGCGATAGCGTTCGAACAGTTCCGGCGCGCACTTGGGATGCAGGGTCAGCAGCCAATAGCGCCGGCCTTCGGCGACTTGCGCGGCGATCGCTTCGAACAGATGCGGCGCCGCGCTCAGGCGTTCGGTGAAGGTCGAGGCGAACATCGCCACCGGCCGCGCGCCGGCCGGTGCGCGCAGGGCCGCGGCCGCGCCGTCGTCGTCGCGGAACAGCGGATCGAGCTTGGGCCAGCCGGTCTCGACCACGGCGAAGTGGCCGGCCTGCGCGGCCAGCTCGCGAAACGGCGCGGTGGTCGCCGGCCCCTGCGTGCAATACAGATCGAACAGCCCGCGCACGCGGAAATGGCCGCGCGCGTCGGCGCGCTTTTCCACGTTGAAGCCATGGAACAGCTGCACCTTGGCCCCGGCCACGAACGGCGGCACCCAGTTGGCCGCGCTGAACACCGCGCGCGGCTTCAGCGCCACCGCCGCGCGCAGGCCGGCGCGGCCCGGCTCGAGCATGCGCACCGGCGCCGGCAGGGCCGAACCGGCGGCGCCGTCGGCGAACCAGGCGTGGGCGAGGTGGCCGGCCTCGTGCAGCGCCTGCGCCAGCGGCTGCAGGATCGGCAGCGCGTAGCGTTCGGTGGCGAAGAGCAGGTAGTCGGACATCGCTGGCGGCCGTTTGGAGCGAGACGTGAGTTTAGAGGAGTGAGGAGCGAGCGGGGGCGCGCCGCCTCGCGGCCCTTCCCGCTTACTTCCCGTCGCAAGCGCAGGAGTATCCTGAGCGCCGCCCGCCCCGCCCCGGACCGCCGCCATCGACACGCCCGCGCCCAGCGACGCCGCCCGCCCCAAGCTGTCGGCCTGCATCATCGTCTTCAACGAGGCCGACCGGATCGAAGACTGCCTGGCCTCGCTGGCGTTCTGCGACGAGATCGTGGTGGTGGATTCGCATTCCACCGACGCCACCGCCGCGCTCGCCCAGGCCGCCGGCGCGCGCGTGCTGCAGCGCCGCTTCGACGGCTTCCGCAGCCAGAAGCAGTTCGCGATCGAGCAGGCCGCGCACGATTGGGTGCTGTGCCTGGACGCCGACGAGCGCGTCGGCGACGAGCTGCGCGCCTCGATCCTGGCCGCGCGCGAGCGCGGCTTCGGCGATGCCGCCGGCTACCGCTTCGCGCGCCTGTCCGAATACTTCGGCCGTTTCCTGCGCCACGGCAACGCCTATCCCGACCGCGTGCTGCGCCTGTTCGACCGCCGCCGCGGCGGCTGGCGCGGCACCCGCGAAGTGCACGAGGCCGCCAGCGTCGACGGCGCGGTCGCCACGCTGCGCGGCGACCTGATCCACTACCCCTACCGCTCGCTGCAGCAGCAACTGGCCAAGACCGAGCGCTACGCGCGGATGATGGCCGAGCACGAGCACGCGCGCGGCAAGCGCGCGACCCTGGCCAAGCTGGTGCTGGCGCCGGCGTGGCGGTTCTGGCGCGGCTACCTGCTGCGCGGCGGCTTCCGCGACGGCTGGCACGGGCTGGTCTACGCCTACGTGCGCGCCAACTACGTGCGGCAGAAGACGATCATGCTGTGGATGCTCGGCAACGGCCAGCCGGTGGCCACGCCCGAACGCAAGGACGACGGCGCGGCCTGAGCGCCGCGGCCGCATCGCGCACACCGCGGCCGGTCGCTGCGCGCTCGGCGCAAAGCGCTTATTGCGGCCCGCGCTCGCGTTCGATCAGCGCGAATCCGTACAGCACGCCGATGGCGACGGCGTAGAACGAGGCGATCAGTTGGTGGGCGAACATCGACTGGGTCAGGCCGCAGGCGATGTACACCAGCACCAGCACCAGCCCGCCCAGCGCGCTGCTGCGCGCGCGCCCGACGCTTTGCGCGCGCACCATCCGCGCGAACAGCGCCAGCGGCACCAGATAGATCGCCAGGATCGCCAGCAACCCCGGCAGGCCCATCGTCGCCGCCCATTCGAACGCGTCGCTGTGGGCGTGGCCGAGCTTGCAAAAGCCGATCCGCGGCGCCGGCGGCGCGCATTGCGGCGTGGCCATCACCACCTTTTCGAACCGGCCCACGCCGACGCCGGTCAGCGGGTGCTCGGCGAAGGTATCGCCGGCCAGCTCCAGCAAGGTCACGCGCGCGCCCAGCGAAGATTCGTGATCGCCGCGCTTGACCCGGTCCACGTCCGAGACCAGTTCGGTCAGGCGGATCTGCTGCGCCAGCGGCGCGATCCAGTGGCTCGCCGCCACCGTCAGCGCCAGCGCCGCCAGTACCGCCCAGGACAGCTTGCGCGCGCGCCCGCCGCTGACGACCAGCGCCACCAGCAGCACGATCGCCAGCGCCGGCCACACCCCGCGGCTGCCGCTGAGCGCCACCGCGCCCACGCCCAGCGCGCAGGCCAGCGTGGTCCACACCAGCTCGCCCGAGGGGCGGGTGAACACCGCCAGCACGATCAGCGCGATCAGCGCGTCGGCGAACACGATCGCATTGGCGGTCCAGCCCAGCGCGCGCTCGGTGCCGGTGGCCACCTGATACAGCGCCAGCACGAACGCGGCGGCCAGACCGAACAGCGCGCCGCGCCACAGCCAACGCCGCGACGGCCGCCAGGCGTAGACCAGCACCGCGAAGAACGGCGCCGTCAACAGCCGCAGGCGGTTGTCGGCCTCGCGCCAGCGCACCTCGAAATGGAATTTGGAGAACAGCACCACCGCCGCGGCCAGCACCGCCATCGCCAGCAGCCAGCGGGTCTCGCGCCCGACCTCGCGCCAGCCGCGCGCGAACACCGACGGCGCCAGCGCGAACGCGGACAAGGCCAGCGCGGCGAACGGGGTCAGCGCCCACGGCGTCGACAACAGCAACGCCGGCAGCAGGAACAGCGCGGCCTGCAGCAGCCGCAGCGCCAGCCGTTGGCGCGGCGCGGCGCCCGGATCGGAAGCAGAGAAGGGCAATGCGGGCACGCTCAATCCGATCCGTCGTCGTACTCGTGATCGTCGTCGTTGAACGGCAGCGGCGGCGAGGCCGGGCAACCGGCGCGCGCGGCATACGGCACCAGCCACCATTCGCGGCGGTTGGAGCGGCCGATCATCTCGGCCTTGGCCCGGTCCACGCACACCGGCACCGCCGGCTCCTGCACGAACAGCCAGCGCGTGTCCGGCGCCTGCGCCTGCCAGGCCAGGCCCAGTTCGAGCTGTTTCTGCCAGCCCATGAGGAAGCCGAAGGTGGTGGTCCTGGACTGCGACATCAGCAAATTCTGTTCCTTCCACGCGACCAGGCCGAGCTCGGCGTCGGCGCCGATGCGCTGCGCGGTGCGGGCCATGACCCCGCGCGCGGAGGACGAATCGTTGAGCACCGGCGTGATCAGCAGGCCGTACAGCACCCACACGCCGCACAGCGTCGCCGCCATCGCCCGCTCCGGCCGGCGCCGGCCAGACCACAGCAGGCAGGCCGCGCCCCAGGCGCCGATCGCGATCACCCCGGCGGCGAGCGCGCGGCCGTGGTCGGTGAAGCCGCGGTCGGCGATCAGCCTGGTTTCGAACTTGGGATCGCCGAACCACATCGACAGCCCCACCCCGAGCAGGGCCAGGGTCAGCGCCACGGTGAAGCCGAGCGCGACCCGCCGCGGCCACGCCTTGCGCAGCAGGCCCGGCAGCAGCGGCGCGAACATCAGGCAGGCCATCGGCAGCGCCGGCAGGATGTAGACGTCGCGCTTGCCGTGCGGGATCGAGAAGAACACGATCACCAGCAGCCACCACGTCAGCGGCAGGATGTAGCGCGGATCCAGCCGGCCGATGCGCCGGCCCCAGGCGCGCAGCGCCCACGGCAGCGCCAGCATCAGCGGCAGCCACATCGAGAACATCACCCCGAGGTGGTACCAGACCGGCTGGTGGTGGTCCCAGGACTTGGCGTAGCGGCCCGCGGTCTGACGGAACAGGATGTCGTTGAGATAGGCCTGGTAGCTCGGATCGCCGGCGTGGGTGGCGACCAGCACCATCGGCACCACCCACAGCGCGATCGCCAGCAAGAACGCCAACGGCCCGAGCCAGAACCTGGCGTCGCCGACGCCGGCGCGCACCGGCATGCGCACCCAGGCCAGCGCGCGCGCGCCGAAGCCCTGCGGCGCCAGGCGCGCGTGCAGCGGCCGCAGCAGCGCCGCCAGCGCCAGCGGCAGCAGCATCAGCAGCGCGATCGCGCCGACGCCCTTGGTGATCACGCCGATGCCGGCGGCGAACCAGCCCAGCGCCCACCAGCGCCAGGCCGGACCGGTCAGCAGATGGCGCAGCAGGCCGTAGTTGGCGAAGGTGATCCAGAACACCACCGACGGATCGATCTGCGCCTTCTTGGCCTGATAGGCGAAGTGCAGCGTGGTCAGCAGCGCCCAGCCGGCGTAGTAACCCACGCGCGGGGTCCACAGGCGGCGGCCGAGGTCGACCACGCACCACAGCGTGCCCAGCGCCGCCAGCAGCGACGGCAGCAGGAAGGCGATGCGCCAGTGACCGGTGATGAGGTAGGAGACCGCCTCGGTCCACATGAACAACGGCGGCTTGTCCGAATACAGCTCGACCCCGCGGTGCGGGAACAGCCACTGGCCGGACTCGACCATCTGCTTGGCGACCAGGGCGAAACGCGGCTCGTCGGCGGGCCAGGGATCGCGCAGGCCGAGGCCGGCTCCGAGCACCAGCCAGGCCGTGACCCAGAACAGCCACGCGTGGCGGGACAAGGGGTTCTTGAACATGCGGGGAATGATACGCAGGCGAAAGTGACGGGTGGAGAGGGCGCATTGCGCAACTGCGCCGGCGCTCACCTTCGGCTCATCCATCGGCGCGGCCGGGCGACGTCGGCGCCCGGCTTGCGGGACAAGGGCCGCGGGCGGCGCGGTCGAACCGGCCGGAAACGATCCCGACGGCAACGAGCCCGACAGATTCAGACTGGTCCGATCCAGAGCCGCCCGGATTGCGGGCGGTCGGGTTCGGCGCGGTCCGATTCATCAGCGCGGCTTGGTTCAGAGCGGCCTGGTTCAATCGACCTGATTCGAGTGGCCTGATTCGAGCAGCCCGACTCGGAGCAGCCCGACTCGGCAAGACTCAACTCAGGACGACCCGACTCAGATCGACCCGACTCAGATAGACCCGATTCCGGCCCGCTCGCCCCGCGCCGGCCGGCGCGGCTCATCCGGCCCGGCGCAGCCGGGCGTAGAAGAAACCGTCGCCGCCGTCCTCGCCGGGCAGGCGCTGGCGGCCGACCTCGCAGTCGTGGCCGAAGTCCGGGCCCAGCACCTCGACGCGGGCGTCGGCGGTGCGCGCGAGGAAGGCGCGGACCTGGTCTTCGTTCTCGGCCTTGAGGATCGAGCAGGTGGCGTAGACCAGGACGCCGCCGGGCGCGAGCGTGCGCCACAGCGCGTCCAGCAGTCGCGCCTGCACGACGGTAAGCGCGGCGATGTCGGACTCGCGTCGGTGCAGGACCACATCCGGCTGGCGGCGGACGATGCCGGTGGCCGAGCACGGCGCGTCCAGCAGCACCGCGTCGAACGCCGCGCCGTCCCACCAGGCGTCGAGCTCGGCGGCGTCGGCCGCGTGCAGGCGCACGCGTTCGTCGTCGGCGTCGAAGCCGGCGCGCGCCAGGGTCGCGCGCACGCGCTGCAGGCGCGCGGCGTCCACGTCGAGCGCGGTCAGGCGCAAGGACGGATCGCGTTCGAGCAGGTGCGCGCTCTTGCCGCCGGGCGCGGCGCAGGCGTCGAGCACGCGCG
>NZ_LXSD01000221.1:0-1249 GCF_017168095.1 Lysobacter enzymogenes | reverse complement strand
GCCGCGGCGCGCGCCGACCGGGCGATGGCTGCGCCAGGCGCGCAGGTCGCGGGCGAATTCGGCCACGCTGGGATAGCGGTCCTGCGGCTTGCTCGCCACCGCCTTGAGCGCGACCGCGGCCAGGTCGCCGGCCAGCGCCCGCTGCAGCGCGGCGACGTCGTCCAGGCCGCGGCGGCGCGCGACCGCGTCGTCGGCATCCTCGAGCAGGCGGTCCATCGGCTCGGGCGCGCCGGCCGCGGCGAGCGGCACCAGTTCGCGCAGGCTGTGCAGCCGGGTCGGCCATTGCCCGCACAGCAGCCGATAGCTGAGCACGCCGAGCATGTACAAGTCGGTGGCCGGCCCCTGGGTGCCGTGCTGGCGCGCTTCCGGGGCGGCGTAGTCGGGGCTGATCGCCAGGTGCGCGCGCGCGTCTTCGCCGCCGCCGAAGCGGGTGGAGATGCCGAAGTCGAGCAACTGCACCCGGCCCTGCGCGGTCACCAGCAGGTTCGACGGCTTGATGTCGCGATGCAGCACGCCCTGCGCATGCGCATAGGCCAGCGCCTCGCAGGCCTGCAGCAGCAGGTCCACGCGCGCGCCGACGCCGAGCGCGCGGCGGTCGCACCACTGGTCGATCGGTTCGCCCTCGACCCGGCGCAGGGCGAACCACGGCCGCCCCTGCTCGTCGATGCCGCCGTCGACCACGCCGGCGATGCCGGGATGGTCCAGGCGCGCGAGCAGGTTGCGTTCCTCGCGGAACGCGGCGGCCAGCTCCGGCGATTCCAGTCCGCTGCGGATGCATTTGAGCGCGACGCGCTGCTGGTATTGGCCGTCGTCGCGATGGGCTTCGTAGACCGTGCCCATGCCGCCGCGGCCGAGGATGCGGTCGATCCGCCACGGGCCGAGCAGCGCGCCGACGCGCAGGTCGGCGGAGTCGTCGTCCTCGTCCTCGTCCTCGTCGCGATCGCGATCATCGCGGTCCGCATCCGCTCCGGCGTTCGCCGGCGGCGGCTGGCGCTCGGCGACGATCTGCGCCGGCGAGCGGTCGAGCACACCGGCGTCCTCGCTCTCGGCATCGAGCAGGGCGCGCAGGGCCGCGTGCAGCGGCGGATCGCTCGCCGCCAGCGCCGCCAGCCGGCGCTCGCGCTCGGGCGCGGGCAGGTCGACGTAATCGTCGAACAGGCGCAGCGCGCGGGCGAGATCGTCGCTCATCGGCGCGCGGCCGAAGGCGCCGCCGATGCGGCGACCGCGGCGCGGCAGGCGGGCGCGACCA
>NZ_LXSD01000220.1:0-6208 GCF_017168095.1 Lysobacter enzymogenes | reverse complement strand
TCGCGGCGCGCGGCGGCGCCGCCGCAACGGCGCGCGGCCGCCTCATCGCTGGTGTTGCCCCGTTGCGCGGCGGATGGTCGCGCA
This sequence comes from Lysobacter enzymogenes, assembly GCF_017168095.1. Taxonomy (GTDB): domain Bacteria; phylum Pseudomonadota; class Gammaproteobacteria; order Xanthomonadales; family Xanthomonadaceae; genus Lysobacter; species Lysobacter enzymogenes_D. Next base: position 6,124 of record NZ_LXSD01000220.1, on the reverse strand, counting down.
ACCCGCGGCGTTGCCGCGCCGCTACGCCTCCGGCGCGTAGCCGTTTCCTGCACCCCGCGTCTTCCTTATCGATACTTGCCGCGCCGCGGATGACGGCGCCCGCTGCCGTGGCCACAGTGGCGGCGCGGGCTGGACCGGCCCGCACGGCAAGCCGCTCCGCCGCGCGCGGACGGCGGACCTCTCGGCGGTCGCCGGCCGCCGCTCATTCAAGGACGCGATATGAACCGTGCCATTTCCCGCAAGCCCTCGGCGGCGTTCGTGGGCGCTTCGTGGGGCGCGCTCGTGCTCGGCTCGCTGACCTACCTGGTCGGGCTGTGGAACGCCGGCCTGCAGCTCAACGAGAAGGGCTATTACCTCACCTTGCTGCTTTACGGCCTGTTCGCGGCGGTGTCGGTGCAGAAGTCGGTGCGCGACCGGATGGAAGGCATCCCGGTGACCAACCTTTACTACGGCCTGGCCTGGACCTCGGTGCTGGCGGCGTTGACGCTGATGTTCATCGGCCTGTGGAACGCGCAGATCGCCTTCAGCGAGAAGGGGTTCTACGCGATGGCCTATGCGATGAGCCTGTTCGCGGCGATCGCGGTGCAGAAGAACACCCGCGACAGTGCGGGCGATGGGCGCGAGTTCGACTGAGGGCGCTTGGGGGAATCCGTCGTCATCCGCGCGGGTGCGGGGGCCAGGGACTTCAGAGTCGTGTCGCGATGGAGCCCTGGATGCCCGCGTTCGCGGGCATGACGGTAGGTAGGTTTCGCGGCGGTTGGGTTTCGCGGCAAATCGGATTCGCCGCGCCTCTCCAAGCCGTCATCCCCGCGAAGGCGGGGATCCAGAGACTTCAGAGTCATGTCGCGATGGAGCCCTGGATGCCCGCCTTCGCGGGCATGACGGGAGATGGGTTTCGCGGCGGTTGGGTTTCGCGGCAGATCGGATTCGCCGCTCCTCTCCAAGCCGTCATCCCCGCGAAGGCGGGGATCCAGAGACTTCAGCGCGATGCACCCCGAGCGCACCCGAGCTCCAGTCCCGAGCCAAGCAGTCGTCAGCTGCGCGGCCGGCATTCCTCGCCGGTGGTGAGGTTCTTGCTCGCGAACGGCTGGAACTGCGGCACCTGGGCGACGAGCTTTTCCTGGGCGACGCGCAAGGCGCCGACCCGCCGGCAGATCTGCATGGCCTGTTCGCGCAGTTTCTCGGCCTGCGCCTCGACCTTGGCCTCGGTCTGGTCGGTGCGGCCCGAGCGCAGGTCCTGCGCCACCGTGCTCAGCACGTTCCCGGCCATCGCCGCGCCGGCCTGGCCGATGGCGGCGCCGTCGCGGCGGATGCCGGTCGCCTCTACGTAGAACGCGCGGCCGGCGGCCTGCTGCGCCGGGTTCAACGCCAGCGCCTTGCCGTCGATGGCGATCGCGCCGTCGGGGGCGATCTGCGCGCGCTGGCCGTCGCCGCGTACCAGCAGTCGGTCGCCGTCCATCGACAAATGATTGATGACGACCACGTGGGGGTCGGAGCCGGAATCGCGCGAACAGCCGCCGGCCAGGCCCGCGGCGAGCGCGGCGGCGAGGATCAGGGCGATGGAAGAACGGCGGGTGGTCATGAGCGGCGTCTCGTGGCGGCGCGCGGGGATGGAAACGGCGCGGGCGGGCGGCGCGCGGCCCGCCCGCGCCGGCGATCAGTCGTTCCTGGGCACGTCGACCTTGCCGGCCACGCCGCGGTGGCGCACGTCGCCGCTGCCGACCCGCGCCACGCGCAGGTCGCCGCGCACGCCGTCGACGTCGAGGTCGCCCGAGCCGACGCGGTCCACGGTCACCGAACCGGCGACCTGATGCAGCTCGACGTCGCCCGAGCCGACCCGGCCGATCTTGACGTCGCCGCCGACGCCGCGCGCCTTCAGGTCGCCCGACCCCAGGTCGACGATCTGCAGCGCGCCGATGTCGCGCAGGGTCACGTCGCCCGAGCCGACCGAGGCGACGGTGAGGCCGCGCACGTTGGCCACGTCGATGTCGCCGGAATTGACGTCGGCGCTGAGCGCGGCGACGTTGCGCACCGAGGCGTCGCCGGAGCCGACCTTGAGCTGCACGCGCAGATCCTGCGGCACGCTGGCGCGCAATTGCATGTGGTACTGGCCGTTGAAGTTCAGGCCCAGGCGGTTGGCGTGTTGGGCCACGACCACCAGCTTGTCGCCTTCGCGGCGCTGGCTCACGGTCAGGCCGGGCAGGTCGGCGGCGTTGCTGGCGCAGGCGCGGCCGGTCACCGCGGCGGCGCCGTTGCCGCCTTCCACCACCAGGTCGTCGGAACCGATTTCGAACACCACGACCTTGGCGCCCTTGAGGTCGAGCGCGAGGCTGCGCGGCTGGGCGTTGTCGCAGCGGTCGGCGGCGAGGGCGGCGCCGGGCAGCAGCGCGGCGCAGAGCAGGGCGAGCAGGGGACGCATGGAAAGCTCCTGAACAACGATGAGGTAGGGCTGTGATGCGGGCCGGGCCGGCACGGTTGCAAGGCGCCTGGCGAATCGCAGGCCGCGCCGGCCGCGCGCCTCAGCCTTCGTCGCGCCAGCGGCGCAGGCGGATCGCGGCGAAGATCATGGCCGCGCCGATGACCGCGCCGATCCACAGGTCGGCGGTGGCCAGCACCTGCAGGCTCGAGGCCGAATCCAGCTGGTTGAGCGCTTCGGAGCCCTTCATCGCCGCCTGCTGGGCGTCGTCGCTGAAGCGGTCGTGCAGGAACCAGGTGCCCGGCACCACGCTGAGCAGGCCGCGCAGCGCCACCGTGTACCAGATCGCGCGGTGCGGGATCTCGATGCCCGGCATCACGTCGAGGAAGCTGACGAACACGCAGGCCAGCAGCGGGATCACCACCGCCCAGACGAACGGCACGGCGCGCGCCCAGGCCGAGCACAGCATCAGCCAGCCCACGGTCGGCAGCGCCCACAGCGAGTACACCGGCACCGACAGCGCCAGCTCGCCGAGCAGGCGGAACGGATGGGCCTGGGTGAAGATCGCGCCGGCGCCGCTGAAGCCGTTGAGCACCGCCGCCAGCCACGCCAGCGTCCACATCACCAGGCCCACCGCCAGGCCGATCGCCGCGGCCAGCAACGGCGCCAGCAGCAGCGCCCACGCCAGCTTGGACAGCACCGCCTGGGTGTCGGACACCGGCAGCGATTTCCAGAACAGGATGCTGCGGTCCTTGCGCTCGTCGTAGAGCGAGCCGAGCGCGTAGAAGAACACTACGAACACGAACACCAGGCAGACGATGCCCAGGCCGCCGGCGAGCGCGGCGTCGCCGATCTGGCCGGCGCGGGCCATGTCGCCGGTCATTTCCAGATTGATGCCGTCGTGGTCGCGCACGGCGTACTTGTTGAACAGCACCGAGCCGCCGATCACGCCGAGCACGGTGAAGATCACCGCGACCGCGCCGGCGATCAGCGGCCCCCACAGGAAGCCGCCGCGGTGTTCCCAGAACTCGCGCTTGAGCAGCATCAGGAACACCCGCGAGGCGGGGATCGCGGCAGCCGCGCGGGGGACGGCGGCGGGTGCGGAATAGTCGTCGGTGGCGGCGTTCATGCGTAGGTCCCCTTCATGGTGGCGACGAACAGGTCGGCCAGGCCCGGCGTGCGGGCTTCGCCGAGTCCGTCGAGCTGGGCGGCGGCGACGCCGTCGAACAGCATCACGGTCTTGCCGAACGGCAGGGCGCGTTCGTCGAGCGGGCCGAGCGTGCGCGCGTGTTCGGCCTTGTCGCGGTCGACCAGCACTTCGACGAAGCGGCCGCCGAGGTCTTCCATCGGGCAATCCAGCACGATCTTGCCGTCGCGGATGAACATCACGTCGGTGAGGATGTGCTCGATCTCCTCGACCTGGTGGGTGGTGACCACGATGGTCTTGTTCTCGTCGAAGTAATCCTCCAGCAGGCGCTGGTAGAACTGCTTGCGGTAGAGGATGTCCAGGCCCAGGGTCGGCTCGTCGAGCACCAGCAGGCGCGCGTCGATGGCCATCACCAGGGCCAGGTGCAGTTGCACGATCATGCCCTTGGACATCTCGCGCACGCGCAGGTCCGGCTTGAGCTGGGTGCCGTGCAGGAAGCGCTCGCACTTGGCCCGGTCGAAGCGCGGATGCACGCCGGCGACGAATTCGATCGCCTCGCGCACCCGCAGCCAGCGCGGCAGCACCGCCACGTCGGCGATGAAGCAGACCTCGCGCATCAGCGCGTCGCGCTGGCTGCGCGGGTCCAGGCCCAGCACCGACAGTTCGCCGTCGAACTGGGTCAGGCCGAGCACGGCCTTGAGCGCGGTGGTCTTGCCGGCGCCGTTGGGGCCGATCAGGCCGACGATGCGGCCGGCGGGAATGTCGAAGTCGGCGCCGTCCAGCGCGGCCTTGTTGCGGTAGATCTTGCGCAGGCCGCGGGCGCGGACCACGTGGCCGGGGTCGATGTGGGTGGCGTTGGTCATGGGGCGTCCGCCTTGTGGGTGGCTTCGCCGGCGGCGTCGCCGCCGAGCAGCTCGTCCGCGCGCAGGCCGAGCCGGGCGATGCGTTCGAGCACCAGCGGCCATTCCTCGCGCAGGAACCGGTCGCGTTCGTTGAGGAGCAGTTTCTTGGCGGCTTCTTCGGTCACGTACATGCCCAGGCCTCGGCGTTTTTCGACCAGTGCCTCGTCGGCCAACTCTTGGTAGGCGCGCGAGACGGTGATGGGATTGAGTTGGTATTCGGCCGCCACCTGACGCACCGAAGGCAGTGCGTCGCCCGGCTTGAGCACGCCGTCGAGCATCATCGCCACGACGCGCTCTTTGAGTTGGCGGTAGATCGGAGCGCCGTCGCTCCATTGGATTGCGGTCATGGCTCAGCCCCGCGACAGGAAGGAGAAATAGGGCATAACGAGATTGCTGCGGTTGCGGCGCGCGGCGCTTCCGGCCTTGCGCTTGGGTTCGGCGGCGCCGGCCGACTCCGCGGCGGCGTTGGAGGAGGGGGCGAAGGAGGCCGGCGCGACCGCGTTGGCCAGCGCGGCCAGGTCGGCGACGTCGCCGGCCAGGGCGCCGGCGAGCGTGGTCAGCTCGGCGGCGCGCTCGGTGTTTTCCAGTTGCTGGGCGCGCTGCTCGATCTTGCGCACGGCGCCGGCGACGTCGCCGGAGCGGCTGCGGGCGCGTTCGAGGAAGTCGCGGTCGAAGCTGATCCGCGCCTTGACCGCGCCGAGGTCGACCTCGATCGGACGGGTCGCCGGCGCGTCGGCGGCGAACTGGGCCAGCGCCGGCGCCGGCGGGCGGTCCGGGGCGGGCAGCGGCAGCGCCACCACCAGGCCCAGGACCAGGGCGCCGCCAGCGGCCATCAGGGCCGAAATGGAATTGTGCAGCTTGCGGTTCATGGCGGGGTCCTGCTCTCTAGTGGGCCGGTGTTGTATGCAACTATAACACCTAAACACGCCGAGTCAATCGCCGCGGACCCAACTGAAGTCATACTGGGCCCGATCCCGCGCCGCGGCCGGCCGCAACCCGCTTGCGGCCCGCCGCCCGGGCCTTTCCCCTCATCCAGAAGGCGCCCCCATGCCCGCGACCGCTTCCCCGCAACCCCGCCGTGCCGCCCGCGCCGCGCTGGCGCTCGGCCTGACCCTGGCCGTCGGCGCCGCCGCCGCGGCCGGCGGCCTGCTCGACCGCAGCTTCCGCCCGCTCGCCGGCAAGCAGCCGGTGGACCTGGCCAAGACCTATGCCGGCGACGTCGTGCTGGTGGTCAACACCGCCAGCAAGTGCGGCTTCACCCCGCAGTTCGAGGCGCTGGAAGGCCTGCACGCCAAGTACAAGGCGCGCGGCTTCGCCGTGCTCGGCTTCCCCTCGGGCGACTTCAAGGCCCAGGAGTTCGAGGACGAGAAGCAGATCCAGGAGTTCTGCACGCTGACCTACGGGGTCAAGTTCCCGATGTTCGAGAAGGTGCACGTGGTCGGCGATCAGGCCACGCCGCTGTACAAGGACCTGGCCAAGGCCGCCGGCGAGGCGCCGAAGTGGAACTTCCACAAGTACCTGATCGGCCGCGACGGCAAGCTGATCGCCAGCTACGGCAGCAAGACCACGCCGGACGATCCGGCGGTGGTGGCGGCGATCGAGCGCGCCCTGGCCGCGCCGGTGCCCAAGCCGGCGGCCGCGCGCTGAGCGCGCGCCGGC
>NZ_LXSD01000219.1:0-10556 GCF_017168095.1 Lysobacter enzymogenes | reverse complement strand
TGGCGCTGGCGGCCGGCGCGGCGTCGGCGGGCTTGGCCGGCGCCGGCACCGCCGGTTCGAGCGCGTGCGCGGCGAAGGCGGCGCTCAGCAGGACGGACAGCGACAACAGCGAGGCGGCGCGGAGCATGCGGTTTCCCGTGGCGAAGGCGGCCGCGCGAGAGGGCGGCGATGCCGGCGACGATACCGCAGCGGCCGCGCCGGGTCATGCCCCGCCGGCGCGGACGCCGCTCATGGCGCCTGCGCGGGCTCGGCGGCGAAGGCGTCGTGCAGCCGGCGCAGGAACTGCGGTGCCGGCGCCCAGGCGGTCTCGCCGATGCGGCTCACCGCCACCCCCGGCGTCCACGAATTCATCACCGCCGCGCCCTGCAGCGCAGGCAGATCGGCCGGCGTCAGCGCCTGCTCGCGCTGCGGCACGCCGTGGCGCTCGAGCTGGCGGCGCACGATGCCCTGGGTGGTGCCGACCAGCATCGGCGCCTGTGGCCACACCACCGCCGCGCCGTCCCAGAACGCCAGGTTCCAGATCGTCGCCTCGCTGAAACGGCCGGCGCGGTCGAGGAAGGCGGCATCGTCGAAGCCCGCGGCGATCGCGCGGCGCAGGTGATAGGTCTTGGCGATTTCGCCGACGTGCTTGAGCTGCGGCAACACCCGCTCGTGCTCGACAGCGACCAGCGCCAGCGGCCCGCGCGGCCCGTCGGACGGCGGCGCGGTGCGCACCAGCACGCGCGGCGCAGCGCCGTCGTCGCCGGCGGTGAACTCGCCGGCCGGCTGGAACACGGTCGCGGTCAGCGACAGATCGGCCGGCGAATGGCGCAACGCTTCGCGCAGATACTCCCGCACGATGTCGTCGGACACGGCGCGGCCGTACAACTGCAGCGAGGCCTCGCGCAACCGGCGCATATGCAGATCGAGCCCGCGCACGCGGCCGTCGCGGACCTGCATCGCGGTGAAATGGGCGTGGCCGGCGAAGGCCAGCGGCGCCAACGCCGCAGCGTCGGCGTCGCGGCCGTCGATCTGGGCCACGGCGGCGAAGCCGCTGGTTGCGGCAGCGGTGGAAACGGACATCGAAAGACTCCCGAAGAACGATGCCGGCCACTATCGAAGATTGACCGCACGCGGGGAAACGAGTAGTTCTCGGCCCACCGTCAAATTCCGCTTGAAGATCGATGCCACGCAATCTGCCGGGCACCCGCGCCCTGCGTACCTTCGACGCCGCCGCGCGCCATCTCAACTTCACCCGCGCCGCCGAGGAAGTCGGGCTGACCCCGGCCGCGGTGAGCTACCAGATCAAGGAAATCGAAGAACAACTGGGCGTGACCCTGTTCGTGCGCAACAGCCGCAGCATCCAGCTCACCGCCGCCGGCGCCGAGCTGCACCGCGCCGCGGTCGAGGCGCTGGGCACGCTGCAGCGCGCGCTCGGCCGCGCCCAGCGCATGGCGCGCGGCGACGGCCCGCTGCGGCTGTCGCTGAGCGCGCGCCTGGCCAGCAACTGGCTGCTGCCGCGGTTGCCGCGGTTCAAGGCCGCACATCCGGATCTGGCGCTGAGCTTCGATGTCAGCGACGAGCTGCGCGACTTCGACGCCGATGGCATCGACCTGGCGATCCGCTTCGGCGCCGGCGGCGAGGCCGGCCTGCGCAGCGAGCGCCTGTTCGCGCCGACCATCGTCGCGGTGGCCAGCCCTGCCCTGCTCGAGCGCGCCGCACCGCTGCGGCATCCGCGCGATCTGCTCGAACGCGGCCTGTGCCTGAGCCACGTGGTCTGGCGCAGCGGCGACATGAGCTGGCCGGACTGGCGCCAGTGGCTGGCCGCGGCCGGCATCGACGCCGCCGCGTTCGACGCCCACGCCTGCCTGGGCTTCGCCGATTCGGCGCACGTGGCCCAGGCCGCGCTCGACGGGCATGCGGTGGGGCTGGTCGAACTGGAGCTGATCGACGCCGATCTCGCCCACGGCCGGCTGCTGCGTCTGTTCGACATCGCCGTGCCGATGCCGCGCGGGTATGCCTATCGCGTGGTCCATCCTCTGGCGCACGACGACGACGACGAGCGCGTGGCTACGCTGCGCGACTGGTTGCTGGCCGAGGCTGCGGCGGCGGCCGATTCGGGTCGCTAGCGTTCGCGCGGCGAGCGGCCGGCCGCGAGCGCATCGCTCACTCGCCCGCGTCCGCCACGCTCGCCGCAAGGTCTTCGAGCAAATGCCGCTGCAACTGCGGATCCAGCCTGAAGAACCCGCGCGCGTTGAGGATGCGGTGATTCGGATTGGGCCGGTAACCGTCGGCCACGATGCGGCCGCCGGCGACCTGGAACGCGCCGACGATGTCCTCCGGCGGCACCGCATCGCCGGGCGTTTCGGCGCGGCCGTCGACGATCACCACCAAGCCGTCGCCCTGCCGCTGCGCCTCGGCGATCAGCCCCGGCAACGACGGCCCGTGACGGGCGACGACGCCATGCAGGAACTCGACGAACACCCGGTTGCGGGCGAAGTTGTCCGGCGCGATGCCGGGCCGCTCCGGGTCGATGATCTGGCCGACGATTTCCTGCGGCGCGATGCCGCGCGCGCCGAGCTGGTCTTGCGGGGTCAGGGTCACATAGGCCACCGGCCCCTCGGGCAGGACGACCTTGCACACCAGCATGGGCAGATCCGACGGCATGCGCGCTCCGGCGTGGCGATGCGCCGCGACGCTGCGGCGCGCGCCATCCTAGCCCGTCGTGCGGCCTCGCGCACGGTCGCGGGCGAGGCCGCGCTGCGCCAGGCGAGGCCTGCGCGCGGTTGCAGGCCGTGGTCGTCGCGCGATGGCGGCGGGAGCGCCGAAACCGTCCCGCCGCCGCGGCCGTCGCCTCAAAAGACGACCCAAGGCCGGCTGCCGGTGCCCGGGTCGTCGGTGCCCGGCACGCAGTAATGGGTGATGTAGGCCAACGGAATCGAGGTCAGGAATGCCAGTTCCACGCCCGGATCGGCCATGCCGCCGCAGATGCCGAACAGGTTCGAGTTCGCCAGCGTGGCGCCGTCGAAGAACACGTTGGCGCCGACCCGGCTCTGCAGCAGCGTCGCATTGTTGCCGACCGGCGTCACCGCGCCGGCGCCGGCGGTCTGCACGTTGAGCGTGAACGACATCTTGTAGACGTAGCTGCTGGAATAACCGCCGCACTGCGGCGAGGTGTCGGTCGAAACGTGCACCGTGCGCTCGTTCTTCTCGACCTTGATGTCGCGCAGCACGTCGATCAGCTTCACCGTGGCGGTGTTCAACAGCACCTGCAACGACGAGCGATCCGCCGGCGGCGGCAACTGCGGCGCCGGCGTGCGCGGCACGATGCAACGGGTGATGATGCCGCGGCCGGTGGCGGCAGTGGTGACCACGCGCGGATTGAAACCGCCGGCGGCGTGGATCTGCTGCGGCGTGCGGCTGTCGCCGCGGTAGATGTCGATGGGCATGGAACGCTCCGGGTGACGCGGCCGGCGGCCGCTGGAAAGGACGCGCGATGAAGCCCGCGGACGCTGCGGCGCTACAGAGCACGTCGGTTCCAACGTGTCGGGCCGGGGAGCGTGAATGCGCGGCGCGATGGCGCACCTGAGCGCGAGCGTTCGCGCATCGCCCCGGAATCGACTCCGGGAAAACTGCGGCCAGCCGCACAAAACCCGCCCGGATCGATCCCTAGCATGGACCGGCCGCGCAAGCACCGCCCGGCCGGGCGTACGCCAGCGGCATCGCCACTTTCCAGGAGGTTTCCGATGAAGCAAGGAACGATCCGCATCGCCCTGTCCGTGTTCGCGTTCGGCCTGGCGTTCTGCGCCGTCGCAGCGCCGACCAATCCCTGCCAGATCTGCGAAGACAACTACACGCGCTGCATGACCGGCACCGACACCAGCAAGTGCTGGAGCGTCTATCTGGGCTGCATGCGTCGCGGCGACGGCCAGCATCCCTGCCCGCTGTAATCCCGATCCGCCGGCCGCCCGCGCGGTACGGTTCCGCGCGGGCGGCGCGTCCCAGTCTTGCAAGGAGGCTTCGATGAAGACCACCACCCGCGTGCGTCTGGCCCTGGCGACCTTCGCCTTCGGCCTGGCCGCCTCGCTCGGCGTCAGCGCCACCGATGTCTGCAAGCGCTGCGAGAACAACTACACCGCCTGCCAGTCCGGCGGCACCAGCGAAGCGCAGTGCTATCAGTGGTATGTGGAATGCCTGCGCTATGGCGATGGGCAGCGGCCTTGTCCGATGCCGCGTTGAACCTGGCCCCGGCGCGTCGAGGCGCGCCGGGATCAGGCGGCGTCAGTCCGCCATCTCGACCCAGTGCTCGGCGCGCCGGCTCCGATCGCCCAATCGTCCAAACGGCGCCGCGGCAAGCAGCACCACGAACATCGACAGCAGTTGCGCAAGCGGCGCAGGCCGGATGACGAATGCCGCGGCCGCGATCAGGCGCAGCAATGCCGACACACCGCCGGCGCTATCCGCTGTCACTGCGCCTCTTCGGCAGCGCCGCCGTTTCGCCTGGGGCGTCTCGTCGCCGCCCACCAGAACGCCAGCGCCGCCACCGCCCCCACCCCGCACATCCAAGGAAAGTGGCGAAGATTCGGCGCATCCGGAAGCTGCAGAACGATCGTCACCAGCGCCCCGCCCGCGGCACCGGCCAATGCGGTCGACCACCAGCGCACCCAGCCCAGCGCTCGCAGGATCAGGAACAAGGGCAATCCAATCAACGCCACCGCCGGCAGCGCGAAATAGAACGCGAACAACGCCATGCCGAAGTCGCTGATGGACAAGGAACCGCACTGCAACGGCGCGTTGGAGACCAGCAATACACCGGTGGCCGCGGCCGCGAGCAGGGTGCCGCGCAACAGCGATTTCCATTCGATCGGGGTCGATCCGTCCATGCGCCCAGTATGCGCGAAGCCCGTCGCGAACGGCTCGCCACACCCGCGCGGGCCGCGAAACGGCCCGCCAAAAACAAAACGGGAAGGGCTTTCGCCCTTCCCGGTATCAACATAGTACTCCGTCCAGGGCTTGCAGCAAGCCCCCCGCGCGGGCGCAGGATCGCCGCCCTCCGCCGCTATCGGCGCAAACGGGAGTAAGGGCATGCGTGTCTTGTTATCGACGTTCGGCTCGCGCGGGGACGCCGAGCCGCTGGCGGCGCTGGCCTTCGCGCTGCAGGCTCAGGGCGCGCAGGCGCGGGTATGCGCCTCGCCGGATTTTGCCGGGCGGCTGGAACAGGCCGGGGTCGAGCTGTTCCCGGTCGGACCGCCGGCGCGCGAATGGATCCGCGAGGTGATGGCCGACCCCAAGCCCGACATCCCCGGCCGCGCCGCGCAGATCATGGGCCTGTACTGCCGCGCGCTGGCCGTGGCCATCGAGGACTGCGACGCGGTCGTCGCCACCGGCCTGTTCCCGTCCACCGCCGCCGCGCAGATGCTGGCCGAACGCCATGGCCTGCCTTATGTGTACGCCGGTTACTGCCCGATCTACCTGCCGTCGGCGCACCACGCGCCGTTCCAGTTCCCGCACCACCCGCAGCCGCCGGCCGCCGCCGACAACCGCGAGCGCTGGGCGCTGAACGCGCAGGCCATGCAGGACACCTTCGGCGACACCGCCAACCGCCACCGCGCCGAACTCGGCCTGCCGCCGGTGCACGATCTGCGCGACCGCGTATTCACCGACCTGCCGTGGCTCGCCAGCGACCCGGTGCTGAGCCCGTGGGCGCCGACCAGCCTGTGCGAGGTGTTCCAGACCGGCGCCTGGGTCCTGCCCGACGACCGCCCGCTCGCGCCCGACCTGCGCGCCTTCCTCGACGCCGGCGACGCGCCGGTATACGTCGGCTTCGGCAGCATGCCGCTGCACGCCTGGAAGGACGACGCCGCGCGCGTAGCCGTCGACGCCGCGCGCGCGCAGGGCCGGCGCGTGATCCTCGCCGGCGGCTGGGCCGGGCTGACGCCGATCGACCACGGCGAAGACTGCTTCGCCCTCGGCGAGGTCAACCAGCAAGCGCTGTTCCCGCACGTCGCGGCCATCGTCCACCACGGCGGCGCGGGCACCACCCTGGCCGCGACGCGCTCGGGAAGGCCGCAGGTGGTGGTGCCGCAGATCGCCGATCAGCCGTACTGGGCCGGGCGCGTGGCCGACCTCGGCATCGGCGTGGCGCATGCGGGGCCGGTGGCGACGGTGGAGTCGTTGTCGGCGGCGTTGGCGGGGGCGTTGAAGGCTGAGGCGCGGGCCAGCGCCAAGGCGGTCGCGGGGATGGTGCGGGGAGATGGGGCTGAGGTGGCTGCAAAGCGGTTGGTCGGGATGCTCGGCGGCTAAACGGGAGCGCAGCGGAGCGCGTCCGGGTCGCCGGCGCGCTCCGCTCCGAATCCTCTGAATTCAACGCTCAGATGGATCGCCCACGCTCGTTCTGAACGGACTGCGCCCCGGGCTCCTGATTCTGGGCTAAGCGCTGTTGGTCGAGACTCTGAGCCTGTTGCACGATCTCTTGCAGTCGCGGCATCGGCCTCGTGGTATCGACCACCGCGTGGTAACCCGGCGTAGTTCCACCGACGCACAAACGATCGCCCGCCACGGCGACGATACCGATCTTGTCGGCCGCATCGATCCCAGCCTGCTTGCTAACGAGCATCGCGCTCGCGACGACTTCATCCGACAAGCGCGACGGCGCTTCGGAACGAATCCTGTCGAACAACTGCCGATCCTGCGTCGAAAGCCGGTCCAATGGCTGCGACGAATCCGCCACCGGAGCATACGACGCGTGTCGGTTCACAGGCGCCGGCAAGGGATCGGTCAAGCCCGGGCGATGATCCGGGTGCGCGGGATGCCCTGGGGCCGTCGGCGCCTCCGGCCGAGGCACCGGCATCGGACGGTGCGGTTCGTAATGATCTTGTCGGTCGATTGCTCGTTCGGGCTGCGACGGCGCCATCCGCAATGTGGCCGGGTCGATATTGCCGGTCTGAGGGACGCCATGGTCGCGTTGGAAATCCAGCAGCGCGCCCTGCATCCCGGGCCGATAGACGCCGTCCAGATCGAGCCGCCGCTCGCCAACGCCGCGATAGCCCTCCGCCGCCATGACCTGCTGCAAATCGCGGATACGGTCACTCGACTGCCCCAGACGAAATACACCATCGTCGGCCGTCGGCCTGGGTTCGATGGCTTGTCGGAACTCGGCTTGCACCGGCAAACGCCCCTCCGTCAGATCGTTGACGTACCCCGCAAGCTGCCCTCGATAACGCGTGTCCATCTCGATATGAACATGCTTGCCGGAACCTTTCGGCAGCCCCAGCGCGTTCTGGGTACCCAGAGACTGCCCGTAAACGACGGAGGTATCCGCATCCACCGCAATAGGCCCGAGATGCCGGATTCTGGCGATGACCTCGCCGTCTTTGCGGTCGGATATCTCAACCAACCCGTTCCTATCGTCCCGCCTGCTGATGTAACCCGCTATGGGCGATGGAACATCGACCGCTCTCGTCGCCTCCGACTTGGAATCCAGCTGCCCCTCAAGAATGAAGTCCTTGATCAGCAGGACCTGATCCGGCCGCAGCGAACGGTACTCGTCCGTCCGGCGCATCTCCACTTCCTGAAAAGCCCCGTCGATGAAGGCGTGGGAACGCCGCTCCGGACGTTCGACGCCCCTCAGCCCGCCGTCGATCATGCGGGCATCGAAGTTGGCCAAGGGATGATGCGTGACAAGGTCGTCGTAGGACGCTACGTCGGCATTTCTCTCCCCTGCCTCGTCAAAGGTGTACTGCTTGACCCGGTAAAACCTCGGCGCTTCGCCATCCATGGATCACCTTTCTCGCTCCTTGCATTTCATGTATACGGCGCGGTAATCCCCGTCCTGCTCGACCAACTGATCGCCTTCCACGGCGAAGCTATGCCGCACCGTCTCTTTCTGCGTGCCAAGATGATTTTCGACGGAGACGATGCGCCACCAGTTCTTCTTGTCCGGGTCGGCTTCAACGCTCACGGGGGTGTAGGTGGACTCATACGATTCGATCGCACGCGCACTCACGATGAACCGGCCATCGGAGTCCGGGCTCAGCGGTAGAACGCACGGCCTGCGCAGCGGATCCAGCCTCCAGGTCCCCCGCAGCGCTTCGGGATAGGTTGTTTCTTTCCCCACCCCATCAGGTCGCGTATCGACAACCGGCGCGCGCGGAGCTGCATCGATCTCCCGCTCGGCCGATGCGACATGCGTTTTGGCTTGGGGCATGGCTTCGGCTTGCGTCGGCCTGGACTCGGGTGGCAACGATGCGGTTTCCGTCGCGCGGCATGCGCTGAAGAGCATTCCTGCCAGAACCGCGCAGGCCGCCAGCGGAAACGGACTGACATAACGCCCTGCGTGATCCATCGTCGCTGTACTCCGGGCCGTGACAATTTACGGGGACGAAACGAATGCAATTCGCAAAGAACCGTGCCCTAGATCGAGTTACCGCACAACCCCCATAACCATCGAAAATGAAATGAGCCGCACTGTTCGACGAAACCCGCCAAAGAGTTGACGCAACCTGAGTGGAATAAAGGCTATTTCCGTGCATCGAGAAACAGCAAAAATGCAACCACCACATACCGAATGCGCGAGAAATGGCCGTTGCAGTGCCGTTACCCTCACCGACCGCACGCGATCGCTGAAGGCAGTTCAATCCATCCTTGTCCGCGAGAAATGAACTTCCGCGGTTTCAATCTCGCCAGACAACGGCACCGGATGCTATCGACCGGCGCGCTGATACGCGATTCAATCCTCGCCCGCGCAGCGCCGAACTCAGCGCGCAAGCTATTTCGAGTGGCGCTCAAGGGGAGTTCGCTCGCCGTCGGGGCGAACGGACCCGGCCGCAACCCGACGCAGGTCGCGCGCAAGAAAATTTCCCCGAGCCTCGCACCAACTTGGTTCAACGCCGACGTCGAATGCGTCGCGCGCAAGTCGTCGAGTGTCGTGCACAAGCCGTTACAGCTTACGCACGAGGCGAGACGCTTCGTCGAAAAAGGCCAGGCTCGTTACCGACGAGGCATTTCAGCCTAAACGCGAACCATCGCGGTTTGCGCGCAAGCAAAGCGCCTTGCATGCAAGTCCCGCCCTACTCGGCGCCGCCCCATTTTGGAGCGGCACCGGGACTTTCCGGCTTGCAACCGAAGCCGCCAGGCTTACGCGCAAGCGCGTAAGGCTCGCGCGCAAGGCTTCAGGGCTTGCGCGCAAAGTAAACACTGGCGCACCACTCTCCCCGCACCCACCACCGCCCTCAATCCGCGTCGCGATCCACCCGCGGCAACGGCGGCGCAGTGCGCAGATCCACCGGCGCCGCCGCTTTCAGCCCCTTGCCCGCACGCACCGCTTCCGCCGCCACCGGCTGCGGCTGGCTGCGCAGGTTCTGATAGAAGTTGCGGATTCCGCCCGTCACCTGCAGCGAGTAATCGGTGGTCATGAACTGGCTGCCGTCCTGCGTCTGCAGGTGCGCCCCATCCGGGATCAACTTGAAGAACTCGTCGAACTTGTCCATCGGGTACTCGCTGGGCTTGTTCGCGCTGAACACCGCCATCGCCATCGGCCGGCCGCGGTTGACCGGGTCGTTGGCGTTGGCGAAGGTGCCGGCGCGGCCGTGGCAGGACACGCACGAGGACACCGGGCTGTCGATCGGGCCGTTGACCCGTCCGCCAAGGCCGTGGTGGCGCACGTAGGCGCGGTTGCCGTAGTCCCAGCCGCTTTGTTCGACCAGGAAGCCGTTGATGCGCGCCTCGGTCAACGCGGTGTTGACGAACACGCCGTTGCGCTGGGCGTCGGTGCGCACCGGCAGATCGTCGCCCCAGCTCAGGCCGACCGGGCTCATGCGGTCCCATACGGTCTTGCCGGGCGAGCCGCCGTCGTAGACGAAGGTGCCGAACACCCAGCCGGTGCTGCGCGCCAGGCGCGGGTCCTTCACCGCCACGTCGAGCTGCAGCAGGCGCATTTCGCGGTTCACCCGCGGCTTGTCGTAGTTGGTGTCGGGGTAGATGTTCGCGGTCCAGACCTTGCCGTTCTGCAGGTACGGCACCTGCTCCACCGGCGCGTCGGTGAACAGCAGTTTGCAGGCGACGCTGTTCGGCGGGAACGTCGACTTGGCCGGGTCCGGGCGGCCGTCGGCGGTGAGCCAGACCTTGCCCAGGGCGGAGCCGCCGCGGTCGTTGTAGAAGCCCACCGCCCAGTTCTGGCCGCGGCCGCTCTGGCGGGTGTGCAGCTCGAACGGGCGCGACATGCGTTCGCGGGTCATGCCGTGGCGCCATTCGCGGCCGCCGCCGAACGGGGCGCCGTCGTCGTGCAGCCACGGCGCGTGGTACCACTTGCGCACGCGGTTGTCCTGGACGCGGAAGTCGACGTCGACGTTGCCTTCCAGGCAGTAGTTCAGCACCGCGCGCAGGTATTCGTTGGGGAAGGCCTTGAAGTCGATGGCCATCCACGGGAAGGTTTCGTTGGCGTAGGTCTTGGGGTAGTCCTGGCTGAGCTGGAAGATGTCGGCCGGCGGCGTGCCCGGCGGCGGCGGATAGCGCGGGTCGTAGCTGGGAAAGCGCGCGGCCGCCGCCGCGGCGGCGGCGGCATCGGCGGGCGCGGCGGG
>NZ_LXSD01000218.1:0-19926 GCF_017168095.1 Lysobacter enzymogenes | reverse complement strand
CCGCGCCCGCCGGCGGCTCCCCCGGCGCCCCGGGCAAGCGCCCCGCGGCCGCGCCGCTGCCGACCGCGCATTACGGCGAACACCAGGATCCGCACGCCGAGCGCGAAGCCGCGCGCTACGCCCAGCCGATCGCCAGCCGCGAGCTGATCCTGCAGACCCTGGGCGGCGCCGACGGCCCGATGCGCGCCGAGGAACTCGCCCAGCGCCTGCAGCTGACCGAACCCGAGCGCGCCGACGCGCTCGGCAAGCGCCTTGCGGCGATGATCCGCGACGGCCAGTTGCTGCTCAACCGCAAGGGCGAGTTCGCCCCGGCCGCGCAGATGGACCTGATCCCCGGCGTGGTGATCGCCAACCCCGACGGCTTCGGCTTCCTGCGCCCGGAATCCGGCGGCGGCGACGACCTGTTCCTGCCGCCGTTCGAAATGCGCAAGGCCATGCACGGCGACCGCGTGCTCGCCAGCGTCACCGGCGTCGACCGCCGCGGCCGCCGCGAAGGCGCGATCGTGGAAGTGCTCGAACGCCGGCTCAACCGTTTGATCGGCCGCTTCACCCTCGAGCAGGGCATCAGCTACGTGGTGCCCGACGACCGCCGCATCCAGCGCAACGTGCAGATTCCGCCGGACGCGCGCATGGACGCGAAAAACGGCCAGTTGGTGGTGTGCGAGCTGGTGCAGGCGCCGGACCACCATCGCCCGCCGATCGGCCGCGTGCTCGCCGTGCTCGGCGAAAAGCTCACCGCCTCGCTGGCGGTGCAGGCCGCGATCCACGGCCACGAGATTCCCGATGTGTTCCCGCAGGAGGTGCTCGACGAAGCCGCGGCGGTGCCGCTGACGGTGCCCGAGTCGGTCGCCGCGCAGCGCGTGGACCTGCGCGCGATGCCGCTGGTCACCATCGACGGCGAGGACGCCAAGGACTTCGACGACGCGGTCTATTGCGAGAGCAACCGCCAGGGCTTCCGCCTGGTCGTCGCCATCGCCGACGTTTCGCATTATGTGCGCCCCGGCACCCCGCTCGACGACGAAGCGCAGAAGCGCGCGACCTCGGTGTACTTCCCCGGTTTCGTCGTGCCGATGCTGCCGGAGACGCTGTCCAACGGCATTTGTTCGCTGAATCCGAAGGTCGACCGGCTGTGTTTCGTCTGCGACATGCAGATCGACCGCAGCGGCGAAGTGACCTCGTCGAAGTTCTACGAAGCGGTGATGAATTCGCACGCGCGCCTGACCTACACGACGGTGTGGAACGCGGTCGGCGACGTGCCCGAGGAGGCCAAGGCCGAGGCGCAGGCGCAGATCGGTTCGCTGCTGCCCAACATCGAGCGCCTGCATCAGCTGTTCCAGGTGCTGGTCAAGGCGCGCCAGCAGCGCGGCGCGATCGAGTTCGAATCCAGCGAGGTGCGCTTCGTCATCGGCAAGGACGGCGAGGTGGTGCAGGCGGGCATGCTCCAGCGCAACGACGCGCACAAGCTGATCGAGGAATGCATGATCGCGGCGAACGTGGAAGCCGCGAAGTACCTCATGGCCCAGCAGGTGCCGGCGCCGTACCGCGTGCACGAGCGGCCGCCGGAACAGAAGTACGCCGACCTGCAGGAGTTCCTCAAGGAATTCAAGTTGCGCATGCCGGCCTGGAACCAGGTCGAACCGCGCGATTTCACCCATCTGCTGAAGAAGATCCGCGACCGCCCCGACGCCGCGCTGCTGGAATCGGTGCTGCTGCGCAGCCAGAGCCTGGCGGTGTACGCGCCGGAGAACACCGGCCACTTCGGCCTGGCGCTGCACGCCTACGCCCACTTCACCTCGCCGATCCGGCGCTATCCCGACCTGCTGGTGCACCGCGCGATCAAGCACGCGCTGAGCGGGGCCAAGCCGGCGTCCTACCTGTACTCGCCGCGGCAGATGGCGGCGCTGGCGCTGCAGTGCTCCGAGCGCGAACGCCGCGCCGACGAGGCCGAGCGCGAGGTCGACGAGCGTTACCGCGCGGCGTGGATGGAACAGCACGTCGGCGGCGAATTCGACGGCGTGATCAGCGGGGTGACCAGCTTCGGGCTGTTCATCGAGCTCGACGATTCCAAGGTCAACGGCCTGGTCCACGTGACCCAGCTGCCGCACGACTATTACCACTTCGACCCGATCCGCAAGACCTTGTCGGGCGAGCGCACCGGCCGCGAGTACCGGCTCGGCGACCGGGTCCGGATCGTCGTGCTCAAGGCCAGCGTCGAGGACCGCAAGATCGACTTCAAGCTGGTCGACGAGGAGCGCGGCGTGAAGCCGCTGCCGCCGCGCGGGCAGCCGGCCAAGCGGGTCAAGCAGAAGTACTGAACGCGGCGCCCGAAGCCCCTGTAGGAGGGCGCAAGCCGCGACCAACCGAAGCGGTTGACTTCAGCGCAGCGGCCGAAGACCGGGCAATCGGTGTGCTGGTGCCGAAGTCCCGATTGTCCGGGCTCCGGCTGTAGTTGTGGTATCGATCGCTTCGGTTGGTCGCGGCTCGCGCCGCTCCTACAGGGGGCGGCCGGGGTTGCGGCTGCATGCCGTAGAATTTCCGCCCTCACGCCTCACCGGGCCCCAGGCCCACACGGACCACCCATGAGCCAGAAACAATGGATCGCCGGCATCAACGCCGTCTCCGCCGCCGTCGAGCACGACGCCGCCAACGTGCGCGAGGTGCTGATCGAGGCCGGCGCCAAGAACCCGCGCCTGGCCGAGATCGAGACCGCCGCGCGCCGCGCCGACATCGACGTGCGCCGGGTCGCGACCCAGGCGCTGGACGGCGTGGTCGGCGGGCTGCGCCACCAGGGCGTGGTCGCGCGCTACGCCGCCGCCAAGACCTGGAGCGAGAACGAGCTGGAAGGCCTGATCGAGGCCGCGCAGGGCCGCGCCCTGGTGCTGATCCTCGACGGCGTGCAAGATCCGCACAACCTCGGCGCCTGCCTGCGCAGCGCGGCCGCGGCCGGCGCCACCGCGGTGATCATCCCCAAGGACAAGGCGGTGCAGGTCAACGCGACCGTGCGCAAGACCTCGGCCGGCGCCGCCGACAGCGTGCCGGTGGTCCCGGTGACCAACCTGGCGCGCAGCCTGCGCGAGCTGCAGCGGCTGGGCGTGTGGATCTACGGCCTGGCCGGCGAGGCCGACGCATCGCTGTATTCGCTGGACCTGCGCGGCAACGTCGCGCTGGCGCTGGGCGGCGAAGCCGACGGCCTGCGCCGGCTGACCCGCGAGACCTGCGATCAGTTGGTCAAGATTCCGATGCCTGGCGGCGATGCGGCCACGGGCGTGGAAAGCCTGAACGTGTCGGTGGCGGCGGGTGTGACCTTGTTCGAGGCGGTGCGGCAGCGCGGGTGAGCGGGCGCGGCGATTCGGCCGGAAAGCGTCGGGACTGAAGTCCCTCCCACAACAGCCTCCCACATTGGCCTCCCACAACAGCCTGAGCAGTCCGAAGACGGCTTTTGTGGGAGGGACTTCAGTCCCGATGCTTTCCGCTCAGCTCCCGCGACCCCGCAAGGCCGTAAACACCGCAAAGACCTATGTAACCCTCCGCTGACCCCGAGATCCGCCGCGCGGCCCCGCCCACGGCCGGGCCGATATACTGCGCCGCGACCGACCTGGGACGGCCCAGGTCCGCGCAGCCCGATCCTTCCTTCTGCGGCGCGTTACATCCGGGGACGGCCCCATCGATCATGGGAGCTGCATTATGCCTTGGGTTCTTCTCGTCTTCGCCGGCCTGTTCGAAATCGGCTGGGCCATCGGCCTCAAATACACCGAGGGCTTCACCCGCCTGTGGCCGTCGGTCGGCACCGTCGCCTCGATGGCGATCAGCGTCGGCCTGCTCGGCCTGGCGATGAAAACCTTGCCGGTCGGCACCGCCTACGCGATCTGGGTCGGCATCGGCGCGGTCGGCACGGTCATCCTCGGCATGGTGCTGTTCAACGAGCCGGCCACCGCGCTGCGCATCGCCAGCATCGTGCTGATCGTCGCCGGACTGGTCGGCCTGAAACTCGCCTGATAGGGCCTGACCCGGGCCTGAGTCGCTGGCGGCGACGTCCGCGTCCCGGCATCATCGCCACCCGCGGCGCCGCACCTGCGGCGCCGCGTTCGTTTCCACGGAACCCAACGCCATGTCCATCCGCGAACGCCAGGCCGCCGACCACCCGCGATTGCTAGAACTGTGGGAGCGCTCGGTGCGCGCCACCCACGATTTCCTCAGCGACGCCGACATCGCCGAGCTGCGCCCGCAAGTGCGCGACATCTACTTCGACGCGGTCGAGATCTGGATCTACGAGGATGCCGCCGGTCTGGCCGGTTTCATCGGCCTGTCCGACACGCAAGTGGAGATGCTGTTCCTGGAACCCGAACGGCGCGGGCAGGGCATCGGCACGCGCCTGCTCGACCACGCGCGCGGCCTGCGCGGCGCGCTCACCGTCGACGTCAACGAGCACAACCCGCAGGCGCACGGCTTCTACCGGCGCTACGGTTTCGTCGACACCGGGCGCTCGCCGCTGGACGGCCAGGGCCGGCCGTTTCCGCTGATCCACATGGCGCTGCCGCGCAACGCGGCGGGCTGAGCGCCGGCGCGCGTTCCGCACCGGCGAGCGCCCCGGTTGCAAGGCCGACTGCGCCACAACCACGCGCCGCCCGCTTCACTCAGCGCGTGCTTCACTTCAACGCCCGCTTCACTGCAACGCCCGCTTCACTCCAACGCGTTCACCAGCAACTCGTCGAAGCGCCGCGCGATATCGGCGATGGTCTGCGCCTTGTCCTGGCCGTTGATGATCCGCCGCGCTTCTTCGTAGTTCGGCAACTGTCCCGGCTTGAAGTAGTTGTCGAGCTTCTTGCCGGTGAACCAGCCCTGCTTCATGCCCTGCATGGCGATGGCGTAGGCGACTTCCGGCTTTTTCGCGTCTTCGGGCTTGTTGACCAGATCCAGGCCGAGGAAGCGGCCGGCGCGGTCGTAGTTGTTGCGGCCGGTGAGCTGCACGTAACCGCGGCCGTGGAAGCGCGCGCCGTCGCCGCGCCGGGTGTTGCCCAGCGCCTTGCCGATGCGCGAGTCGGGGCCGTACAGGCGCTCGAAGCGCGCGTCGTCGCCGAACTCGTCGATCGGCCGCAGCGTATGCGCGGTTTCCCACTTGAACGTCGCCAGGCAATAGGCGATCTGGTAGCGGTGCACCGGATTGAGGCTGAAGCTGGCGTCCTGCTCGATCCGGCCGATCAAAAAGCGCAGCGCCTGGGCGAGCTCCTCGCGCAACGGGCCGAAGCGCTTGCGGTAGCCGTCGAGAAACTGGTCGTCGTCGAACGCGAACATGGTGTCCTCCCATCCGTGGACAGGCGCAGACGCGCGGGCCGCCGCGAAAGCGCCGGCGCGTCGGTGCCGGTTACCTCTCCATCAACGCGGCGATCCGCGCGCGGCGGCCAGGCGCAGGCGTTGCGAGGGCGATACGCCGACCGGCGGCGCAGCCGCCGTCCGCCAGGCGCGGCAGTCGGGAACGGGAACTTGGACGGGTCGGGGCGGGCGCGGCCGCCCCGCAAGGCCTCTCAGCCGCGCGCCGGCCAGGCGTTGACGATCTTGCAGAACAATTCGGCGGTGCGGTTGGTGTCGTACACCGCCGAGTGCGCTTCCTCGCCGTTCCAGACGAAGCCCGCGGCCTGCACCGCGCGCGCCAGCACGGTCTGGCCGTAGGCGACGCCGGCCAGGGTCACGGTGTCGAACACGCTGAAGGGGTGGAACGGGTTGCGCTTGTGGCCGCTGCGCGCGACCGCGGCGTTGAGGAAGTTGAGGTCGAAGTGGGCGTTGTGGCCGACCAGGATCGCGCGCTGGCAGCCGTGGCGCTTGACCGCTTCGCGCACCGGCGCGAACACCGCTTCCAGCGCCTGCCGTTCGGGCTTGGCGTCGCGGAAGGGGTGGTCGATGTCGATGCCGGTGACTTCCAGCGACTTGGGATCGATCAGGGTGCCGGCGGCGGGCACCACGTGCGAACTGGCGACCTCGCCGGGCACCAGCAGGCCGTCGGCGTCGAGCTCGATCGGCTGCACGGCGATTTCGAGCAGGGCGTGCTTGTTCCAGTCGAAGCCGCCGGTTTCCACGTCCACGACCACCGGCAGGTAGCCGCGGAAGCGGGTGGCGAGGGTGGCGGGGACGGGCGCGGCGGGGGCGGCGCTGGGGACGGGGCCGGGGTCGATCATGGCGGGAAGCCTAGCAAATCGGGGCTTGCCGGTCGCTGGATGGTGCGGGTGCGGCTTGCGGGAGCGGCGCTAGCCGCGACTGCGGGCCTTCATGCTTGCGTCGCAAGCGCGATGTCGCGGTCGCGGCTCGCGCCGCTCCTGCAAGGGGCTTCGGCTTAGAAATACACCACGCCGGTGGCGCGCATCTGGCGCAACAAGGCGGCGCCCATGTCCACGAACGCGGCCTCGTCGTCGCTGCCGGCTTCGGCCGCCAGCGCGCGCAACTGCTCGCGGGCGGTCAGTTGCGGCGACTCTTCCAGCCGTTGCAGCAGGCGATAGGCCAAGGGGCTCAGTTCGGAAAAGCGCACCTCGCCGTCGGCCTCGCGGCGCAGCAGCAGCAAGGTCGGCGCCGGCGGCGGTTGCGCGGGCTGGAAGTCCGGGCCGAGCCGGTGCACCGGCCAGGCGTAGGCCAGCGGCCAGGCCAGCGGCGACAGGCGCGGCGGGTGTTCGAGCAGGCGGTCGTCGCCGATGCCGGCGTCGTCGCCCGCGGCGGTCGCCTCGCTGAGCTGCAGCGCCAGCTCGACCCATTCGTAATGCGCCAGCTCCAGCAGGAACGGTGGGTCGAGCGCGTCGAGATCCTGCAGATAGCGCTGGAACTCGCGCGCGATCTCGGCGAACAGCGGCGTGTGGCAGCGGTGGTCGCGATAGAAATCGCGCACCAGCCGCTCCCAGCGCTCCTCGCCGAGGATGTTTTCGATGACCGGAAAATTGCCCGACAACAGACTGGCGATGTTGTTGAACAGCAAGTCGCGGTAGATGCCCAGGCGGCGGTCTTCGATGCCGGCCGGCGCGGGGCTGGCGGACGGATCGCGCAAGTGCCGGGTCAGTTCGAACTGTTGCGCGCGCAGGCGCGAGACGGCGTCGTTCATGGGCTCAGGCGCGGGCGCGGCGGGCGGGATCGCGCGCGGCCGGTGCGGCCGATTCGCGCAGGATGCGGCGCACCAGGCACAGTTCGTCGACCAGTTCGGCGTAGGGCGGGAAATTGAAATCGCGTTCCAGCAAGGTCGGGCGCGGCCCGAACAGGCGGTAGGCGTCGGCCAGCAGATCCCAGACCTCGCGCTTGACCGGCGCGCCGTGGGTGTCGACCTTCAGATCGTCGGCCTCGTCGTAATGGCCGGCGACGTGCAGATAGGCGATGCGCTCGTGCGGCATCGCGCGGATGAACTCCAGCGCGTCGTAGCGGTGGTTGATCGAATTGACGTAGACGTTGTTGACGTCCAGCAGCAGGTCGCAATCGGCCTCGGCCAGCACCGCGCGGGTGAACTCGATCTCGCTCATTTCCTGGTGCGGCGCGGCGTAGTAGGAGGCGTTCTCCACCGCGATGCGGCGGCCGACGATGTCCTGGGTGCGGCGGATGCGCGCGGCGACGTGATGCACGGCTTGCTCGGTGAACGGAATCGGCAGCAGGTCGTAGAGGTGGCCGTCGTCGCTGCAGTAGCTCAGGTGTTCGCTGTAGCAGGCCACGGCGTGCTCGTCGAGGAAGCGGCGCACGCGGACGAGGAAGGTCTCGTCCAGCGGCGCGGTGCCGCCCAGCGACAGCGACAGGCCGTGGCAGACCAGCGGATAGCGCGCGGACAGCTCGCGCAATTGCTCGCCGTAGCGTCCGCCGACGCCGATCCAGTTTTCCGGCGCGAGTTCGAGGAAATCGAAATCGCGCGCGGCGCCGGGCGCGTGCGGCGCGGACTGCAGCGGGCCCAGCAGGGCCCGCCGCAGGCCGAGGCCGACGGCATCCGGGGTCAACGAATGCATGCGGTCCACGGCGATGCCGCGATTACATCGAACCGCCGCACTTGCCCTCGCCGCACTTGCCTTCGCCCGCCTTCTTGGCGGCCGGAGCGGCCGCGGCGGCGCCCTTCTTGTCGGCGCCGCACTTGCCTTCGCCGCACTTGCCCTCGGCATGCTTCTTCTTGTCGGCGCCGCACTTGCCTTCGCCGCACTTGCCCTCGGCGTGCTTCTTCTTGTCCGCGCCGCACTTGCCTTCGGCTTTCTTCTTGTCGGCGCCGCAGCTGCCTTCGGCCTTCTTGGCCGCGTCGGTGGCCTTGGCGTCGGCGGCCTTCTCCGCGGTCTGCGCCTGCTGGGCGCCGAGCAGGTAGCCCTGCGACAGGTCGCTCATCGCGAACGCGGAGGCCGACAGGCTCAGGCCGCCGAGCAGGGTGGCGCTCAGCGCGAGGGCGACGGGCTTGTTGATTTGCTTGGACATGGGTTCTCTCCTGGTGGCGACGGGCGGGTGCTCCGCCGGTGTTGGTGGGCGGGCAGGACCCGCCGGGAAACGCGATTGGTGCGCAGCTTAGATCGATTGCGGGTTGGTGCGGGGTGACATCCGTAACGGCTCGGGCAGTCGCCCGGCCCGGGCGGCGGTGCGCGCAGGACGGCCACTGCACGGGGATACGGGGCCGGCCGCGGCGCGGATGCAGCTCACGGCGACAGATACTCGCGCGCCAGCACCCGGGCGCGGTGCAGGCGCGACTTGACCGCCTCGCGGCTCAGGCTCAGTTCCTCGCCGATCTCGGCCACGGTCAGGCCTTCCAGGTCGCGCAGCAGGATGATCTGGCGGTAGTGCGCGGGCAGCGACTCCAGGGCGACGGCGACATCGTGGCGCCACTCGGCCGGCTCGGGCGTGACCACCGGCGCGATCTCGTCGGTGATCGGCTGGCCGCTGAGCAGGCGCCGGCCGCGCTTGAGCCGGTTGCACTCGCGCTTGACGATGCGGAAGGTCCACGAGACGAAGCACTCGAGCACGCGCAGGTCGCGCAGCTTGCGCGAGACCGCGATCAGGCTTTCCTGCACCGCGTCCTCGATGTCGTTGATGACGCAGTGGAATTCGGCGTAGCGGCGCAGGTCCTGGCGCGAGTGCCGCAGCACCCGTTCCAGGGCGGCCGTGTCGCCCGCGCGGGCGGCGGCCAGATCGCCATTGGCCAGTAGCGGCGTCATGTCGGCGCGGTTCCTCTCTTGGTCCGTGAAAATACACCCGGCGAAGGTTGCGGGCATGGATCAAGAGGGGGCCGGGGCGCGCGCGGATTCGCGGCGGGGGCTTGCTACGGCGGCAAGGTTTACCGCGTGTTCAGCGCGGCGGCGCGGTGGAAACGGTTGCAGGCCGAACCTGCGGCGGCCCCGGGCAGGCCGCGGCCGACGGACGGCGCGGCGGTGCCGGCCGCATGCTGCGGCGCAGCGCGAGACCTGTGTGCGGCGTATCGACGGCGAGGGACGGTCCAGCGAACCGGCGCCGGCAGCGCAAACGAAACGGCCCGCCGCGACGCCGCGGCGGGCCGGACCTGGCAGGAGGACGGCGGGCGCGCGCGGCGCCCGGCGCTCACACCGACGCGGTGGTGTTGGTGGCGTCGCGCTTCTCGCGCGGCGGCAGCGGCTCGTCGCCCTTGACCAGGAACCACACGTTCTCGGCGATGTTGGTGGCGTGGTCGCCGACGCGCTCGATGTTCTTGGCCATGAACAGCAGATGGGTGCAGGCGGTGATGCTGCGCGCGTCTTCCATCATGTAGGTCAGCAGCTCGCGGAACAGGCCGGTGTAGGCGGTGTCGACCTCGGCGTCGCGGTCGCGCACGCGCTGCGCCAGTTCGATGTCGTTGTCGCGGTAGGCCACCAGCACGTCGCGCAGCTGCTTGACCGCGAGCGTGCCCAGCGCGTGCAGGCCGGCCACGTGCGGCAGCGGCGGCGACAGGTTCAGCGCGGTCGAGCGCTTGGCGACGTTGGCGGCGTAGTCGCCGACGCGCTCGATGTCGGAGGCGATGCGGATCGCGGCCAGGATCTCGCGCAGGTCGCGCGCCATCGGCCCGCGCAGCGCCAGCTTCATCACGTCGTGGCTGATCTCCTGCTCCAGCGCGTCGATCGCCTCGTCGTTGGCGATGATGCGCTCGGCGGCCTTGTCGTCGCGGCGCTGGACCACGTCGAGCGCGGATTCCAGTTGCGCGGCGGCGATCTCGCCCATGCGCAGGGTTTCGTCGAGCAGGCGGCGCTGCTCGTCGTCGTAGCTTTTGACGATGTGGTCGTGCATCTGGTTGCTCATGAGTGGTGTCCTGATCGCGTTTTTCCTTCTCCCGCTGGCGGGAGACGGTGCCCGCAGGGCGGATGAGGGCGCGCGGCGACGTCGCTCTCACCCCAACCCCTCTCCCGCGGGCGGGAGAGGGGCTCGTAGGGATGGCTCAGCCGAAGCGACCGGTGATGTAGTCCTCGGTCTGCTGCTTGGTCGGCTTGGAGAAGATCTGCTCGGTCGGCCCGTGCTCGATCAGGTCGCCCAGGTACATGAAGGCGGTGAAGTCGGACACGCGCGCGGCCTGCTGCATGTTGTGGGTCACGATCGCGATCGTGTAGTCCTTCTTGAGCTCTTCGACCAACTGCTCGATGCGGCTGGTGGAGATCGGGTCCAGCGCCGAGGTCGGCTCGTCGAGCAGCAGCACCGAGGGCTTGAGCGCCACCGCGCGGGCGATGCACAACCGCTGCTGCTGGCCGCCGGACAGGCCGAGCGCGCTCTGGCCGAGCTTGTCCTTGACCTCGTCCCACAGCGCGCCCTGGCGCAGCGCGTGCTCGACCCGGTCGTTCATTTCCGACTTCGACAGCTTTTCGTGGTGGCGGATGCCGTAGGCCACGTTCTCGAAGATGGTCATCGGGAACGGCACCGGCTTCTGGAACACCATGCCGACCTTGCTGCGCAGGCGGTTCATCGGGTACTTCGGGTCGAGGATGTTCTCCCCGTCCAGCAGCACCTGGCCGCGCGCCTCCAGCTTCGGGTACAGCGCGTAGATGCGGTTGAAGATGCGCAGCAGGGTCGACTTGCCGCAGCCCGACGGGCCGATCAGCGCAGTGACCTGCTTCTCCGGGATTTCCAGGTTGATCGACTTGAGCGCGTGGAACTTGTCGTAATAGAAATTCAGATCGCGCGCGGCCAGCTTGACCGGGTTGGCGCCGACCGCTTCGCGGCCGGGCGTGGCGACGGACAGGCGTGCGTCGGACGAACGAGCGTCATTCATAACCGGGTTCC
The DNA here is from genome assembly GCF_017168095.1 of Lysobacter enzymogenes. Classification (GTDB taxonomy): domain Bacteria; phylum Pseudomonadota; class Gammaproteobacteria; order Xanthomonadales; family Xanthomonadaceae; genus Lysobacter; species Lysobacter enzymogenes_D. The sequence continues at coordinate 8,724 of NZ_LXSD01000218.1, read as the reverse complement.
GGGCGTCAGCGGGAGTGTTGGAGAGGTCAGTCATTGGAAATCCGATTGCGCAGCACCAGCGCGCGCGCGAGCAGGCTTACGACGAGGACGAAGAAGGTCAGCACCAGCGCGCCGGCCCAGGCCAGGGTCTGCCAGGTTTCGTAGGGGCTGCCGGCGAACTGGTTCATCACCACCGGCACGCTCGCCATCGGCTGCAGCACGTTGTGGCTCCAGTACTGGTTGCCGAACGCGGTGAACAGCAGCGGCGCGGTTTCGCCGCTGATGCGCGCCAGCGCCAGCAGCACGCCGGTGACGATGCCGGCCGAGGCGCTGCGGTACAGCACCTGCATGATCACCTTCCACTGCGGCACGCCCAGCGACAGCGCCGCTTCGCGCATCTGCGGCGGCACCAGGCGCAGCATCTCGTCGGTGGTGCGCACCACCACCGGCAGCACGATGAACGCCAGGGCGATCGCGCCGGCGAGCGCGGAGAAGTTGCCGCCGGTCTGCATCACCACCAGGGTGTAGACGAACAGGCCGAGCACGATCGACGGCGCCGACAGCAGGATGTCGTTGACGAAGCGCACCACCGTGCCCATCTTGCGCCCGGCGCCGTACTCGGCGAGCCACGTGCCGGCGGCGATGCCGAGCGGGGTGCCGATGACGATCGCGATCAGGCACATCACCGCGCTGCCGAAGAAGGCGTTGAGCAGGCCGCCTTCCTGCATCGGCGGCGGCGTGTTCTGGGTGAACAGCGCCAGGTTGATGCCGCCGATGCCCTTGGCGATCAGGGTGTAGAGGATCCAGCCGAGGAAGAACAGGCCGAACAGCGCGGCGGCGCAGGCCAGCAGCACCGATATGGCGTTGACGATGCGGCGGCGGCGGTACAGCGAATCGGCGGTGCGGTGGCGCGCGGCTTCGGCCGCGTCGTGCTTGCTGGCGACGGCGCTCATCAGTTGCCCTCCTTGCGCGCGAGTTGCATCAGCATCAGCCGCGCCGCGGCCAATACCACGAAGGTCACGATGAACAGGACGAAGCCGAGCAGCAGCAGGGCCGAGCGGTAGGTCTCGGTGGCCTCGCCGAAGTCGTTGGCGATCAGCGCGGCGATGGTGGTGCCCGGCTCCAGCAGCGAGGCGGAGAAGTTGACCGAGTTGCCGATCACGAAGGCCACCGCCATGGTCTCGCCGAGCGCGCGGCCCAGGCCGAGGAAGATGCCGCCGATGACCGCCGAGCGGGTGTAGGGCAGGACGATGTCCCAGCTGACTTCCCACTTGGTCGAGCCCAGCGCGTAGGCCGATTCCTTGAGCCGCGTGGGCACGGTCAGGAACACCTCGCGCATCACCGAGGAGATGAAGGGAATGACCATGATCGCCAGGACGATGCCGGCGGTGAGCATGCCGATGCCCAGCGGCGGGCCCTGGAACAGCGCGCCGACCACCGGCCAGGTGCCGACGTGGTCGTTGAGCCAGGGCGTGACGTATTCGGTCATCACCGGCACCAGCACGAACAGGCCCCACATGCCGTAGATGATCGACGGGATGCCGGCGAGCAGTTCGATCGCGGTGCCGATCGGGCCGCGCGCCCAGCGCGGCGCGACCTCGGTCAGGAAGAAGGCGATGCCGAAGCTCACCGGCACGGCGATGACCATCGCGATCAGCGCGGTGACGATGGTGCCGTAGATCGGCACCAGCGCGCCGTAATGGTTCTCGACCGGGTTCCACTGCGCGGTGATGAAGAAGTCGATGCCTTCCTCCTGCAGCACGTGGCGGCCGCCCCACAGCATCGACAGCGCGGCGCTGGCCAGGGCGATCAGGACGAAGACGACGGTGGCGGTGAGGGCGTAGCGGAACAGCCGATCCTGGCGCGCGTCCTTGACGTCGCGGGCGGAGGGGCCGGTCTGGGCGGGTAGGGCGGTCGCGTTCATTTGCGAAGGGTGTCCGGCGGGGCCACGCGTGGGAGGGGAGCTGGCTGTCGGGTGGGGCGTTGGGTGCGGCGTTGTCGGCTTCGGTGGATACGGATAGCGGGTATGGCGAATGCTTCCGGAGCCTGCGCGTTGCGGGTGCCGCGTTGCTTACTTGCCGTCATCCCCGCGTAGGCGGGGATCCAGGGCTTCATCGCGACGCGGCTCGCACGGTGGGAGGCGGCGCGCTGAAGGCTCTGGATCCCCGCTTTCGCGGGGATGACGTTCTGACAAAGCCGCGCCCGCTGTGCGGGCGCGGGTCAGAACGTCACTTGAACTCCGCCCCCCAATACGCCTCGATCTGCTTCACCAGCTCCGGCGGCAGCGGCACGTAGTCCAGCGCTTGCGCCTGGGCCTGGCCGTTCTCGAAGGCCCACTTGAAGAACGCGCGCGCGTCGCTGCTGCGCTTGGCGTCCTTGGGCTGCTTGTACATCAGGATGAAATTGGTCGCGGTGATCGGCCAGGACTTCTCGCCGCCGGCGTTGGTGATGACCAGGTTGAAATCCTTGGCGCTGGCCCAGTCGGCGGTGGAGGCCGCGGCCTGGAACGATTCGGCGCTGGGCTGGACGAACTGACCGGCCGCGTTCTGCAGCTGGGTGTGGGCCATCTTGTTCTGCAGCGCGTAGGCCAGTTCGACGTAGCCGACCGAGCCCTTGATCTGCTTCACGTAGGACGCCACGCCCTCGTTGCCCTTGCCGCCGACGCCGCCCGGCCACTGCACCGAGGTGCCTTCGCCGACCTTGGTCTTCCACTCCGGGCTGACCTTGGACAGGTAGTTGGAGAAGTTGAAGGTGGTGCCCGAGCCGTCGGAGCGGTGCACGACGTTGATCTTGAGGTCGGGCAGGGCCACGCCCGGGTTGGCCGCGGCGATGGCCGCGTCGTTCCACTTGGCGACCTTGCCCATGAAGATGTCCGCCAGCAGCGGGCCGGTCAGGCGCAGCTTGCCGGCGTCGATGCCGTCGACGTTGACCACCGGCACCACGCCGCCGATCGCCGAGGGGAACTGGCCCAGGCCCGCGGCGGCGAGCTCGTCGCTCGGCAGCGGCTTGTCGGAGGAGCCGAAATCGACCGTGCCGGCCTTGATCTGGGCGATGCCGCCGCCGGAGCCGATCGACTGGTAGTTGACCTTGGCGCCGGTGGCCTTGTTGTAGTCGTCCGACCACTTCGACAGCAGCGGGAAGATGAAGGTGGCGCCGGCGCCGGTGATCTGCGCGGCGACCTTGTCGCCGGCGGGCGCGGCCGCGTCGGTCTTGGCGTCGCCGTGGGCGGCCGGGTTCTGCTGCTGATTGCCGCCGCAGGCGGCGACGCTGAGCGCGATGGCGAAGGACAGGACGGCGATGCGGGCCGACGATTTCATGCGGTGCTCCATCAAAGGGAGGCCGGCTGGGCGCCGGCTGGGTGGCGCCATTTGATGATCTTTTTGTTACACGGCTATGACATCGATTCGTCACGAATCTGTAGTGAAAGGCCTGCAGGGGTGTCCAAGTTCGCGTTTTTCTGGGGTTTTGCTGCGAATCGGCGGTAACAAAGCGATGCCGGCGAGGGTTGGGGCGGCCTTGGTTCGAATCCGGAAGGGGGCCGCAGTCGCGGTGGCTGGGCTTCCAGGTCCGCGGCTCGAGTCGCTGGGGAAGCCCGCAGGCCCCGGGGTCCGGATCTGTGTTGGAGGTCTTCGGGCCCAAGGCCAGGATCCTTTGTGGGAGGGCCTTCAGGCCCGATGTTTGGATCCTTATGTGGGAGGGCCTTCAGGCCCGATGCTTTTGTCTCCGGTCGCCGCGATCCGGCACAAAAGCATCGGGCCTGAAGGCCCTCCTACAAGGCAACGTTCCCCCGGTCCGCGCTCCCCAAAAAACAACGGGCCCGAAGGCCCGTTGCGCGATCCGTCCTGGCGGCGACCGAGAACCCCCCGGTCCGATCGCCGTCGGTTCGATCAATAGCTCATGTTCGCCTGCCAGTAGGTCTCGATCTGCTTGACCAGCGCGTCCGGCAGCGGTACGTAGTCGAGCGTCTTGGCCTGCGCATCGCCGTTGGCGTAGACCCACTTGAAGAATTCCTTGGCGTTCTTGGCGCCTTCGGCGTTCTTGGGCTGCTTGTACATCAGGATGAAGTTGGTCGCGGTGATCGGCCAGGAGTTCTCGCCCGGCGCGTTGGTCATGACCAGGTAGAAGTCCTTGGCGTTGGCCCAGTCGGCGCTGGCGGCGGCGGCCGAGAAGGTCTCGTCGGTCGGCAGCACGAACTTGCCGTCGGCGTTCTTCAGGCGCGAATAGGCCATCTTGTTCTGCAGCGCGTAGGACAGCTCGACGTAACCGATGCCGCCCTGGATCTGCTTTACGTAGGCGGCCACGCCCTCGTTGCCCTTGCCGCCGATGCCGGTCGGCCACTTCACCGCGGTGCCTTCGCCGACCGAGGTCTTCCACTCCGGGCTGACCTTGGACAGGTAGTTGACGAAGTTGAAGGTGGTGCCCGAGCCGTCGGAGCGGTGCACGACGGTGATCTTCTTCTCCGGCAGCTTGACGCCGCCGTTGAGCGCGACGATGGCCGGATCGTTCCACATGGTGATCTTGCCGAGGAAGATGTTGGCCAGGGTCGCGCCGTCGAGCTTCATCGCGCCCGAGGCCACGCCCGGCACGTTGATCACCGGCACCACGCCGCCGATCACCGACGGGAACTGGGCCAGGCCGAACTTGGCCAGCTCTTCGGGCTTGAGCGGCGCGTCGGAGGAACCGAAGTCCACCGTCGCCGCCTTGATCTGGGCGATGCCGCCGCCGGAGCCGATCGACTGGTAGTTGACCTTCTTGTTGGTCGCCTTGGCGTAATCGGCCGACCACTTCGACATCACCGGGTAGACGAACGACGCGCCGGCGCCGGTCACGTCGGCCGCCTGAGCGTTGAGCGCGAAGGCCGTGGTCAGCGCGAGCGCGGCGAAACGGAGCTTGAGGAGCTTGTGCATGGGTTTCCCTGGAGTGTGAGTGCGGACACGTTCCGCCCTGCGCGCTATTTCATAACGGTTTGGTGACATTTCCGTGTCAGCGCGGCAGGAACCGGCGTCGGCGGCGTACGCGGCGACTGAATGGGGCGCACGAGCGCTCCGCGCGCGCCGCACCGGAGCCGACGGGCCGCTCGCCGGCGCGCAGCTAGGGAATCTCCTAGCTGACGACATGACACTGCGCGGTCATCGTGGGCGCGGGCACCGAAGCCCTTCCCCCGCACACGGAGACGAACATGGCATTGAACGGTCCCGACTATTCCGGTCCCTCGGCCGCGCAGCTCAACGCGACCCTGGTCAACACCAAGGCCGAGGTCGAAGCCGGGCAGGTCAAGGCGCCCGACGGCACCCGTGCGCTGGTGATCGAACCCGGCGACAACCTCAGCGCGATCGCGCAGCGCAACGGCACCTCGGTCGAACAACTGCTCAAGGACAATCCGCAGTGGTCGCTGGATCCGGCGGGCAACCCCGGCACGCGCGACGCCAGCCTGATCTATCCGGGCGAAGTGGTGTTCGTGCGGCCCTTCAGCGACAACGGCCCGCAGCAGACCAGCGCGGTCGGCGCCGACGGCAGGGCGACGTTCCAGAACCAGCGCGACGGCGTGCCGGTCGGCGAGCCGTACCAGGCGCAAGTGGCGCCGAACGGCTATCCGGCCAACAGCGAGATCGTCACCGCCGACGGCCTGGCGATCCGCACCGACGCCCAGGGCGAGCCGCTGACCGGCCCCTACCACGGCACCGAACAGCAGGGCACGGTGCACGGCGAACCGGCGTACCGCAGCTACAGCCAGGACTATGTCGACGGCGTACCGAGCGGGCCGAAGCACTACGCGCCGGGCAAGATGCTCTGATCACGCGCGACGCGGTCGCGGATGGGCGGCGGCGTGGAGCCGTCGCCCGTTTTTTTTCGCCGCGTGACTGTGTTCACCTGCGAACCCGCGACGCAGGTGTGTTTTACCCCCTCCCGCAAGATCGCTGCGCCGCCGCCTACCAGACTGTAGGAGCGACGCGAGTCGCGACCGCGACAACGCAACTGCGGTGAAAGCAGCGGCGTAGCTGCGTTGTCGCGGTCGCGACTCGCGTCGCTCCTACAGTCGGAAACGAGATCGCGCCGCGGCCGCAAAAAAAGAAAGGCGCGGCCGAGGCCGCGCCTTACGATCAATCCGATCGAGGGGGAGAGAGAGGCCGCCCGCGGCATGCAAGCGCGGGCGGGATGCCGCGATGGCGCTTACCAGTAGAACTGCAGACGCGCGCTGACCACGTTCGGGCTGTCGTCGACGACGCGGTTGAAGGTGCGGTTGTTGTACTGCGGGCTCTGCGAGTAGGTCGCGCTGGTCTTGCCGATGTAGCGCGAGCTGTCGACGATCGAGTAGTCCAGCATGAACTTGAAGTTCGAACGCCAGTACCAGTTGACGCCCACGGTCCAGGCGCTCATTTCGCCGCCGAGCACGCCGTCGACGATCGGCGCGGCGGTCGGGGTGGCGCCCGGACGCAGGCTGCCGTCGTTGAGGTCGATCTTGTCGTAGCGGATGCCCACCTGCCACATGCCGCTGGCCGGTTCGTTGGGCAGCGGGGTGGTCGGGGTGCCCGACTTGTAGCCCCAGGTCTCGCCGGTGATGTTCCACAGGCCGCTGACGTACCAGCTGTCGGCGGTGAAGTCCTTGCCGGTCAGGGTGGCGGTCTTGTAACGGTCGAGCGTGCTGCGCATGTACTCGGCCTGGACCTTGAACGGGCCGTGCACGTACATCGCTTCGGCGCCGATGATCGACTGGGTGTCGACGTTGGTCAGGGTGCCGGTATCGACCAGACGGCCGGCGGCCAGATCGGCCTGCGGACGGGTGCGGATGCGCGAGCTGTTGTCGAGCACGCCGGTGTTGCCTTCCAGCTCCGCGTCCAGGTTCACGTACGACAGGCCCAGGTGCAGGATGTTGCCCTTCTCGTTGATCGGGGCGAAGGTGCCGCGCAGGCCGTAGCCCTTGCCGTGCTTCTGGTTGCGGGTCAGCTCGTCGCCGAAGTAGCTGGCGGTGACGCTCCAGTCGTTGGTGCCGTAGCTGTAGGCGACGCCGAGACGACGGGCGATGCCGAAGGTGTTGGTCACCATCGCCTTGGAGATGAAGTCGTTGTTCTTGGTCGAGGACAGCTCTTCCATGCTGTTGGGCTGCTTGAACTGGCCGAACTGCACGAAGTGGTTGCCGTCGCCGCCGATCTTGTACTTCAGGTTGACGTCGAGGAACTTGTCGGCCTTGGCGTCGTAGCCGGCGACCCATTCGAAGTTGCCCGGGCCCTTGCCCTTGAGCACCAGCTCGGCGCGGCGCAGTTCCTGGTCGGTGTCCTTGCCGTCCGGCACGTCGCCGTTGAGGTTCAGCACGTCGCTGTTGAAGTCGTTGTAATCCGCCTGGACCAGACCTTCGAAGGTGACTTCCGAGTCGCCGATGACGTCCAGAGCGATTTCGGCGTGCGCGGCGGGCGCGGCGAGCGCAGCGAACAACGCGACGGCAAGGGTGTTACGCGAGAGTTTCATTTGGTCTAGCCCTGGGGCGTGGAGAGATGGCGCGCAGGCTAGAGTGTGAAAGTTGCGTAAATGTGACAGGGCTGACTTATTTCTCGGGCATGACCGCGGGATGACGCCGTTACAACTGTCAGATTGCGGCCGCAATACCCTTGTCGATCAAGCAGCTACGGGCTCCGGCTCGCCGGGCGTCTTGTCCGGGAAGCGACAAAGATCACGGATGGCGCAGTGCGGGCAATCGGGTTTGCGTGCCTTGCAAACGTAACGTCCGTGAAGGATCAGCCAGTGGTGAGCGTCCTGCAGGTAGCGATCGGGCACCACCTCGAGCAGCTTGTGCTCCACCGCCAGCACGTCCTTGCCCGGCGCCAGGCCGGTGCGGTTGGAGACGCGGAAGATGTGGGTGTCGACCGCGATGGTCGGCTCGCCGAAGGCGGTGTTGAGCACCACGTTGGCGGTCTTGCGGCCGACGCCGGGCAGCGCCTCGAGCGCGGCGCGCTCGCGCGGGACGTCGCCGCCGTGCCGTTCCAGCAACTGCTGCGACAGCGCGACCACGTTCTGCGCCTTGGTGTTGAACAGGCCGATGGTGGCGATGTACGGCTTGAGCCCGTCGACGCCGAGCGCGGCGATGGCCTGCGGCGTGTTCGCCAGCGGGAACAGCTTGCGCGTGGCCTTGTTGACGCCGACGTCGGTGGCCTGCGCCGACAGCGCGACCGCGACCAGCAATTCGAACGGCGTGGTGTATTCCAGTTCGGTGGTCGGATGCGGGTCTAGCGATTGCAGGCGCGCGAACATCTCCTCGATCTGCGCAGGCGGCATCTGCGCGCCGGGGCGTTCGCGCACGGCCGCGTCGACGCGGCCGCTGGGGCGCGGCGGTTTCGCCGAGGGCTTGGCCGCGGCGGCGTTCTTGGTCGCGATTTTCTTCGCGGCGGTTTTTTTCGCGCCTGCCTTCTTCGTTGCCGGTTTGTTCGTCGCTGGTTTCTTCGCCGCCGGTTTCTTCGCCGCGATCTTTTTCGTGGCGGCCTTGGCTGCGGGCTTGCGTGCGGGCGTCTTGTTGGCCGCCGGCGCAGTCTTCTTCGCCGCGGTCTTGCCCGCGGCGGCGGACGCGGAACGGGCGGACTTGGCTGGCCGGGAGGCGGGCGCGGTCTTGGGCATGCGGGGGCGGGCGAGGCGAGAGGGAAAGGATAAGGCCGCGGCGAAGCGGCTACGGCGTGCCGCGCTGGGCGGCCTTGGCCTTGGCGCGGGCCAGCGCCGCGGCGGCGGCGCTAGGCAAGGCGGGGCGGGGCGACGTCTCGG